>NZ_BAABGA010000046.1:0-295243 GCF_039541335.1 Novipirellula rosea | reverse complement strand
ATCGCTTTGGTGCGATCCAGACCGGCACGTTGCATGCGTTTGCCTTTGACGCCTTCGTCAATGGAAATCAACTCAGACGGAACATAGATGCGGTTTTTCGCGGCCCATTGGATGTTCTCCCGAACTTGGTCATCGGTTGAATGTTGCAGTTTAGTGCTGAAACGAGAGTAGATTGTACCGATGTCATACCCGTGAGCAGTTGCCCAGACGATCCGTGTTTCAAGAGCTTCTTCGGGATCAAATCCTTTCAAATCAAGATGATGGACGGCAGCCATTTCTGACCACCACTTACTTGCGTTCCGGGTGAGTTTTTCGTTAGCCGCACCCATGCTAGAAAGATCATGGTTCATTGTTTTGCTTCCTGTGAAGATGATCCAGCGTACGCACCGGGGCAATGCATCCATCGATCCGTGAGTTCATAAACGGAATCAATCTGCGAGCGATAATTTTCTGTGGGCAGGCTGCTCACCAGAATTCGGCAACCCGATTTGTGCGCAAAAGACAACGCTCCGTGAAAACGGAGCATTGGTGAAATTCAGTAGAGACTTTTAGATACGTTCAATGGGTAAACATCCCTCAAGTAATATGCCGCGTTTCGGGCGTTAATTTAGCTCAATGCACGCACCGGACGTTAAAAACTGGCATGATCGCCATAACACTACACATCATATATGCCGCATTTTTGGGTTTAGTTTAGCTGAGCGATTGTCTTGAGCGGATTTGGTCAGAGATAAGCTGTTTGCCTTATCTTATATGACGCAAAAACGGCTCCAATTTAGCAAAAAGTCCACTGAATCCTGAGTCTTGATCGGACCTTTTCGTGCGAAGTCGTTAATCCTTGTAAGGTCCAGAAGGCGAGTCCTTAATGCACGCTGGGAAAATACGGATGCGGAGTCAAAACTTGTAACCAGGGAAAGTTTCGTTATTCGGCTTACGTTGTCAGGGGCAGATTTAACTGAGCGATGCACTAGCATTAAGCCAAATCCCGAAACAATTGAGCCGCCATGGGCCCTGACCGACGAAGCTACGCATGCTGCCAACGACGCAGGTAGAGCAGCATTTGAAACAGAGATACATCCAATACACCAGGCACGCAGTGCGGCACGTGCTAACGAAATTTAGTTTACCAGTTTGCCCACAGCCGGCTCTGCGTCCCCATTGGCCCCAGTCATGCACCAATAAAACGCCTCAGATCCACCTTTTACCGCCATTGAACTGACATTTACTAACGAAACTTAACACTGACCAGCTTCGGGCTGGTGGCTAGCTACCACCGCAAGCCCGGGAACGGTTAACCCCGACTTGGTTTGATGAAATGCAGCCATCACGGTTGCCCCGGTCATGCGATGCACCATGCATGACCGGGGCAACGCCAGGTCAAATCTATGGTGCGACAATGAATACTAAAGAACCAAATTGTCGAACTTGTGGAAGAGATGTCTAGGTCTGTGATGCATGGATGGACAAGGGGCATCGAAAGAATTGACCGCGATTAGGTGTCCGGTTTTTTGTTTAGCGACATGCAATGAAGCTGACAAACCTAGTGTTTTGCAACACTAGACGTCTATAGCCGCACGTTGGACGCGACGCGTAAACCTCTAGCATATGGCACCGGTCCATGTTAAGTGGGCTCCTGCTGCCAACTGCAGAATAGGTGAACCTTGGGGGCGGGATCCCTGGCGTAGGTCCAACGCCGGCAACGCCAAAACCACGGCCACAAGCCGCAAGCGTGCGTCACACCTAGTGGGCACGTAGCATTGCCTTGCTGCCCGTCCATACCTAGGCAGCGTAGCAACGATATTTTGCATAAACTGGTGAACCGCCCCACCCCCGTTTTTTGTCGCAGTACATGACCGCCCTACCGAGGAGTATACGTGTGAGTGAATATTGCGGTGACTGCAACAGTCCGCTTTTGCCTGGCGACCTTGGCCCTTGTAACAATTGCGGGGGAGTGCGTCGTGCTGCGCGGATTGCAAGCCTAGCGGGGCAGGGCTCTGGGAAAGGCGGTATCAGTCGGCTGAACATTCGAGTCTCATGTATCAAGTTAGTCGAAACAGCGGAAACGCTTTTTGCAGATGGCCACTACGGTCCGGCTATTGTCATTGCACAAGCTGCCTGTGAAGTGATTGTTGACCATGCAATGTCCAAGGCATACGCCGATAAAGCAGTTCCGGAATTAGAGGCAGCAGTAAACGCCCTACTGAATGCAAAGTCATTACAGAACAAGAACGTATTGCGACTGTACCAAACACTGACGAGCGATTTTGATATTTGCCAGCAAGCGTTTTGGAAAGGCTATACCGACATGGTCAAATTGCGCCACCGGGTCGCACATGCTGGCGCAAACGTACAGGAACCTGAGGCCCGCAGGAGTATTGACGCTGCAACCGCATTTGTTGACCACGTTGCCCGGCACAATAGCATTGCTTGAACCATGTATTGCGCCCCAACTGGAACCGTGCCCCGGTCCCAAAAAACAGCCCGCCGAAAAAGAACCAATTTACTTCCTATTGTCTCCGGGGCGTCGATGTGCAACCGCCTTGGAAGCTGTCTAGAGTCCAAAGCAGCGGGCAACCGTGCCCAGCACCCTGTGGTGCGGACTTGGTGGCCTTCGCGGGCTCGTCGGCGGTGGTGGTGGCCGTGTCGGTTACCAGTTTGGTTTTTTTGCCGGCCTTGTCCTTGGCCGGGTAGAAAGGCATCCTCGGCCTGGGATGGCAAAAACCATGTTCCGATAGGGCCGATAAATGTTCTGATAAGCAAAAAAAGTCAGCTTTCACCTTCAGTCTGTAAGTTGCTTGCCAGTAATGACTTACGGCAGGTGATTCGTGGCAGGAAGAAAGAAAAAGACGGATTCCCGTGTCCTCCGCTATTGAAAAAACGCCGTCTGAAACATCAAGTTTCAGGCGGCGTTTTTTATTTGGCCCAGTCAATTGGGAGCAGCGTCTTCCTGGCTATTACGAATGCTCGCCACTTCGTGGCTGTCGTGAGTCCGTGGATGCATTTCGAGAAAACTGGCGGAAAATCTCTAATAAAATTAGCTGTGTCGCGTCTTTCCTTTTGAGAAGATGAACTCGTCGTGATCCGAGACCGCCAAGACGCAGCGAATCGAGTGAATGTTGAAACCGACTCCCCGAGTCTACAAGCCGAGCTCCGATGATGAAACGGAGCCCAATGTTGAAACGGAGCTGAGCGTACGGACTTTGTTTGACAGCGAGGAGACGCCCTTGTTGCGATACGCGTTCGCCCTCAGCGGTCGCCGTGCGGTGGCCGAGGAAATCGTGCAAGAAGTGTTCTTGCAACTGCATATTCACTGGGACGAAATCGATTCTCCCAAGGCTTGGTTGTTCCGGAGTGTGCGGAATCGCGTCTATACCCACATCCGCGATCATCGCCGAGAAGTGCTGGGCAGCGACAACAGCACAACGCAAACTTCCGACCGCAAAGCGGAATCGCCCGAGGCAATGACGCTGCGAATCGAGGCGACGGGAACGCTGCGAGAAATGCTGGAGGATCTTGACGAGACCGATCGCCAGCTTGTGAAGCTGAAGTATTTCAAAGATCTCAAGTATCGCGACATCAGTGCCCAAACCGGTCTCAGTATTGGCAACGTCGGGTACCGTCTGCACCACATCTTGAAAGAGTTGGCTGGCAAATTGCGTCCACTCGGAATCGATGAAAATTCATGAATGAAGAACCAAACAAACCGTTAATCGATCCGGAACTCGAAGCTCGCATTGTTGCGCTCGTTTTGGGCGAAGCTTCCGACTTCGAGCGTGATCAGTTGCAGCGTCTCATTGATGACAACGCCGATCTCGCTGCCTTCAAAGACGAAATCGAACGTGTGCACGGATTGATGCGAGACGTCGGCAACGGCGAATGGGATGCCAAGAATGAGGGCTGGAAATTGCCTACGGAAAAACGCCACGCAGTACTGGCGTTCATTAGTGGCGAGGCAAGCGAGCCGCCAGCGATTCGACTTGCCAGCAAGTCCGGGGATCAGCTCAGCAAGTCGGCTGGGAAACGCAAGTGGAATCGCCGGAGTGTTCTGGGCAATTTAGCCAAGGTGGCCGCAGTGCTGCTGATCGCGGGATTCGGCGTGAGTCTATTTCTGCCAAGTATCTACACTGCACGTGTCGCATCCCGGTACCAATACGACCGAAGGAACGCTGGTAGCTTCTTTGATTCATCGGAATCGATGGATGGAGAGGACATCTCGTCCGATTACGATGCCTTCATCGCCGAAGGTGCGGTTATCGGACCTGCGAGTGAGGATCATTTTGGTTCCGCAGCAACAAAAAATGTTGGAGACAGAGAGTACCGTAATAGCTCAAAATCAGCCCTTTCGGCGATTCGCGAGAGTCTTAGCCAGAGTACGGACAAGGCCGTGCCGTCCCCCTACTACCTGCAGGACGATGTTCAGTATTTCCCGGCGGGCCCCGAATTCAAATTGTCACAACAAGAAGCGGAGTTGCGTGAGAAGTTATGGGAGGAGAGCGAGAGTGTCTCGCCCCGACTGGCCGACAATGGCCGTCGTCCTGAATTATCGCAGCCTAGCGTTGATGACTTCTCTGTCATTCCTCACAGCGTAACAAGTAGCACCGCCGTTGAGTTCAGTGACGAATGGGGGGCGAGAACCTCGTCCGCCTTTGAATCGGGAACAAAGGGGTTTGGATCGCAGAGTGTTGGCGATAGGAAATTTACAAGTCCAGCCATTGCGGGCTTAGGTATGGAAGGCCTGCGTGCAGCGAAGTGGCCGGAGAGTTCTAGCGAACCATCATCGCGTGGGATGTGGGCTAAAGAATGGGAGCACCCACTATCGGAACAAGAGCCCGACGTCGTTGTCGACGGTTTCCCCGCTGGGACGGGGCGAATCATGCTTGGTGGGGCTGTAAATAATGATGCTGGGGAATCAGGGAAAATGTCTTCGGCAGACGATTTGTCGTCAGGGCTGCGCGGTGGCACTGACCTGTATTTCTCCGAAGGCTTTTCCAACGGCGCACCGATCGCCAGTATCGAGCTGGATATGGGTGAGGACGAGGCGAAGATCAGCAAATGGGCAGACGACGATGGGGACAGTCGCGATGACGGGGCAGATCTCTTGGGGACGCCACAAGAGAAAACCGAGAAAAAGAAGATTGCCGATCATATCGCGGAAAATGTTTCCGGAAGCCGTGTTGCGATGCCCAACCAATACCGCGATCGAATCGAAATCGATTCGATCCGCAGACTTCAAAGCGAGATGTCCAAAAGTGATGAATCACTTCGGCGATATGGCGAGTCGCCCGCCGACTCACCCGGCCCGGTCTATCGGTACGTAGAACCACCGATCAAGTTAGGGAAGATTAGAAGAGAGTTGCAAACGAAGGAGCCAACTAGAACAACCGTTGCTCCAACCGCTTCACCAGCCGGGCTGGATGAAAAGAATGCGGCGGAGGAAGCCTTTTCCACGTTCTCGCTGCACGTCAGCGACGTATCCTTCAAGCTCGCCCGAGCCGCGCTGGCCAATGGATCGTGGCCCGAGGCAGCCAAGGTGCGGATCGAAGAATTCGTGAATGCTTTTGACTACGGTGATCCAATGCCAAGTCAAAGCGAGAAAGTCGCCTGTCGCGTCGAACAATCGATTCATCCCTTTCTGCAACAACGAAATTTGCTGCGGGTTTCGATGCGGACTGCTGCGGCGGGCCGTGCGAGCCATACGCCGCTGCGATTGACTTTTCTGCTCGATAACTCGGGTTCGATGGAACGAGTCGATCGTCAACAAACGGTGCGACGCGCTTTCGCCCTGCTGGCTCAACAGCTCAAAGCAATCGATCAAGTCACGCTGATCAGCTTCGCACGTCAGCCGCGATTATTGGCCGACAAGGTCAGCGGAGACCAATCGAGCCAACTCGTTGAACTCGTTGACAACTTGCCCAGTGAAGGGGGCACGAATCTCGAAGCCGCTCTGCAGTTGGCTTTCGAAAAGGCCCAGGAACAACACGTTGACAATGCCCAAAACCGGATCATTTTGCTTACCGATGGAGCCGTGAACCTTGGCGATGCCAACCCCGAACGTCTGTCGCAGATGATCACGACAATGCGAGTCGCGGGTATCGCGTTCGATGCGGCGGGGATCAGCGCCGATGGATTGAACGATGAAATTCTCGAAGCGCTCGCTCGCAAAGGTGACGGTCGTTACTACCTGCTCGATTCATATGATGCCGCAGATGAAGGGTTTGCGAGTCAGATTGCTGGGGCACTGCGTCCTTCGGCAAAGAACGTAAAAGTGCAAGTCGAGTTCAATCCGAAACGAGTGGGCCGCTACAAGTTGCTGGGCTTCGAAAAGCATCGTCTTAAACAAGAAGACTTTCGCAACGACAACGTCGACGCGGCCGAAATGGCGGCGTCCGAAGCCGGTGTGGCGTTGTATCAATTCGAAGCGAAGCCTGATGGGGAAGGCGATGTCGGTTCCGTATCGGTGCGATTTCGCGATCTATCAACGGGACAGATGATCGAAAACCGTTGGCCCATTCCGTACGAATCCAACGCTCCGCGTCTGGAGCAATCCACTGCGTCACTGCGTCTCGCTGCCTCGGCCGCCTTGTTCGCGGCAAAGCTCCGCAGCGGAGTGTTGGGGGAAATGGTTGAGCTGAAGACGTTGTCCAATTTGATCGCCGGATTGCCCGAGCAAGATCGCAATTCCGATCGAGTCGCTCAGTTGCAATTGATGATCCAACAGGCCCGGCAAGTGAGCGGAGAGTAAAAACCTATCCGAAAACCCAAAACGAGCGATCATTGCTGATTCAGTTGTAGCGGAATTCGTCAACGGCTTGTTGAATTAGTGAGCCGCGACGCGTCAGCGGCCGGGTCCCACGCACTACCCGGTGCCTTACGGCCCACGGCTCACCGTTTCGATTTGCGTTTGGATTAAATCAACAAGCCTTCAAGAATTTCGGCTCCGATAGAGCTTGGTCGAAAGTCACGCGTGACTTCCGCTACCGGTTTTTGAAAAGGGTCTAAGTCTACGTTCCTGGCTGTTACCGCGTCTGACCGTCTTGCGTAGTGGGCGGACAATTTGAAACAAATTCACCTCAAGAAGCATCCACTCATGAATACGACAACCTTGCTGCACGCCAGCCCCATGGTTCTGCTAGGACTTGCTTGCGTTGCGAGCATGTTGAATCTTCCCTGTGTTGCTCAGGATGACAAGGGCCAAGCCAGCATCAACAGTTCCATTGGTCGTGATGGTACCGGCACAATCGTTGTCGAAGCTCGCGGACATTTGCCAGTGCCGACTCTCTTCTATACCGCTACGGCCGATGCTGCCGTGCAGGTGCGAACGGACCACATTGAGCAAGAGATTCAATTAACGATCAAAGTGATCCAGGGTGCTGCGAAGCGATTGAGCCTTGGACTCAGCGGCGAGGGACAAGTGACCGCAGTCGCTGGCGATAACATTGAGTCGTGGTCCGTACGCCAAGTTGGTTCCGAGCGATTTCTTGATCTGCATCTAAAAGAAGATGTTACGGACGCGAAAGCGGTGATCTCCATTCACTCGCCCCACGCCAAGTTAAAACTTCCCCGCGAGATCAAACTGACACACCTCACCCCCGGTGAATCCGTTGGATTTAACTCGACGGTCCGTATCGAGTACGACCCCGCCGTGGAGGGAACCGTCACGGAGGCCACTGGATTTGCACCACTCGATAGCGATGGCGGCGCAAACCGTTTTCAGACCACGACCGGTGGTCAACTGATACTTTCGCTCAATCGTAGCGGTGTCTCACCTGCACCGGTGGAACTGATCGACACCACTTTGAAAGGGACGGTACACCCCAACGGCGAGTCGGTGGACTTCCAGCTTCGCAGCACCGCCGTGGTGTCCGAGGACAATGCGGAAATTACAATCCTATCGGGCGATGCGGCCGTTAGCGAAGTGCCCGCTGATTCGAACTATCGACTGCGTCTTTCCAATGACAATGAACAACCCGTCTACAAGCTTGTGTTTGACAAAGCTGGTACGTATCCAGTGACACTCAACTTTGTCGCCACGTTGGTTTCGCCCGAGAGCAATGGACACCGTATCGATTTTACGATCGCTGCCAGCGCCGTCGTTCCTTTAACACTCAGCGGACTCGATTCGGATCTCGAATTTAATCGTGATCAACAATCCGTTGTGCCACTGCGAGACAAAGAGGATTGGTTGGGATTTCTGCCTGCAAACGGTCACGCGCGTTTGCAATGGAAGACGGCTCGCAAAGCGGGTGATGGAAAGCTGTTTTTCACCACCACCGGGCATGTCGAAGCACAAGTTGGCGTGGGACTACTGCGTCAAGATCATCAAATCGACTATCAAGTGCTTCAGGGAGAGCTGAAAGCCTTGAGCATTCTAATGCATGGCCCAGGAGAAATACTCGACGTCCAAGGCGATGAAGTCGTCGCTTGGAAAGTGAGCGGCAAAGCCGAAAATCGTCAGCTGGACATCACTCTGAGCCAAGCGATGACGGGGGCGAGCCAGATCAAGGTGCGTAGCCAGACGCCGCTTGGTGCGTTTCCCGTGCGTGTCGAAGGGCTGCGACTGAATCCGACCGGGGCGATCCGGCATTCCGGCTTTCTGCGGCTTTCCAATTTGGGCTCGGTGCGTGTCGAGCCGACGGGGTTGAGTGGATTGACTCAGTTGGCACCGGAGCAATTTCCCGGTGAGCCAATCGAGGCACGACAGGTTTTTGTTTACCGTTTTCCATCGGCGGACCATGACTTCACCATTGCTGCGGATCGGATCCAACCCGAGGTCAGTATCTCGCAACTGGTGTTGTATCAACTGGCGGAAGCCGACCGTGTGATCAAGGCGGATATCGAATTGGACGTTCGTGAAGCATCGATTCGTGAGTGGGATTTTGGAATTCCGGCCGACTATTCCATCGTCTCGGTGACCGGCGCTAGCGTTGCGGACTACATCGCAGCAACGGAAATCGCGGACGGTCGTCGCAACTTGAAAGTGATGTTTGATCAAGATATCGCGGGACGCCAGCTCGTGACGTTACACCTTGAAAAAAGTGAAGCCGCAACCGCTGGGAATTGGGTTTTGCCACGGATCGAATACCCTGGCGCGAAAGCGGTTCGAGGCGACATCGGAATCATTGGCGGGCCTGGCTTTAGGATCGCCGTGGATCAGGCAGATCTGCTGGTGGAAAAGCCGTTGTCCTATTTTCCCAAACCTACCGCAGGACTCCAGCAAGCCTTTCGCATCCGTGAGCCTGGATGGTCCGCCAGCATGCGAATCGAGTTGCTTGAACAGAGTGTCCAGTCCGATGTGTTTCATCTTTACTCGCTCAGTCAAGAGACGGTGTATGGCAGTGCGCTAGTCAATTACTTCGTCACCGGTGCTCCGGTATCCGAATGGAAAATTGCAGTGCCCGCGGCGATGGGCAATGTGATGGTCGACGGCCAAGACGTCCGAACGTGGCGCAGGGAGGACGACACTTTGATCGTTTCTCTTCACCAGCCGGTGATGGGCGCTTACACCTTGTTGGTGACGTTTGAAGAAAAGCCGGACGAAAACAATGGCTCGTTCCAGGCCGGACAGATTGCTCCAATGGGCGTTCAAGGCGAACGTGGTTACATCCAAGTCGTCAGCCCGATGCAGGTCGAAATCAATACGGTCTCGCTTTCCGACGACATGCTGAAACTTGATCCGTTGGAGCTACCTGCCGAGTTCCGTCTGCTTAGCACCGCGCCGCCACTGGGAACTTGGCAATACACCGAACGTCCGTTCGATTTGAAACTGCAAGTCGACTGGTTCCAACCTGGCACCACCTTGACTCAGGTGGTGGAGTTTTCGGAGGTCAACAGTCGGGTTTCACAGGACGGCGAACTGGTGACCGACGTGTTGTGCTATGTCAAATCACGTGGACAACGCACGCTGAGGGTCAAGCTGCCCGGCGATCCGGTCCGTCTTTGGAAAGTGTCCGTCAATGGCCAGGTTGCGACCGCGCGGCAAGCGGATGACGCCACCTTGATTCCACTGCCCGGTGGAATCAATCCCAACCTTCCGATCGAAGTCCGACTTAGCTTGGGCAAACCGACCGTCGACGAATCCAATCCCGTGCTGATGTTGCCGATCGTGTTTGCACCGGTACTGAAAACACAATGGAATATCGTTGGTGATGAGAAGCATGTGCTCGTACCCAGTGGCGGAACCGTTACTGCTGCGGAACCTGTGACCCGAGCGTCCGGTTTCAATTGGGTGGCCAAGCACGGAATGGTCCCTTTGATCGTGATCGGTTTGTTCACTGTCATGGGAATCTGGGCGTGCGGAAAGTCGGCAGCTTGGCCTGCATTAGGGCTGCTCAGCCTGGCTATCGCCATTGTCGTATCCGTCGCAACGGCTAGCTCCGCGTTTTCGCAGATAGGATCAGCGGTTCCACTACAACTGAGTCTGCCGATTCTGTCGGCGGGGGAAACCATTCAGCTAGAGGTGCAAAACACGCCGCTTTGGCGGGTTGATCTCTCATGGACCGGCCTCGGTGCACTGTTGGGCGGCGTCGTCGCATTAGCTTGGTCATTCATCCTCAGCGATGCCAGAGTTCGAATGATAAGCCGCTGGATTGGCATGTTTCTGATCGCGTTGGGGTTATTGCTGCAAGGCGGCGGTGCACCGTGGTTTTATGCTCTGCTTGCCCTCGGGATTCTGATCCTGCTAATCCTTCGGCCCGCACTCGACTCGACTCGCGGCTTGGGCCATTGGCTTCGCAATATCGCCAAAAAACCGAAGACCAAAACGGAAGCCGATGGAACGGATGATCCCGACGCAGAACCCGGCATCACGTTCACGCCGATCATGATTCTGTTGGCCATGGTTCTTTCATTCGCAAGCTCTTCGGTTTCGGCAGCGGACCCAGCAAGTTTTAACGCGGCTGATTCGATCAAGCAGCAGTGGCGGATGACACACCTGGATTCGCGTTTAACCGCAGTTGGAACGATCACTTTGTCAGGGCAACCGGGGGACCGTTTTCTGCTGCTAAGAACGCCAGCGGTACTGACTCGTTTCGATGGCAACGGTTTGCGTTTGTCCAAACAAGAGGTGCCTGGCGAAGGTCTGACCTATATCATCAGCATTCCGGTTAACGAAGAAGCGTCCGAGGTGGAAGAGGATTCGCTGCCAAGCGAGGCGGCCGAGTATAAGGCCACGTTTGAGTATCAGCTCGAGGCGATCAAACCGCTCGAGGGGGTGCCCGTGTTGACTGGCACTGCTGCGGTACAGGAGATCTCTCTCAGCTACGACGAAGCCGGATGGGATGTCGTTAGCCCCACGGCAGTCCGCGTGGAAGCGGTCGATTCGGACGATCAGACGACCAAGGTGAATCTGCTTCTTGGCACCGGAAAAGCCAGCGTCATCCTGAAACCAAAGGCTCGAGACGTTACTACCGAGGAAACTCAATTTTTCGTGGAAACCTCGAATCTCTACTTGCCAGGTCCGGGTGTCGTCGATGGCCGTCATCGGCTTCACATCCGAACCTCACAAGGTCAGTTGAGTGAATTAGCGGTGCTTGTTCCCAAAGGGCTGACCGTCAGTGCTGTGGAGGGCCCGGTCGGTTCCTGGCAATTCGATGCTGATCGTGGTCGCTTGAAACTGGAAATCGAACCGGCTCAGTCACAGCCTTTCAATGTCGTCATCGATACGCAGCGGGGCCTCGATTCGCTGCCTGCGGAAGTCACCCTGGCTCCACTACGAGTCGCGGAGGCGGGCGGTGAAGTTGGTCTGGTGGCGATCGCATTTGGACCCGATGCCCAACCTGAAAAATTAGAATCGCAAGGAATGTCGGCGGTCAATTTGGGAGATTTTGATGCGTCTTTGATTCTCAATAAGCAAGCGGTTTTGCACCGGGTATATCGATATGGTGCCGAGGGCGGAGAGTTGGCACTGCGTGTGGCGCCGGTCGAGTCGGAAGTTCGCGTGATCAGCAAGCAAGTGTTGTCGCTCGGTGATGAACGGGTGGTCTTGGGCATCAATTTCGCAGCCGAGATTACTCGAACCGGCTTGTTCCAATTGAGTTTCCCGTTGCCTGCTGGTCTCGAGGTCGAGTCACTCACGGGCGCCGCGCTGCATCATTGGGCCGAACTCAGCGAAGGTGACCAGCGACAGATCGTTCTGCATTTAAATGGCAAGACGATCGGTTCGCAGAGTTTTTCTCTGACGCTGTCCGGGACAGCGCCAACCGATCCAGGCGACTGGCAGATACCGCGATTTGAATTGAACGAAGCGACGCGTCAAACCGGCGAGTTGGTCGTTCGTCCTACGACGGGCATTCGGCTGAGAACGGTGTCACGCCAAAATGTATCGGAGACTGATCCACGCACGATGGGCGGACAAGTTCAGGGCTCGCTGGCTTTTCGTCTGTTACAGCGTGACTGGGATCTGGTACTGGGGATCGAAAAACTTGAACCCTGGGTGACGGGGCAAGTGCTGCATGAAATCACCTTACGCGAAGGTCAGACACGATCCGCTTTGATCGCTGAATTTAATGTGCAGAATGCTTCGATTCGCACGCTTTCGATCGCGTTGCCGATTAGCGACGAAGACGAGATCAAGACGCTGCGAGCCAGCGGCGATACCGTCAGCGATTTTGTGCGAACCGCCCCCGATTCAAATATCTGGGAAGTTCAGTTCAAGCGTCACGTGATCGGCAGGATCCAATTCCGAATTGAATATGAACGGCGCGGCGATCGCGAGAATCTGTCCGTCAATGGGCAAACCCCATCGCAGTCAAGTTCAAAGCAGGCAAACGAAGTCCTCGTCCCGGCCGAATTCCCCGGCGCCCGCCAGTTGTCGTACTACTTTGGCGTCCGCGCCGGCGGTCGATTGGAATTAGAGCACGCTGCGCTGACTCAGGGCTGGCAGCGGGCTGATTGGAACACCGTTCCCCAAACGCTGCGGGATGCGGGAAACCGGACCGCGCCGGCTCTCGTGCTTCGCGCCGTGACTCCTGAAAACTCCCTAAACATTGTCGTCAAACGCCATTCGTTAGCCGATGCTCTGAAACTTCGTGTGGCCAGCGGCACATTTACCACGGTGTTGTCGCCGACCGGTAATCAACTAACCGCGGTCGAAGCCAATATGGAAGTCATCCAGCGCAGCAGCCTGAGCGTCGGTTTGCCCGAAGGAGGCGAGCTATTCAGTATTTTTGTGAATGGTGAAAGTGTGAATTCGATTCGCCTGGATGGCAAAGGGAATGTGTGGCAGTTCTACATCCTGCCGGGCATCGACGACCGCACGGCGAAAGTTCGCTTTGTCTATTCGGTCGCAAATGATCGTCCTGGTCGCCATAACGACCTCCGCGATTTAAAACTTGCCAGCCCTCAAATGAATGTGCCGCTCGAGAATATCCAGTGGAATGTCGTCGCTCCCAAGGGATTCGAGCTGATCGACAACGACGGCAATCTGGAATTGGTCCAGCAAGCCAATCAGGAAGAATACAACCGTAGTTCCTATTTGTCGAAAAGCAGCGGCAAGCGACAAGTGCAAGCACAGCAGGCGACCAAGCTGCTTGAGCAAGCCAATCAATTGATCCAGGCCGGTGAACAAGCCAAGGCTCGGCGGGCACTTAGCAGTGTCGCCAACCAATACGCACTGGACGCCGCATCGAATGAAGACGCGCGTGTGCAGCTTGAGAATTTACAAACGCAGCAGGCGATCGTCGGTTTGAATACCCGGCGTCAACGAATTTACCTCGACAACAAACCAAGTGACTCGGCGTTATCCGACAACCCACAATTCCGTGAAGCGGCGTCGGACAACCCCATCCTGCACCAAGACGCAGTGAATTTTCATCCGCAACAGCTCAGCGAACTGCTTCGCGGAAACAGCACGGAAGACAACGCGGTTCTCGGGCAGATTGCGGGACGCTTGGTCCAGCATCAACACACCACCGACCCGGCTCCACAAGCGATCCTCATCAGCCTGCCCGAAGAAGGCGTGGTCTATACGTTTAGTCGCAGTGTGCAAGTCGCCGAAAACGAACCGTTGGAACTCGAACTCGAGTTTGCTTTGCAACACCGACTTGCAGTTTGGCAGACCGCATTGTTGATTTTGTTGCTGTCCCTATTCGCCGCCATCCTGACGATGGCTTCAAAACGACAGGCGGCATAGCTGGTAATGACAACATGCAAGTTTAAGGTCACCGGCACTTGTGCGAAGATCTCGCCGAAGACTCGATGGCCGATTCTCCCAACGCAAGGCTGGGCCGGTGAAGCATGTCACGGCTGACACAGGAAGAAAAAACGGCACGACCTGCAGGCGAGGAAAGGGGGATCGCAATCCGCTCGATCCGCTCGCTACGTTTCGCCTGGACAGGGCAAACGGCTCGGCTTCGGCCCGCAGCCGCGATAGCGACTGGAGTATGTGGTCATAAACAGCGTGGGCAAGCCTCCGACACAAAAGGAGCAGCTCTTTCTGCTCCTGCTCTGAAACACCGAACACAAGGCCAAACCCCACACAAGACCTAACCCCGGTGCAGGCCTGCTCGCGGTCCCCAATCTCCACCGCACCAGAGCCCCTGAGAGGCCGACGCCGTCAACCTGCCGACGGGCAGGCCTCTCTCAAAATACCGAGCAAACAAACGCCGCACTTGCCAATCTCTCCGTCGTTCGCGGCAAATTGAACGCGATTGCGGCAAATTGAACGCGATTGCGGCAAATTGAACGCGATTGCGGCGAGTTTTCCGTTTATTTGCCGGCACTCTGGACACATGCTGTCCATCCCGCCCCCCGCCAGCAAAACACTTGCTATATTCACTCCAGTGCGAATTTTGAAACGCATTGCAGCGCGAGGTTACATCGAGGAGTTTTGACGGCGGAAGGCGAGGTTTTGAATTGATGAGCATGGGAACGCAGCGGAAGCGTCATCCACAATTACTGCGATTGATTACGCTTGGGCGGGGCGACGAGACCATCGAGTCGCTCGCGGCATCGCTCGGCGTCAGCGAAAAGACCGTCCGCCGCGACATCGTGGGGCTGCGTCAACTAGGAATCGCGATCCAAGAACACGTCTGCCAACACGGCCGCAAGACCTACAGTTTGTCTCGCGAATCGATTGACCAAGTTCGCTTCACGTACGACGAAGCCTTCTCATTGATGGTTTGCCGGGCCGGAACAAGCGATTTCGACGGCACCGTGATCGGCGACGCCTCGAGGTCCGCGTTCGAGAAAATCCAAGTCGCCCTTGGCGGCAATCACGACGACTATTTCCGGCGAATCTCTCCCTGGCTGCATCGTTCGCCTGGATACGGCGACTACCGCGACCAAGCTGACGTGATTGACGCGATCACGCTCGGGATCGAAGACAATAAAGCGAACTCCATCGTCTACCTCTCGGCTCGATCAACCGAGCCCGTCAGCTACGACATTCATCCGTATGGCTTGGCCGAGCACAACGGCGCGTTGTACGTGGTCGGTCATTCCTGTTACCACGGCGAGATCCGAACCTGGAAGATCGATCGCATGGAGTCCGCCGAGGTCACCGAGATTTCCTTCGACCGCCCTGCCGACTTCAACCTGTCGAAACACTTCTCCGGCGCCTTCGCCGTGATCGCCGGCAGCGAACCCGTGACCGTCCGCATCCGCTTTCGTGGCAGTGCGACGCGTTACGCAGCCGAACGCAAAATCAACGCCACGCAAACGGAGGCACCCGGCCCCGGCGGCAGTCTCGACGTGAGTGTCAGGTTGACCAGCACGATCGAAATCACGCGTCAACACATAATGGGTGGCACTGTTTGACCCAGTTATGACTCTAAGTCTACGCTTAAATTGGAACAGAGCACGAACAGCTTATGAAAGTTACTGAAAAAGAGGTGGCCCAGACCTTTAGCGGGGAGTCTGCCAAAGCTGAGCAATTGGTCAACTCACTACTGCGTTCAATTGGCCGCAAGGTTGGCCTTGGCGCTTCCGACGTCGATTGGGACAGACGCATTTCAGTGGGCGATGGCGGGCGCGATCTGATTGTGCATGCAGATCTTTCACATGATGGCGAAGCTTTTCTGCCGCAGAAGAAGAGCTACTGGTCTGTCAAATCAGGAAAGGATGGACTGAGCAAGCCGACTTTCCGCGCCGAAATCCGAGATCACGAGCAGATTCAAAAGTGGCTGGTTGACGGGAATACGTTTGTTTGGTGCAGTCTTCACGACTCGACAAGCGATGAGCGACAGGCGATCAAAGACGACGTTGCAACGCTTGTGGATGAATTCAGTGGCAGTTTTGATGCAGAGCAATTTGAGTTCAGATGGATTGAAGAAATCGCAGAAGCAATCAACCTCAATCCAGGTGTTATCTTCCGCCACATGCCCGATTTTGCAGCAAGATTCGAACACTTGGTTTCTCTTGACGAGTGGTCCCGAAACGACCCTAGGCAGACCGATTGGGTCAATTTTGCTGATCGCGAAGTAATCGTCTCGCAGATCATTGACCATTTCAATTCGACGGGTGAGGCAAATGTTCTGCATATCGCCGGACTTTCAGGCATCGGCAAGACAAGGGCTGTCCGAGAGGCGTGCCAACGCTACTCCGACCAATATGCGGTTGATGTTCTCTATTGCGAAAGTTACACAGAGCTTGAATCACGACGCCACAATCTGTTTCGGCTATTTCATGCCGACCCACGCAATGCGTTGCTTGTCTTTGACGAAGTTGCCCTGGAAAAGTGTAGCGATCTAGATGGACAGCTCGCTTCTCTACACAAGAGTGTTCGGGCAGTCACGATTTGTCCTTCTCGGCGACAGCCTTACACCGGCAACCGGCAAAACATCTGTGTGATGTCTGAACCTGCGGATGCAGGAGAGGTATACGAAGTTATAAAACAAAATGGACTTGGTCTACGTGAGGAACTGCTTCGGTCGGTTGCGGCAAGAAGTGCGCATGATCTTCGCCTCGCTCTCCTGTTACTTAAAGCCGTAAAGGATGATCCCGCTGGTCCGCAAGAAATTGTCGGTGGTGTCGGTGCGATCTTAGACCGAATTCTAAACCTCGCGCGCCTTAACGACGATGATCGCGCACACTTGCGAAGGCTGTATGAAGCCGCGAGTTGTTTCGTCGATATCGGCATCGGTGGTTCCGTAAAGAATGAAATCGAATCAATTAAAGAGTATTTCGCGCTTACATCGGAAAACGTTCGCAGATCAGCTCCGTTAGCGTATCGCTACGGTCTCTCGGCACCAAGTAAGAGTGAACGGTATTTTGAGGCGACTCCCCATGCGCTAGCAACAATGGTGTTTGCGGAACATTGCTGGGATCGGATCGCTGATGATCTTGACGAGTTTTATTCTGCATTGCCAGATAGACTTCGAAAGAGATTTGTTGATCGATGTAACGACTGCACAGGGGAAATACGTGAAAGGGTGGTGGCTCAATTGAGCCATTACTTTCTAGGGCTTTTGCGAGACTTCTCAATAGAGGAACTTGAGAAGACTGCTGCAGCGAAAGTCGTTAAGTCATGGGTTGAACTAGATCCTGTCAAAGGGCTTGCTTGGCTTGCAGGTCTCTGCGAAAAAACTTCAATCGACGAACTAATTAATTTTTCGGGAGATTCAGCGACAGGCGATTACAAGGGAAGGCGGTATGTTGTATGGCTTTGCGAAAGCTTGGCTCGTTTTCCCGAATATTTTTATCAATGCGAGCGAATTCTGTTTAGGCTTGCTCTGGCAGAAAACGAACCGAGAATCGGCAATAACGCGACTAAGATCTGGAAGAATCAGTTTTGGTCAACGCTTTCCCAGTCTGCCGTTTCACTCGAGGATCGTTCTCGTGTCATTCTTCAGAGAGTGGCAACAAGCAGCGGTAAGGAACGCGAGCTAAGCATTGAATGTGGCTTCGAAGTATTGGAGGCCAAATCTGTCGGAATGATCATTCCTCCGGCCATCGTAAGTGGGCGACTAGCACCCGCTCCATGGCGTGCCCGCACAGCTGAAGAATTGCGAGACTTGCGGGTAAGCTTCGCTAAGAAATTCCTGCAGTTGCGATGTAGTTTTAGTAAAGATGAACAAGAGTTCTTCGACATCCAACTCAGTCAGCGCCTTATGCCTTTTGTTTGGCTCGACCTATTATCTGACGTGCGGGCAGCAGTCGGTAATCCAACAAACGAGACAGTGTCCGCTAACCTGGTTTCAGGAATTCGATGGTGCGCTGGAGCTATCTCACACGAGCGGTATGGCGAGAAAGGGCAAGCGACTGCGCAAGAGCTGCGTAACTGGGAGGAGGAGATAGCTCCAAAAGAATTGAATGAACGAGTGCGATATTGGATCTCTCAGAATCCCTGGGATGTTGGAATTGAATCGGAAGAGAATCCGTATGCAAAGCTTGCTGTGGATTTGCTTGCTGAAGCCTCCTTACTAAACGTATTCGTTCCGCAGTTCTCTGAACCAAGATTCATTGAGGGGACTTTGGCTCTTGCCAAAGAGTGTGGTAAACGCGACGAGTCCAAAGAACTTAGCGATAGAGTTCGCAATTGGATTTCGAAGGGCGAGAGCTCAATTTTCGTAGCGGGGTATCTGATCGGACTTCAAGGTCAAAGCGGACTTGGTAGTGAATGGCGGTCACATCTCGATGAATCTGCGACGCATCACCCAGAGTACACCGCGAACGTGACCATCTATGTTGACGTATCTGAGATTGGTTTTCGTCGATTGATGCGGATAGTTGACTCTGGATATGAGGAACCCAGTCGCATCTTTGCGCAGCTTGGTTACGGGGGATGGTTGCATTCTACAACTCCCGAAATGCAAATTGAAATTTGCAAGCGGTTGCAGATCGAGACTGCATCTGATGACTCGTATGCAGCGAGTACCGCACTTGACTTATTGTATATGTGGAAGCTCGTAGACGAAAAGCAGCTGCCAGCGACGCTGCATGAGTTCGCTTTGCACTTCCTGAATAAGCTTGCCGGTGGCCACGTGGGATACGATGCCCATAAATGGATGGACGTAGCCGAGTCGCTCGTCGAGACGCATCCCGAAACCATTGCAGAATTTGTATTGCGACTAATTGTCGATCGAGGAGGTCGGGCGACAACGGAAACCGAGCAGCTCGACGCGATATTAGCTAAGTGTGCAGCCCACGTTCCAAGCGAAGTGATGCAGCAACTAGGCAAGATGCTTTTATCCCGCGAACAAGCAGCGTTCTTCTCTCTTCATCGCCACGAAGGTTTGTTCGAGTCAGTAGGAATAGATAGATTGATACAGTGGCTTGACGACCATGGACTAAATCATCTCCCGGATATCGCAAGTCACTTGACGAGTCCCTCAGTCGATGACGCGGGAAATGTGCAGATTTCAAGCGTATTGCAGTGGGTATTCACTGAACACGAGATGAATCAAGAAGTGTTCAATGGATTTTTACGCGGAAGAAGCAGAGTCGAGGTGTGGTGGGGAGACGAAAAAACCAAAGGAGTTCGAGAAAGAATGGAACCCTTTCTTGACCACGAACTCAGACGTGTCAGAGAGTGGGCCGCATGGGAAATTGAACTCGCAGACAACATGCAAGATTGGTGCGATGAGGTTGACGAAAAGATGGAACGCGAACTATGAAAGGTTGCATGGACGCCACAAAGATGTCGGCAGGCAAATCAAAGGGGACAGGGGCATTGTTGAGTTCACGCGTGTTTTTAGCCCCCCGTCCCCTTTGTTGCTCCCGCAGTATCAAGCTCGCTATGCGATGGAAGGTGCACTCCAGGCAACCAAAGGTTGGGTAGGAAGATGGTGAGGGCAGGAAAATGGGAGAGGCAGAATGCGATGTTATTTAAATCGGCGATGACATCTTGTGGCTGAGATGAAGCGAAAGGTTAAAAAATGAACGGATAAAAGATGAAAACGACGTGAGCGTTTAGGTCCAACTGCGAAATGCCATGGCAGGCCCATTTTTCTGTCGCACCAATCTTTCTGTCTACCTATCGTCCGGGCGACCGCCGAACGAGATTTTCGGTGAGTCCCCCACGCGGCATCGACCGAAGATCGTCTAACGAAATAGGTGCGTCCATCGTAGGAATCGAAACAGTTTGCCCAGCAGTCTGGCTCGTTCGATGCGACGCTCTGCTTCGCCTTCCAACTGTAATCGTCGCAAATGAACGTCACGATCGCTGTACCCGCAGGTCGGACAGCTTTCATCGCTCGTTGTCATCTGCTTTAGGCAACACGGGCATGTCGTTTGAGCCTCGTTGGGCATGATGTTTCTCCGAATAGGGATAGAGGCAGCGCTTCGGTCAACATGCCGAGCGGTTTTGGAAAGTGAGTTGGTATACGCGGACAGCATCGCATCGAGAGCCGGGGTAGACGCAAGGCATTGTAACCGAATGTGGGGGCCTGGTCGACATTTCCAGCAGATGCAGCATGTGAAGCATTGGTACTGATCGTATCCACCAGATCGTGGTAGGTAGGAGCGTCAGTCTTGTTGGGTAAGAGCATTGGTATCCACGGAAACAATTCAAAATGTCGACTGCCATTTTTCCAGCCATCAAACTCGCAAACACGGGGCGCGGTATCAACGAGAAAAATGGTCGTCACGAGCCCAACCAGAAAGAGAAAAGGGGAAAAGGGTTTTAATGGCAGCAGATAGTGGGTAGGTTGGCTTAAGACTGACCGAGACGCACGGCGGGAGCTTTTGATGCCCAGGACGAAGCGGCCGGATGAAGCGGGGAAGATTTATCACGCCATCAACCGTGGTAACAACCGGCAAGAGATCTTCCACAAACCTGAAGACTACGAAGCGTTTCTGAGAACGCTCAGTGAAGGCCTTGGGAAATACCCCGTGGATCTCTTTTCGTTTTGCTTAATGCCAAACCATTGGCACTTGGTTCTACGGCCGCGAAAAGACGGCGCGATGGGCAGGCTGTGCGGATGGCTCTCCTCCACGCACACACTTCGATACCATGCGCACAATCACACCCGCGGCCACGGGCATCTTTACCAAGGGCCGTTCAAGAGCTTCGAAGTTGAAGATGACGCGCACTTTTTCACGCTGTGTCGCTATGTCGAACGCAACGCGTTGCGTGCAAAGATGGTCAACCACGCCGAAGACTGGGAATACGGGTCACTCCACCGATGGCACCACAAATGCGATTGTGATCCGAAACTTCTGTCCACCTGGCCACTGCGTCGTCCGCCTGGATGGAAAAGCCGAGTCAACACAGCGCTCACGAAGGACGAGCTGGACGCCGTCCGACTCTGCACCACGCGCGGACGCCCCTTTGGTTCTCAAGAGTGGATCGAAGAAACCTGCGAACGAAATGGCATTTGGTTCACAATCCGACCACGAGGCCGGCCAAGGAAGAAGCCAAAAACAGAAGCAATCCAACCGCCACCGCACTGACAAGACGCACATTTAACCCCCTTCCCCTTTTCTAATTTAATTTTTTTTCTAATTTGACCCCCTTCCCCTTTTCTAATTTTCCCCTTTTCTAATTTGGGGGCCAAGGTCGTCTTGTCCTGGCGGGCGTCGCTGAAGCTTTCACTGGCGGCATCGAAGAAACGAAGGAAGATTTCCTCTACCGAAGAGTCTGTGATGAATTCCGAGCACGAGCCAGCGAGTCGCAATCGTCGTCAGTTTCTTCATGCAGCGATGGTCAGCGGTGTTTCTTGCGCCGCGTTGTCTGCGTCAGGCAAAGCGGATGAAACCGGTTCGCGAAAAAAAATCACGAAGAAGGGGATCTGCGGGCGCGGCAGCAAATGCGAGTTGGTGGACGCGGGATGGTATTACAACTGGACGCCTGGACCGACGCCTGGAGAGTTTGATGCCGAATTTGTTCCCATGGTGAAGGGGGGTATCAACGCAACCCAAAAGACGTTCGAGAAACTCGAGAAACTTAAGCAATCCCACGGCGTGACGCATCTGTTGGGGCTGAACGAACCCGACAGCCCCAAGCAAGGGAACTTGTCGGTTGAGAAAGCGGTCAAGCTGTGGCCAAAATTGATGGACACTGAGTTGCGACTTGGCAGCCCCGCAGTCACCGACAACGCCAAAGGACGTGCTTGGTTTGATGCATTTGCGGCCCAGGTTGTCGCAAAACGATTGCGGGTCGATTTCCTTTGTGTCCATCGCTATCCGAATCTGCGCGAGCGAAACGCTGCAATTCAGTTCCTGCGATCGCTCGAGCAGCTGTTCCAGAAGTACCGACTGCCGATTTGGATCACCGAGTTTGCAGGATTAAACTTCGGAAGCAAAGACCGCCACATGACTGCCGTTGACAATTTGATGTTCATGCAATGGGTGCTACCCAAACTGGAACAACTACCCTACATCGAACGGTACGCTTGGTTTTCAGGTGACATTGCAACGCTGTATCAAGGCAAGCAGAAGGAGACCTTAAACGCATTGGGACGTTGCTACCGTCAATATTGAGCCCGCCAAGTCGAGTCCAGCAACGTGGTCGGCATTTCTCCTTTTCTTCTCTCTGAATGGCACTTATCCTTTTCTACGGATCGATGACTACAATTCGATCTTGGTGAAACTCAAAACGAGTTCCGATCCGATTACGAAAGAGCACTTAGGACGCAGAGAACATGACCAGACTCCCATCGAACCCCCATCGCAAAGTTGGCGTCTCCGCGTCATGGATCTCTCCCGTCATCTCGCGAAGGCTGCTCCCGTTGCTCGCTGTTTTGCTCGGTCTTGTCCTCGCCGCGACCAGTCATCCACTGTTCGCCGAAAAACCACAGGTTCAAACGTTACAGTTGGCGGGTGTCTTTGGCGACAACATGGTGCTGCAGCGAGAGGCCGACGCGGCGATTTGGGGCAAAGCAACTGCCGACACCGAGATCTCCGTGACACCCTCTTGGAACAATCGTACGGCTCGCGTGACCGCGGATTCCCAAGGCCATTGGCGGACTTCGCTGGCTACGCCCGCAGCAGGCGGCCCGTATTCAATCCAGGTGCAAAGCGGTGACCAAACGTTGACGCTTTCCAACGTCTTGGTCGGCGAGGTGTGGATTTGTTCGGGGCAATCCAACATGCAGTGGAAGCTGCGCGGGTTTGGGCCGGATGAATTCAAAGAGGATGTCGCCAAAGCCAACTATCCCAACATTCGCTTCTGTGATGTACCGCAGAATCTTGCCTTCAAAGAACAGCAGGGTGTCCAAACCAAGTGGTCCGTTTGCAATCCCACGACGGCATACAACTTTAGCGCTGTCGCCTATTTCTTCGGTTCACGATTGCATCAAGAACTCGATATTCCGATCGGTTTGGTTTCAACTAACTGGGGTGGATCCTCCGCCGAAGCATGGACAAGTGAAGAAACGTTGCAAGCGGAATTCCCAGAGTTTGCTGAAACGCTGGCAAGTTACCCGGGATTGATCGAAGAGATCGGCGAACTGCAATCACGGAGCCAAAAAAAGCCCAAGGGGATCAATCACCGGCTTCCCTCGGTGCTATACAACAGCATGATCAAACCACTGACACGCTACGCGATCCGCGGCGTGATTTGGTATCAGGGCGAATCGAATGTCGAACGGCCCTATCAATACCGAAAACTGTTTCCCGCGATGATTCGTGATTGGCGGGACCAATGGGGCACCGGTGACTTTCCCTTTTACTTTGTTCAAATTGCTCCGTTCAGCTATAAAACCAGTCCGTACCCGGCGGCGCTATTGCGTGAAGCTCAATCGATGGCGTTGTCGGTCCCCAATACGGGAATGGCGGTAACGATGGATATTGGTAACGAGAGCAATATTCACCCGAAACCGAAAAAGCCGGTGGGCGAGCGATTAGCGCGATTAGCACTCCGCCGAACCTACGGAAAATCGGACCTCGTTGATTCAGGGCCCGAGTATCAATCGATGAAAATCGAAGGCGACAAAATTCGGTTGTCCTTTGATCATGTCGGCTCGGGGCTGGTCAGCCGCGACGGCGAAGAGCTGAGCCATTTTGCCATCGCCGGTGAGGACCAAAACTTTGTTCCCGCCAAAGCGACGATCGATGGGGACACGATCGTCGTTCACAGTGAACAGGTCGCTGCTCCGGTGGCAGTGCGATTCGGTTGGGGCAACGCGGACGCGCCCAATCTGAGCAATCAGGAAGGACTTCCGGCATCGTCCTTCCGAACCGACGATTGGACGGTTCCCAGCCAACAGTAAAAAAGTCGCGAGCCGCGATTGATGCCGAGCCAACCATCACACTATTTGACGGGTGCACCGATCTCGTCGAGCGTGGCGGTGAAAGTGGGACGATAAAAATAGGCGTCTTTGATTTGCGATCCTGGGTTGGTGAATTCAATCGCGGGGGCTCGCCAGACTTCATGTCCGCCACGGGACATCCATATTTCTCGCGTCGTGAATCTCGCGACCATGTAGGTCCAAGCCAGACGGCCAGCCGATTTACGAGCTTCGATCAATAGAAACGCCTCAGGATCCGTTCCGGCGGAGGAGACGAATGTGAATAGCGTGCCGTCGATGACGTCACCCGACTCCGCAGCGTCGCTAACACGTGCGAGCGGTTGGGACAGCATCCTCAATTCCTGTTCCACCGCTTCGGTCGTAACCTGCATTCCCAGTTTGAACGAACGCGCCAGACTTCGCATTTGAACCATTCTTAGCGTCGCGTTGGCAGCGGGCTGCGGGGCACCAGGAATCAAATGGGCAACCCCTGTGTCGTCAGAGATCTTCCAAGTGACTGCGTCGTTGAGTTGAACCTCATTGAGCGATGCGTCGGCAAGGGAATGGAATTCTTGGAAAAACTCGAAAGTTGATTCATTGACGTGGTGAGAGCCAATACAGCCGACCATCTGAATTCGACCTTTCCCGGTCCACACAAATACATCGCCCGACCAACCGCCAAGACTGGTCCAGGTGAAAACCGGCTTCGGCTCGACCTTTAGCACAGTGGAATTGTCTTCTGCGAGTACGAATCGCAATTCACGCGACTGTTTCCGATAAGCGGTTTGCAACCGTGTTAAGACCGCGCCATCACGTTCATTCGTAACCACGTTTATGGTTGACGATGACGGCGTCGACTGTTGAGCGAAGCAATCAGATGCCATCGCAAGCCATAGTCCGATGCCAACGATCGTTGGCTTTTTCCATCGCGGATCATTAAATATAGACTTCATCCTTACTCTGCTCCGCAAAAAGGGTGGGATTACGGTACAAGACAAAGAGCCCCGATCGCCGCGTCAGCTACTTCTGAGAGTTAGATTGGGGAGACGATTGCGGTATCATCCGCAGCAATTGCTCGACTTGACGCAAGGTTTTTTGCGTTTCGGGGTCGGAGAGGCTCTTCAAGATCTCGCTCGTCGAATTAAGTGATGCCGGCAGCGATGCGACCGCCTTGAGCAAATCGTTACTGGCTGGCGTCGCCTCATGGAGACTTTGGACAATGCCGATTCGCAGTTTTTCTGCGGTGGCTCGGTCAATTTTGATGGTGGTGCTTCCTTCGCCACGCACGAAGCGGTCGTTACCGAGATGCAACTCATAAGAGCCACTCAAGTGCAGTTGGATAGGCTCGTCATTCCCTTTTTTGACTTGCCTGGCGAGTCGGTCTGGTCCGTTTCGTGACGACCGTTTGCGTCGCCGTTCAGTTGACACCCCATGTTCGGAAGCACTGTGGGCAATCCGGCGAGCTTTACGATCTTTTCGAACGCTCCCATTATCCGAAATTGTCACTGTCGGTTCAAACTCCGACGTGACCTGTGGCTGCTCAGCAGAACCTGTTCTAAGGCCCATCGTCAAAACCGCTGCCAGGATTAGCCACATTCCATTCGCGGCACGACTGCCTAAAGGATTTGAGTAACCAAGTCGATCAATGCGTTTAGAAGGGATCATGGTATGGCAATTCTTGTCGGATGTTTTTGAAGATTCTGCAACGGATTGTATCCGATTCGGTGGCGTTGCATCGGCACTGAAAGGCGGGGGAATCCAAACAGCAGTCCCGATAGGCGAGCGGTCGATCGAGGAACCCGGTCGATGGGAATGAAGCGAACTGAACGACGGATGCGGCATCGACGGATGCGTCAGAGTGGATGGCTACCAGGGTTGATCCTCCCCCAATTCCGCCGCGTCAGTCACTTTAGGGGGTTCTTTTTGCGTAGTTCGCGTCAGCAGATATGGACAGCGAAGTGACGTGGTCTGTCGTCATTTATGTCACTGGTGAAATCGCAACCGCCGAAAATGTAAGGCAGGGAAAGCCTACTTGCAATATTTCACGGATTGAAATGTCTAGAACCCCATCGTTTGTGTTCGCCTTCGTTTGCCTGGTTGCTACAACATTGAGTCATCGTGCCCATGCTCAGTGGTATGCGGATGTCGATAGCGGAGCGATGTTTATTAATGCACCTGACTTCCGGTTCTTTGCCAGACGAGGTGAAACATCTCCCTATGAGCGAATTGAAAGTATCACCACCGACGATGGTGAAGACTTCGCTGCATTTGTGGGGGGCAAGGCGGGCTGGATCTTTGATGGATCGCTGCTAGGCACCGGGAATATGCGGCTCGAATTCTCGGGCTTTTATGCTGGGTTCGATGATGACACCGCTGTCACCTTTTCCGACCCCGGCCCCGGTGTACGTTATGGGTTCGTCGCACTCGATAACACGTCGGGGTTTGGAACGGTTGATCCTGCATCAGACTACAGTGTCATGCACACCACCACGTCGCGCGAAATCGACTTCGGTGGCTACGATCTGTTGTTGCATCAAGATTTTCGTTTGGATGAAAACCATATGTGGACTCTGTACGGAGGACCTTCGCTGCAACATCTGTATCAAGGTTTTATGACCACGATCTCCTACCCAATGGACGCCAGCCACTCGGGGGCGACGCTCAATGAATCGTTGGACACGGACTATGTCGGTGGAAAGGTAGGCATTAGCGGACGACGGAAACTCAATTCGCGGTGGAGTCTGTTCCTGGATGGCAACACGGGAATCTATCATGCCCGAACTCGCTATGACGGTCGATTTGTTCATGCCAGGTCAACTCCCCCTCACGACGATCGCATTGGGCTGACGCGGCACGATAACGCTGTTTCGACGCAAGCAAGGCTTGAACTGACGCGTCAAATGAACGATTCCGTCTTCGTCAGTTTGACGTCCAACGTCCAGCACCTGGATTACGCCGGGCAGATGGATTACGGAACTCGCGTTGATACAGTCCCCGACGGATCAACGCTGTCCATCGACAGCGATGAATTGCTCAGTACCACGCTTGGATTGCGGCTGACGATCTTCCGCTAACCGCGACGCCAATCCTTCATCGCCTGTCGCTGAACCGAAAATCATGGTGCAAGCTCTGTGTTGGCAACTCCAGCCGTGCCCGGATGGAACAGGTTGTTAGAGAAGCGGAGCCCTTTGGGCATGTTTTCTCCTTGCGCAATGATGACTGCGTACTCAAAGCGAGCAGGCCCGATGCAGTCGACTATGTTGCCCTGAATAATCACATTCGTGAGTGGCGGATCGTCGGCTTGTTGGCCGCTGTCAAACTTCAACGGAGATCGTTCGTTGCCCCAGATCCAATGGGCGTCGCCGTGACCAAAGTCGGAGATGATGTTGTTGGCGATGATCGATCCGCCGTCCGTGTTTGACGCGTTAGCTGCCGCACCTGGCATCAAGCCAATAGCCCACAAACTGTTTCGTGTGAATTGATTTCCGATGATGATCACGTTACGCGACCCATGCATCGCCTTCATACCTACGAACGAGTTGACGATGACATTATTGGCCACCGTCACATGGTCACAGTGTAAGTCGATTCCCTGAGCTGCGTTTTCAATATGGTTGTTAATGATGCGAGTTAGATCGCTCGTTTCGGGCGAGGTCACAATGATTCCCGATCCTTGTTGCCAGTTGTCGGTGTAACCAGCATCCCACATTGTCTGGTTGACGATTATTCCTTTCTGTTTGTTCTTGCGAACGAAGTCGCCTAGGTGATGTTTCGCTTGGATCTCTCGAGTCGGCACGAGGTTTTCTTCGATGACCCGGTTGGATTCGATCAGGGTGCCAACACTCTGTGAAACGCTGATGCCTGTGCCATCGGTGCAGTTGAAGGCGTAACCCCAGTCGGCTGACGCAGTACGGTCATCGACCGTGATACGCATGTAATTCTTGAT
Organism: Novipirellula rosea; assembly: GCF_039541335.1. NCBI lineage: Bacteria > Pseudomonadati > Planctomycetota > Planctomycetia > Pirellulales > Pirellulaceae > Novipirellula > Novipirellula rosea. Next base: position 267,193 of record NZ_BAABGA010000046.1, on the reverse strand, counting down.
CAGACAATGAGTGATGCGGCTGTCGATGCAATCCCGAAGCGTGATCGCTGCGGAACGTGTGCGATTGTCGATCACGCTTACGTTCTCGATGACGAGGTCACGACAATCAATCGCTAGAATCCCCTCGTTGTTGGTCTCCCGGTTTCCTTCGCTTCGCGTCACAGTCAGGTCGCGAATTGCCGCCCCCTCGGCGTTTTCGATTTCAATCACCGGTTGATTCGCTTGCGTCTGAATAATTCGTCCCGGGCCAAACAAGCCGGAGCCAGCACCACGAACACGCAGTTTTTCTGAAATGTGATAATCGCCTGGTGGCACGAAAACTAACCGGCCCCGATTGGCGTCCAGGGCTGCCTGAATCGTTTCATAGTCCGCGACTGAAAATCGATTGTCCGCAGTAGCCACGCTGCTGGACAGACACATTAACAGTGCGAGAGTAGCGGATCCGCAGGATGTTGCCCGTAGGATAGCGTCATTCATTCTTGAGAAATTCATGGGTTCAATAACTTGGTATCAACCAACCACTCACACATCCGCTCTGGCCAATCGCCGGCGGCGGTGGTGGATCCGGGACGGAATCCGAAGCCGTGACCGGCGCTACTGTAGACGTGCATTTCACAAGGCACATCGGCTGCCTTGTATTGCAAGTACACCTTGGCCATCCCGATCGAGATGTCATCGCGATCATGAAAGCCAAACGCGATGAAAGCGGGCGGCATACCGGGCTTGACCGTGAACGTGCTTGATTTGCCGGGGTAGATCAGCCCCTGGAAATCGGGGCGACTGCTGACTCGTTCGACCGGGTCGTCGCTTTTTGGATTGCCGTCTTCGGGGTTCATCGCCGAATACGCCGCCAATTCACCTCCGGCCGAAAAGCCGACGATGCCAATGCGATCCGGATTGATCTTCCACGCTTCCGCGTTGGCCCGCACTGTGCGAATGGCCCGGCGTGTGTCATCCATCGCATGCCCTTCTAAGGTGTAATGCGAATCGGGTTCGCGGCAGAGTCGGTATCGCAGCACAAACGCCGCAATGCCATGCTTCGCAAACCATTCCGCCAGTGCATCGCCCTCGTGCCCCAAACAAAGCTTTTGGTGGCCACCGCCGGGGGCAATCAAAATCGCCGTGCCGGTTGCCTGCCCCGCGGCGGGCAAGTAGGGCGTGATCGAAGGGTGATGCACGTTGCTGACGTTACTTCCCTCCAGCATTTCGGGTTCATGCATCCGCTCGACCGATCCAGGAGCTCCGTCGGCCCAAAGCGGAATTTTGGCGGGCGAATCGGTCGCAAAGCAAGGAACTGTATAGAGAACCGAAAGGCACAGGACCAAGCAAATCATTCGATAACGTGTCATATCTCGCAGTAATCTCCAGAAGGTTTGAATTTCCTCGCCATTGTAACCGTTTCCCGTAGGCCAGATCGTAGCCCGGATCGCAGCGGAGCGGAGATCCGGGGATCGCGGCAGCAACGAATTCACCATCATATTCGCTTCAGCCGGATCTGCGTCGCTTAGGGCGACTTGATCCGGCCTACCAAAGCGGCGAATCCATTGGACTATACTTGGCGTTTCAAAATTCCTTTATGTTGCTGAGCTCTGTTTTGATGACGTCCAATTTGATTTCCTGTCTTAGCTGGCCGCTGAAGGTCGTTGCTTTTTCGGTGCTGTGTTTGCTATGTCCCAGCTCGGCGAATGCTGCTGTGAACGTGCGTGACTTTGGCGCTAAAGGGGATGCGGTGGCGGACGACACCGAAGCGATTCGGGCCGCCTTGGCTGCTTCGCCGCATGTCCATTTTCCCGCGGGCGTTTATGTGATCAGTGACGGAATCGATCTGCCTCGCAGCGCTCGATTGACCGGCGATGGTTCGCCGGCACTCGGCACGTTTCCGCTGCGTGATGACAAAGAGTATTTTGTCGACGGAAAACGACACCTGCTGCCGGGCACGACGCTGTTGTTTCGCGGTACCGCCAACCGATCGATCCAAACCCTCCGACGCGATCGCTTCAGAATGCTGCGTTATGCACTGAAAACGCAGCCGCAGTCGAGCTTTTCAATCCAGCAGTTGGCGATTGCACTGGATATGACCGTGATCGATGCGATGGGCCGACGAACGACGCCCGCCACCGATCAACGTTCGGATTGTGACGTAGGGCTGCTGATCGACGATTCCTACGCGGGCACGGTTCGTGATGTCCAAGTCTTTGGACACTGGGCCAAAGCAGGGATGAGCATCCTTTCACGCGGGCTGGGCGATAATCCGGACTACAACGCGTTTTGGAATTCGTCGTTTATGGGCGATATCGGCGTGGCATTGCTCGGTTCGGACCACGAAGATGGGCCGGGTTTATCGGGAACCCAGTTCCATGGGTGCCGGCTATTCGCAAGCGATCATCACGATCGGGGCTCGCAGCACTTTGGTACCGCGGCGCTCTATATCGATGGCCGAACCGCCGGGAAGCGAGCGGATTTGAACGGACATTCGTTCTTTGGCGGCTGCATTCGCACCTACAACGACGATGCCGTGGTTCTGGACCACGCTTCGAATCTGTCGTTTCACGGCGTCGTATTCGAATTGCCGACGTGGAAGGGACGTGGTGATTCACCAAGGCACCAAACGGGCCGAATCGTGGGGACCGCGAACACACGCGATGTCTACTTGTTTGGTTGCCGGATGCACGACATCGGTCTGGACTCGCTTGCCGGGGGGATGCTTGATGGCGCCGTGATTGCGATACCGGATCGGTTTGGTGCCGCCTCGCTAAATCGATCCGGTCACACCGTGCGATTGTTTACCACGCCGAAAAAGGGAGCCGTGATTCAGTTGACCGACGAAGGAGACACGACCAACAGTGGCCGCATCTTGAGTGAAACAGGAGGAGAACCGTAGCAGCACTGGCTTTTTTATTGCACGGTGGCTTGCGGTCTGTGACCAGTGGCAATTGATTATTCTAGCGGTGCGGCGTAAGCCGGGGCCGCTAAAACTTTAGTATTGACGTCGGATATTAGGCGGGAGTTTTTCTTCCGGTCGATACTGCAGTTACCTCTCCACCGTCGATGTCACATTGCTTCTTGTGCCGCGGGGGCAGCCGCTTTCCAGCCCGCGTTGCTAGGGTTTTTTCGCATCCCAGATGTGCGAGTCGTTCAGCAAATCGTGGTAGTTTGCTTTGAGCCGTTTGCTTAGCTCGTCAAGTTTTTCGGGCATCGATGCGGACAGATCGTTGCTCTCGTCGACATCGTTGGTGATCCGGAAAATCTGGAAATCGGATAACTCTGCCGCTTTGACTTCCGCCTCATTCTCGGTGGTCACATTGGTGTACTTGCTGATATTCAGCTTGGCCAAAACTTTCCATTCGCCATCGCGCATCGCGACTCGCCGTTCATTTAGCGCGTTGTAATAAATCCACAGCAGTGGTTTCGGGCGGTCAGGAGCTTCGTTTTTCAGTGCGGGCAGGAAATTGGTCCCATCTAGCATCAGGTTCGCCGGAGGCGTTGTTCCGGCGAGCTGGCAAAACGTCGGAAAAAAGTCCAGCGAAGAAACCGGATGATGGACGATTTGGTCTTCCTTGATCCGATCCGGCCAGCGCATGATTCCCGCGACTCGAAAGCCTGCATCGGTGGTCCACAGCTTCATGCCGCGAAGTGGCGTCGCTCGGCCATAGGAGCGACTCGCGCGGCGATAGCGATTGAGTGTTTCGGGACCATTGTCGGCTGTGAAGACGACCAGGGTGTTCGAGTCGACGTCCAAGTCCTTTAGCGCGGTCATCAAGCGGCCGACCGCCACATCCACATTGGCCACGTTGGCAAAGTATTGGGCCTCGTCTTCATTTTGAGCTGCTTCGCTATATTGCTCGACGAGTTTTTTGGGCGAAGCAACTGGTTCGTGAGGCTCGTGAAAGGCGACATACATAAAGAAAGGTTGCTCGGGTGCCTCGGCCTGCTGGTCCTTCAGCCAATTGACGGCTTCGTCGACCACGATTTGGCAGCTGTATCCCTCCAGCGGACCGACCGGCTCGCCGTTGCGAACAAAGTTTTGTGGATTCTCATGCGACGGGCTGGCATTGTTCTGCGTGCCAAACCAATGATCAAAACCAGCACTGTCGGGTTGAGGTTGCTGTGGCGAGTTGAACTTTCCGTTGCAGTGCCATTTACCGGACATGCAAGTTGCATATCCAACCTGTTTCAGTAGTTGCGGGATCGTGACTTCACTGGACCGCATGTAAACATCACGCCCCCCCGGGATGAAGTCGTAGACGCCGGCACGATTGGGACTGCGACCGGTCAACAATCCGACTCGCGAGGGCGAACAGACCGGTGCCGCGGAATAGAAGTTGGTGAACCGGACGCCTTCTTCTGCCATGCGGTTCAAGTGAGGCGTCTTGATATGAGGATGACCGTAGCACTCGAGATCGCCGTAGCCGAGATCGTCGCATAAGACCACGACGATATTTGGCTTATCCGATGCCCGAAGCTCTGGAATACCCAGACAGACGGAGAACAGGGCGATGCCAACAATCGTTGTCGTGGACCATCTCGGTGTGGGCGATTTTATCATGATTACTGCTACGTTTTTAAGATGATTATTAATTCGTTTGGGCGGGGTGGTTACAGTGGAAACGAAGAACGAGTGAGGAACTTGTTATCCTATTGGCCTACGAAAACTTAACGAGTCGATCGGACCACTATGTCACCACCCTCGGGATGTAAGGTAATACGTACCGAAAGGATCAGCTTCGATTTCGGCGATCACGACTCTGCCACTCGGGTTTGCCAAGGCCGTGCATCCGACCTTGCTCGTCTTCTTGGGCGGTGACGCCGAGGACGATATCAAAATTCACGGCCAATTCACCGATCGTAGAATCCGCAAGCGGCTTGAAGTCGCCTAAAACCGTTTCACGAGATTTCGGATCGATGCGGCGAAGGATGCCGTCGCGTTCGTTCCCGGGGTGTCCCTGGACGTATAGCTGCGTCGTCAAGATTCGTTGGCCGCTCTTGCTGATTCCAAAGTGAATGTGGGGCGTTCGCCCTGGATACGGAACCGGTTTAATCGTGCGGAAGTAGTACTGGCCTTTGGAATCGGTCAAGAAGCGACCATAGCCTTGAAAGTTCTTATCTTGATTCACACGGTTTGTTGTGTCGTTTGTGTTGATGTAAACCGCGTTGTTATCGACTTGCCAAATTTCGACAAAGGCGTTGCGTACCGGGTTGCCCATGGCGTCCAGAACACGCCCGGTCAGATGCGTGATCTCACCTACCGCCGGAGTGATCGAATCATTGATCACCAGCAGGTCGTTGTCGGTATCGAGCGGCATCTGGTTAGGATAGAACGGCCCCTCGGTCTGTCGCGGAGTCTCGATCAATTCGGCGAAAACGCCTGGAGCTGAGAAAGCGGTCGCTCCCAGTGCGATTCCGCCTCGAAGAAGCGTTCGTCGACCGATGAAAGGGTTTTGTTGGCTCATGGTATTTTCTCGACCTGCGTTCAAGTGCGGGGGGCGTGAGACTTTGTATCCTACACCGATCAAACCCGTGGCGGGACAGGCGGTTCCGCACTGATTCCTAGTAAATTCGACGACTAGGTCGATTGGAAATCTGCGGAAGACGCGTTTCGCCGCTTTTTCGCGTCGCCACCGTGTTCCGGCTGCGGCCCGTTCCGGCTTGAGTGCGAGATGCTTTTCGCAGTCGTTCCTAGTTCTTACTTCGCGTCAGACGATCGATCAAATAGTCTTGGACCGTCCGGTGTTTGGCATCGGGGACCCCAGGGTAATACAACTCGCTTTCGACGTTTTGGGATTGCAGATGTTCATGCAATTTTAATCCAAAGTTGGATGTGTGCGTTGGGTCTCCTTGTTTCTTCCCGATCGCCGGCGTGTTGCTGTAAAACAAGTAAGCCGGTGGATCGTCGCTGGACACCAATGCGTAGGGCGAATACTCGGCGATCCAATCCGCAATTCGATCGCGTTGAGCGAGAAATGCATCGAAATCCAATTGGAACTCCTTTGGTCCCGGTTTGAAAATTCCAAAGGCGTGGCTGCCGTAGTTACTATTGGGCGTCCACTGTTTCATCTGCACCGGATCCAATGTCGTTTGCGGGCGAATCGTCGCGGTACAGAACAAGCGTGTCGATTGTCGGGCCACCGGATCTTGGCTATTGGGGGCCGCCATGTCGTCGTGAAAGGCAAGCCACAGACTGGTGCAACCGCCTGCAGATCCGCCGCTGGCCGCGATCCGCTGCGGATCGAAATTCCATTGGCTTGCTTCAGTACGAACATATTGCAACGCGCGTGCCGCGTCTTCAAGCGGCGCTTTGACGGGCGGCTCGATGCCTGCCGCCACAGCGTCTTGAATATAGCGATACTGGATCGACACCACCGAGATTTTGTGTTCGAGCAAGATCGATAACATGCTCATCAAATTCTTGTCTTGCGGATCACCTCCTTTCCATCCACCCCCATGGATATAAAAGACCAACGGAGTGGGCGAATCCGATTCTGCTTTCCAAAAATAGAGTTTTTGTTTGGGATGCTCGCCGTAACGCACGTTAGCTAATGTAGGCTCCGGCGCATTGGTGGTTGATTGAGCTTGTGTCATTGCATTGCACGCAAGCAGAAAGGTTGTCACGGCAGCGAGCGAGCGGAGTGGGGAAATCATGTTTTGAGGCCTCAATTAGAAGTTTATGGACTGCATCGGAGCCGCGGTTTCAATGTCTTGAACGTCTTGATTCGCATGAGAATTGAAGGATCGTCAATCCTCAACGCTAGCTGCAATGGGGACGTTGTCATTAGCTAATTGCGACTGCGCGGTGATGAATTGCGACATGCCTGGTTTGGGTCACCCGTTCTGGACTCGTCGCCCAGATAGCCGCCGGATCGGTCCCATCCTCCGCCGTTTGGCGAAATGGAATATGTTTTCAATTGAGGGCCCCGCACCCCGTGATAGCTCTTGCTGGTGCTCCCTACTATGCTGAGTTTACGTGAGACACGTTTTGTTTGTTAGGGATCGTGGTGCTGATGTATCTGGCTCGAGGGTATTTATTGACATTCGCTGCGTTTGGCGTGATTGCGTTGATCATGGGGTGGTGGCTCGCTTCGAGGAACTCGCGTGGTGAAGCGGATGCGGAGGAATTGCGTCTCAATCGACTCTCGATTTCGGCACTGGAACACCGTTTGGCAACGATTGACGAGCAACTTTTGTCGCTCGCCCAGCCGAGTATGCGAACGGGAGTGGGAGCGGTCGGGTACCGTTCAATCGCGAAAAGCGACCACAGCGAGGGAGAGTGGATTCAGATTGATTGGGAGCAAGACGTCCCCATTGATCAAATCGTGCTCGTGCCAACGATTTGGCGAGACACCGTCAACGGATTTCGCGCGGATGGATTCCCAATCGAATTTCGTATCCTGGTGGGCACCGCAGGTCAGACCGAAGGGGACGTGGTTGCGAGTTATTCGGCCGCAGATCATCTCTTGCCCCGTGTGGCTCCGCTGGTTATCTCGTTCCCGGCGACCGATGCAAGTTGGATGCGACTTGAGGCGACTCGGCTTTCACCGCGCGGTTGGGACGGGATGTACATCCTGCAGCTATCTGAAATTTTGGTTTTTAGCGGTCAAGAGAATGTTGCGCTGAAACAATCCGTCGATGTGTCCTCGGAAGATCAGTTCGAGTTGCGTTCCGCTCGGCACAAGCAGCATTTGGTGGATGGTTTTGTTCCGTATCTGATGGACGCTTACGAAGGGAACCAAAGTTTGGCCTTTGTAAGCGAGATTGGAGTGGGCGACTCACCCGAAATTGTGATGGACCTCGAGCAAACTTTGCCACTCAGCCGCATTCACTTGCATGCAACCGATTTGAGCGATACGGTGCCCCAGACGGTTCCCGAGGATTTTGGGATACCGCGATCGATGGTGGTCCAGGGCGCGAACGAGCCTGGTTTTTCCGACGCGGTTCCGCTCTGCGAATATCAGATGGAATCGATCTATGAAGCTGGGCCGATCATCATGCGGCGATTTCCCGAAACCCCATGCCGCTACGTTCGGTTGGTCGTGGACAAGCCGTATATCTATTCCAATGGTGACCGAACAGGATCCCGAATCGGTTTCGCAGAGATTGAACTGTTTGCCAATGGACAAAACGTCTCGGTGGGCAAACCGGTCCGCGTCAATTTTAAAGCGGACAGCCCGTTGCGATCGCTATCCGCGTTGACCGATGGGAACAATCTGTTTGGCGAAATCTTGCCAATTCGGCGGTGGATGGACGAGTTGGCGAAGCGACACGATCTGGAGTCAGAGCGTCCGTTGCTGCGAGCGGAATTGTATGGTCGGTATCAACTTCAAAAGACCAATTTGAATCGTTTGGCTTGGTTGGCTGGACTGCTTGGGTTTGTCGCCGTTTGCACTGTGTTGGTGGAACGGATCGTTCGTCAACGTGCGGTGTATCAAACTCGCCAGCGGATTGCAGCGGACCTGCACGACGAATTGGGGGCGAATCTGCATGCGATTGGACTGCTCGGCGATCTCGCCCAGGCGAGCGCGGAGTCACCTGATAAACTAAAGTCGTTGTTGCGACGGATTCGCGATTTGACCGAACGCAGTGGTGCTGCGACCCGGTACTGTTCCAATATGTTGGAAGCCAAGGGCTTGTTCGGGGATCTGATGGATGACATGCGGCGAACTTCGACAAGAATGATGGCGGATTTGGAACATCAGATTTCATTTGAAGGTGAATCGTTATTGCGTGAACTGAAACCTGCCACCCGGATTGATCTGTTTCTGTTCTACAAAGAGTGTCTCGTTAACATCCTGCGGCACTCTGGAGCAACGCGGGTGACAACGCATCTGAAGGCGGATCGACGTGAGTTGTGTTTAACGATTACTGACAACGGAAGTGGCTTGGAGAACTCGTCGGGCGCTCGAGTGCCTCGTTCACTCAGTCGCCGATCACGGTTGCTGGGGGCTCAAGTGGATGCCCGTGATCTGGAAAACCATGGAACGCGTATTACGTTACGATTGCGTACAAGAAAGTTTTGGAGTGGGGCATGAGGGAAGTATCGATGGGAAATCTAATTCGTGTCATGTTGGTCGAAGACAACGTAGAGTACCGCGAGGTGATTCGGTTGGCTTTGGAACAGGAATCCGACATCGAGTTGATCAGCCAGTTTGGTACCTCCGAGATCGCACTGCGGACGCTACGAGACGCCGCGAGTGCCGATGTCCCCGATCTGATTCTGCTTGATTTGCGACTGCCGGGAATGGACGGTCTCGACTCGCTTGTCCGGTTCCGCGAGTCGGCACCGAAGTCAAAAGTCATCATTTTGACCCAATCCGATCAAGAGAAAGATGTGCTGCGGGCGATCGCATCGGGGGCGTCGGGCTATCTGTTGAAGTCCGCACGGCTGAGCGAAATTACTGAGGGGATTCGCACCGTGTTCCACGGCGGTGCGTCGCTGGATAAAGGGGTCGCAATGTATCTATTGGAATCGTTGCAACAGAAGCGACCGAAGAGTGACGCAAACCATTTGTTGACCGATCGCGAATTCGAGATTCTGACGCTGATGGCCGACGGGTTGGTCAAAAAAGAGATCGCCGCGCGACTGAAAATTGGTTACAGCACCGTCGATACCCACGTCGCTCATATCTACGAGAAACTGCAAGTGACCAATGCACCATCGGCCGTTAATCGAGCTCATCGCTTGGGGATTTTTCCTCAACACGATCTAGAGTTCTAAGGGGACGAAAGTGATTTTGACATCCCACGTTCTCGCTCGCAGATCACGCGATCTGTCGTGTGATCTGTCGTGCGATGAAATCCACTGATTCATCGTGCTGACGGCCTGCGATGTCTCGAGCCAATGCGGCAAGTTGTAGGCACCGGGGGCGCGTTAAGACAGCACTATTTCAGATTGAATGCGGCTTTTAGTTCATCAATGACGCTGTCGGGCATCGAGGCCACTTCGCCGATCGCCTTGGCGTTGATGACCGCTTCGGCTGTCGATTCGAGTACCTCAAGCCGATCGAAGGTATCCAACACGCTGCGTCCGGTGACAATGACTCCGTCGTTTTCCAAGATCGCTGCTGGCATCGATTCCGAGATATAGCCGGCGAGCTGCTTTTCATCGCGATATTGAATGCCGTACGGTACACGGCGAACATCGCGAAGAAACACGTAGCTTTCCGGAATCGTCCGCACATCAAATTGAGAATCGGTCACACTGAACGCGGTCGCGTTGACGGGGTGTGCGAACACGATCGCCTGGACGCCTGGATGCATTTCGTAAATCGCTTGATGAGCACGGGCAGCACGGCTGGCGAGCTTGCCTGCTTCGCGTCGATCTCCGCTGACCAAAACCAGGTCTTCGACACCGAGAAGTTCTCGGTCTTTCTGTGTCGGAGTAATCAAGAACGAGTCTTGATCAAGTCGCGCCGAGAAACTTCCCTCGGTGCTAATCAGCAACCGTTGGCGGCAACCGCGACGGACAAATTCACACAACTGGCGTCGCAGTTCTTGTTCATTCGGCGTTGCAGTGACGGGATCGTACGAGTCGAAATCGACTCCGCGCTCGGCAGCTTGTTGCAGGTGGGCGTCGTCGAGGAAGCGGACTTTGCCGAGCTGTTGAGCTTTGACCAGCGTTTTACCGGCAAATTCGAACGCTTCAAATCGCTCGAACGCGCGGGCCAGCGATTCGCCACCCACCACAACGCCGTGATTTTCCAAGATCACACTGTCGCATCCTTCGGCGAACGTGGCAGCGATGTTCGTTCCGAGCTGCTTGCTTCCGGGACAGGCATAGGGCGCAAAACCAAGTTGCCCACAAACCGAATGGGCTTGGTGGAACAATCGCGTGTTCGGCGTTTGACGACAAATACTGAACGCGACTAATGCCACCGGATGCGCGTGCACGATCGCACGAATGTCGGGGCGTGCTTCGTAAATCGCTTTGTGAAACGGAAACTCCGAGGACGGCGGATGCAGTCCATCGACGGTCCCGTCGGCTTTGACGCAAACGATGTCTTTTCGAGTCAGATTGCCCTTGTCGACGCGAGCGGGTGAGATCCAGATGTCACCCGCTTCATCGCGGATCGAAAGATTGCCGCCTGATGTGGTTGTCATGCGATAACGATAGATGCGATCCATCGTTTGCATGATCTCATCGCGAGGGTGAATCAAATGGCGTTTCGCAGTCATAGGAACTGTCTTTTGAGAATGAAATGTAGTACAGGCTGCCAGCCTGTTTTCAAAGTTGTAGTGCAGGCTGCCAGCCTGTATGTGAAATAGTAGTGCAGGCTGCCAGCCTGCCCTAACGCCGAGCGGCGCGACCCGCCCGGTAAATTTCCAACGTTTCACTCGCTGCAACTGGGCGAGGCCCCGCGCCGCTACCAAAGTAGACGGCATTGGCCGCAAACCACTGAGGCGTGCATCCGACCCGGCCGCTTACGCGTCGCGGCTCACGCTCCCCCCGTTGGTCCTTACAGCGGGCGGACAACCGAAGTGCTGCGATAGTAATCCATCAACGTTTCGACCGACAGCACGCCGCCACCTAGCCCGCTCTTGTTTACCCCACCATAAGGAACGCCTTGGGCGAACACGTTGTGTGCGTTGATCCAACTGTTGCCAGCGACCATCGATTCGGCGACGCGTGCGGCGCGGTCCATGTCTTTGGTCCACACGCTATTGGCCAATCCGTACTGGGTGTCGTTGACCAATGCGATCGCCTCTTCTTCGCTTTCGAAGACGCCCAGGTAGGCTACCGGGCCGAAGATTTCTTCGCGAGCGGCGACGTTGTCCATCGAACCGGCCAACAAGGAGGGCTCGATATAGTTGCCGTCATTGCCATCGACGGTGGCTTCGCCGCCTCCGCAAAGACACTTCGCTCCTTGAGCTTGGCCTTTCTCCAAATAGCCGAGGACACGTTCACGCTGCTTTGGATTGACGACGGGGCCCATCTCGCTTGACGGATCCAGCGGATGGCCGACACGAACGTTCTTCATCAATTCAACACAACGCTCGGCGAACTCGTCATAGATATCACGATGGACCAACCAACGAGTCGCATCACAGCAGACTTGTCCTGAGTGAAAGGTGATCGCGCCAACCAATTTTTCAGCGGTTTCAGCGACATCGACGTCCTCGAATACCACTGCCGCTCCCTTGCCACCGAGTTCCAATTTAACCGGTACCAAGTTGCGTCCGCACGTTTCGCCCACCAATTGGCCGACTTCGGGGGACCCTGTGAACGACATTCGCTTGATGTTCGGGTTGGCGGTTAACGCAGCACCGGCGGTGGCACCTCGTCCCGTGACGACATTGATCACGCCGTCAGGCACGCCAACTTTCTTGGCCAATTGGGCGAGATATAGTGCCGACAACGAAGTGTCTTCGGCCGGTTTGATGATGACGGTATTGCCAGCGGCCAGTGCTGGTGAAATTCCCCAACCGATCAGCAAGAATGGAAAGTTCCACGGAAAAATGAACGCACATGCACCCCAAGGTTGTTTGTAGGTCCAAGCGTCGTAGCCTTCGACATCCAATTTTGTTCGGGTTTCGACTTGGCCGGCTAGTTTGACAAAGTATCGCAACGTGTCGACAAAGTTCTGTACGTCCCCTTGAGCCTGGGCTTCGATCTTTCCTGCATCGAGTGCTTCGATTTGCGCAATGATCGGTTTGTGTTCTTCAACGGCGTCGGCCAAACGCAACAGGATCGCGCTACGGTCGTCGTACGACAATGCGGACCAAGCCGGAAACGCTTCACCGGCGATCTCAACGGCACGATCAATTTCCGATGCGTCCAGATCATGAATGTTAGCGAGATGTTCGCCGGAACCGGGGTCCAAAGTCGCTACAACCTTACCTGATGCGGCGGGGAAATCTTTGCCACCAACAAAACTAGGTAGATCTCCGCGGCTGAGAAACTCAGCGACTTCGGGAAGCAGATTGGTGGTTGAAACGCTCATGACATACCTTTGGTTGAGTGCAAGAAATAGTTTCGTTCAGGGGGCGACTTGTGCGAGGGGCGGCGTTCGCCATCGCAATGGTGGCGACACACCATCGTACCTTTATTTTCCACCGCGTACCATTTCGGCAAAACGCTGCCGTGTCTGCTCCCACAACTCCGAGGACTCGGGTTCATAGGTGGCAATCGAAAACGAATCGCGGACCACGCCGCGAAGTTCGCTCAGCGATTCCAAATCGCCCATCGCCATTGCCTGGATTAATACATTACCGATCGCCGTCGCCTCGACGGGGCCAGCATACACTGTACGTCCGGTGGCGTTGGCCGCCAATTGGTTTAGCAGCGTGCTTTGGCTCCCCCCGCCGACAATGTGCAGTTTCAAAATCTGGCGGCCTGTGAGTCTCTGCACGGTATCGAGTGTTCGTCCGTACAATAGTGCCAAGCTCTCTAGGATACAGCGAGCGTATTGTCCGGGAGTCTCGGGAACCGGTTGGTTGGTTTCTTGGCAATACGAATCGATCGCCGTCGGCATGTCTGCGGGACTCATGAACCGTGGGTCATCCGGATTGATCAGCGAACGAAACGGCTCGGCTTGTTCGGCAAGCTGGTTGATTTCAGTGTAGTCGAGCGTTTGCCCTTGCCGCGACCAACTTCGCCGTGATTCCTGCAGTAACCACAGCCCGACGATATTCTTTAGAAACCGCGTGGTTCCATTGAGTCCGGCTTCGTTGGTGAAGTTTTCCGCGAGAACGTCATTGTTGATCCGAGGCTCCGGCAGCTCGACACCGATCAACGACCATGTCCCCGAACTCAGATAGGCCCAGTCGTCACCCTCCGCCGGCACCGCCGCGACCGCAGCCCCAGTATCGTGTGAACACGTCGCAATCACTTCGACAGGCGACAACCCGGTCTCGTCACATAACTCGGTAAGCAAGGGACCAAGCCGAGTACCGGAGGCGACGATTGGAGGAAAAATTTCCTCAGGTAATTCAAATCGCTGAATCAGTTCGGCGGACCATTGGCCTGTGGTGGGATTGTACAGCTGCGTGGTGCTGGACAGACTCACCTCGGCACGCCCGACACCACAAAACAAATAGTTCATGTAGTCGGCGATGTTCAGAAACTGGTCCGCGATCTGCAACAAATCGGAGTTTTCGTTCACGTCGGCGATCAGGTGATACAGCGTGTTGATCGCCATAAACTGGATGCCGGTTTCGGCAAAGATCACATCACGACCAGGGTTCTCTAACGCAGCCGCATAGGTTCGTTCGGTCCGTGCGTCGCGGTATTGATAGGACAGCCCCAACATCGGTTGGCGGTCATTGAACAACACATAATCGACGCCCCATGAATCGACACTCATGCCGGATGCCGCTACGCCTCGAGCGGCCACCATCCGTAGACCTTGCTTGAGTTCGTCAAAGATCCGAATGATGTTCCAACGCAGCGAATTTTGGATCTTCGTCGCGCCGTTGGCGAAACGATGAATCTCTTCGAGTGTCAAACGTCCGTCGCGGAGCGTCCCTAGGATGACACGTCCACTCTCGGCGCCCAAGTCACAGGCGATGTAATGTTTTTCCATTATAGTTTCAGCGCACGTTGGCGATAATGTTCGTCGATCCGGTTGGCAATCCGATCCACGTCGTCAGATTCCAGGAAAATGGGTCCCCCAAGCGCTGCGGCCCCAACAAAAATTTCGGCCGATTTGTGAGCCATCAACATGGCCGCTTTGACCGCGCCCGGCGTTTTACCAAGCGTGATTAGCCCGTGATTCTGCAGCAGGATCACGCGTGGTGGGGCTCCGAATTCGTCGATGAATTTTTGACACTTCTCACGAATGACTTGCGACAGCTTTAGTCCAGGATCCGTGTAAGGCACCAACACCGATTGCGGGCCGCAACAAACGATCTCGTCGGGGAACAACTTTCGCGTGGCGAATTGCTCTGCCAACGGAGAACACAAAATCTGGTTCACCGTGACACTGTGAGTATGCCCGACGTATTCGATCCCCGGCAACGACAGCAGGTAGGCATGAAACAGCGTTTCCACCGACGGCTTTTTGGACTTGGGATCGACACGGCAAGCAAACAGTTGGTCTTCGATCTGTTGATCGCTCAACTCGTCGTTACCGAGCATCTCAAGCAGAGGAGCAAAATGACAAGCAACCAGGTCGTCTTCGCTGAGCGTTTCCAAGCAACTGCCGCTGGCTTTGACGAAAAAAGTCTCGTCATCAATCTTGGCCGACGTGTTGCCTTCGCCAAGGATCGCCAACTGTCGACGCTCGTCGCCGAGGAACTGCGACAACGAAATCAGTTCTTGTAAGGTTGCGTTTGAGTTCATTTTGTTTGCTTTGTAAAGAAGCTTTGCTCGGGGCGGCCCCGCGGAATCCGCGGAGCCGTTTAATCGATTCGCCGCTGATATTCATTCACCGGCGATCTCCATTTACCGGTGATCTCCATTTACCGGTGATGATGTTCGCTCGGTGATTTATGCCTAAGTTCGGCGTCTTGTCTATCGTCGCCCGTACAACGGGCCGAACGTTTCACAGGCACGGAAATCGGCAGATTCACGATTTTCGGTGCCGAAGGCGTTCCAAGTGCTGGGACGGAAAATCCGGTCCTCGGCAACGTTGTGCATGTAAACAGGGATCCGTAGTATCGATGCCATCGTGATGAACAAGTGACCGACGTGACCGGCAGTCAAGACGCAGTGATTCGCGCCCCAGTGGTTCATCACTTCGTACGTCGATGTGAACGCACCGCGGCCGGTGATGGTCGGTGCGAACCAAGTCGTCGGCCACGTCGGGTTGGTGCGTTGGTCCAAAGCATCGTGCACGTCATCGGGAAGATCGACGGTGTAGCCTTCGGCGATTTGAAGTGCGGGGCCGAGTCCTGCAATCAAGTTGATGCGGGTCATCGTCGACGGCATCCCACCGCGAGTGCGGTAGCGGGTGCTCATGCCGCCGCCGGGAAAGTATTCCGTGATCGACGGATGCCAAGTCGTGGCCTGCAAACACTTTTGCACTTCGTCGTCGGTGATCTCCCAAAACGGCTTCATCGTCGGTTGGCCGTCCTGTTCCTGTTGCCCGGTACCATCGAGAGTCGCAGGCCCCGAATTGATCAAGTGCAGCAGTCCGTCTTTGGCGTGGCCATCGGGACGGTAACCGTCACACGCACCGGCGATCGCATCGGGGCTCCAGTACGTCCGCAAGTCGGCAAAGATCTGGGCCGTGTTGGTCAACAGATGACCAAACAGCATCGTCGCGCCGTTTAAGGCGTCGTTTTCAGTGGCGACGATGTAGGGAGCCCGTTTGCCGTTCCAATCGAAGGACGAGTTCAAAATGGCTTCGAGAAAGTCACCATTGGGAAAGTGATCGGTCCATTGACGTTGGCCCTGAAAACCGGAAGCGATCGCTTGATGCCCCTGAGCTTGTTCGCCAAGTCCCATTTCCGTTAATCGTGGGTTGCCGACCATCAAGTCGCGAGCGATCAACGCCATCTTCACGCTATCGGACCATTCGCTGTCGAGTTGTTCGCGGCTGCGAACTTGATCTTCGGCGTTGTAATCCTTGCCCTCAGGGCAATTTTCCTTGACCCACGCCAACGCTCGTTCATATTCCTCGGGATCAAATTGGTCCTTTTGCATGCGGCCGATAAACTCGCTCATGTCGATGTCTTCGACCCGCATGCCCAACCATTTTTCCCAGAAACTTTGGTCGACGACCGATCCCGCGATGCCCATCGAGGTGCCGCCCATCGAAAGGTACGCTTTGCCTCGCATCAGCGCGACAGCTAAGCCGCAACGAGCAAAGCTCAGCAATTTGTGCTGGACATCATCGGGGATTACCGAATCGCCAGCGTCCTGGACGTCACGCCCGTAGATTCCAAAGGCGGGCAATCCTTTTTGCGAGTGACCGGCCAATACCGCAGCCAAATACACCGCACCAGGCCGTTCGGTTCCATTGAATCCCCACACCGCTTTGGGACGCAGCGGGTCCATGTCCATCGTCTCCGAACCGTAACACCAACACGGGGTCACGGTCAGCGACACGCCCACGTTTTCGCGGCGAAACAACTCTTCAGTCGCGGCCGCCTCGGCGACACCGCCGATACATGGGTTCGCGACCACGCACTGAACCGGCTCGCCATTGGGATAGCGGATGTTTTCGGTCAACAGCGTTTTGACGCGCTGAGCCAAGGCTTGCGTTTGCTCTTCAAGCGACTCACGCACTCCCCCCAATCGTCCATCGATCGTGGGGCGGATACCAATTTTAGGTAGCTCGCCTTGCCATACGTTAGTGATGTCCGCCATCGAAAAATCCTTTGTGTAGAAACTTGGATGTGTAAGGTTTTAAAGGGGGTGTGAAGCTGGCCCGGCGAAGTTTCCGGAGATGAATTTGGTCGTGATTCGTCTGTGATGCCAGCGAACGGAGTTTGTCTTGACTATGATTTGATTGACTCATGTGATGCCGCATGAATCTCGTTTCGGGCGGCGAAAATCGCGAAGTGTTCCGCTATCGGCATTCAAGTCACCAAACGTCTCTGCGAGATTCGCGGCGGCACTGGCCAAGGGACATGCTGTGTGACAACGCGGGTCGCCGTTCGTCGCGAGCGAGTCGGGGCACGATTACACGACTGGTTCCGACCGTGTGTCCATGATTCTAAAGCTAATAATACCGGCGATCAATCTTGCTACAATAACGATACGCGACAGATCGTTAATGTTTTGCGTCAATCCTGGAGTACAAACTTACCCTGATGAAGCAGAAATTACGCCCTCAAATCGCTCTTCTTGTCGAGGCATCTCGTGCCTACGGACGGGAATTACTTCGCGGAGTTTCCCATTTCGCTCGAACGCAAGTGAATTGGTCGCTGCTGCACGAAGAAATGTTGCTTGATTCGGCGATGCCGGATTGGATGACCAACACGCGGATCGATGGCGTGATTGCTCGAGTCGATACGCACACGATCGAGCCGCTGCGAAAATTAAATGTGCCGATGGTCGACGTTCGCTGCAATCGAAAATTCGCAGGTGTTCCCCAAGTCGAAACCGACAACCGACGTGTTGCTGAATTGGCGCTCGAACATCTTTGGAATCGCGGATTTCGTCGCTTTGCATTTTGTGGGTTTCGGTTTGCATCGTATTCCGAAACTCGGCTGAACTATTTTCGCGAACTCGTCACCCAGGCGGGCTGTCCGTTCGAGTTCTATCAATCCGAAGGAAAACCAGGCACTCCGTTGATGGGGCTCGAACGCGCCGATGTCAAAGACATCGAGCGGATGTCAGAGTGGCTGCGGACGCTGCAGCGTCCCACTGGTTTGTTCGTTTGTAACGACATTCGCGGACAACAGGTGCTCAACGCGTGCCGAAAAGCCGATATCGCCGTTCCGGATGACATTGGTGTCATCGGTGTCGATGATGATGACGCGATTTGTTTGATGTGCGATCCACCCCTGACCAGCGTCCGGCCGGATGCATCGCGAGTCGGTTATCGCGCCGCAGAACTGCTGCACGAAATGCTCAACGGTTTGCAACCCGAATCAGAGATCGAGTTTATTCCGCCGACGACGGTTTCCGAGCGTTTGTCGACCGAAGTGGTCGCCGTCGATGATATCGAGCTTGCGAAAGTTTGCCGATTCATTCGTCTGCACGCCTGTGACGGGATCAATGTCAATGATGTCACCCAATCAACATCGCTGTCGCGGCGGCAATTGGAACGTCGTTTTCGCGAGGTGCTGGGCCGTACACCTCACGAACAAATCATGACAACTCAGATCGAGCGGACCAAGCAATTGCTTCGCGAAACCGACATGACGCTCGAGCAACTCGCACCCAAGGCCGGCTACAGCCATAAAGAGAGCTTGTGTGCCGTTTTTAAACGCGAAACCGGTCAGACGCCCGGTGATTATCGCACGAAAAACCAAGTGGACAATCGCAAGTGATTAGGCAACACGGTTAAAGAAATTGCCGCCCGATCCGAGTTGCTCGCCAAGTGCTTGTTCAAACTTCTCGACGTTCACTCCGTTGTCTTCGAGGACCTGAGTCCATGCCGCGCGGACGGAGTCGGATGAGACATTTCCCGATTGGCTCTGTTGCTGGTCGGTGAGTGTTTCAATCAGCTGGTTCAACAGTTCGTCGAGATCGGTTTCATCCACATCCGCCGCCAACAGCGCCGATTCCACCGTCGACGAATCCTCCTCTGCCGCTTTGCGTCCGCCGCCCGGACGTGGACCGGGTGGCCGATTGCCCCGGATCGCCTCACCGACTTTCTCGGAATCGATACCGTTGGCTTCTAGCACGCTATCGATCGCTGATCGGATGGCGGTTTCACTGGTCGACCCCGACGCCGAACTTGACTTGACCTCCTCGACCGCTTCTTCCACCTGACTCAGGACACTCGAGGCGGTCGAATCATCCACTCCCACTGCGGTCAACGCGGCGGCGAGTGCTTCTTGTTTCTTTGGAGGTGGGCCTTGGGCCGGTCGGCTAGTGGCGGAGGCTTGGCCGCTGAAGGACGAAGCCGATGCGGAAATGTTCATGTCGCTTTCTCGGTTTAGATTGCTCCGTTCGGCATCAGGCAACCCTATGCTTGATGCGATCACTGTGATCATCTTCGTGGTTTCGAACCGATCGTCTTGCGTTAAAATCACCGGGATTTGCGATGTTTTGAGCCGAATAAACCCTCGCAGCGAATTGTCAGAAAATCTTTAGAATCCGTGTCACCCTGCCGTTGCCGATGACGCATTACCTGTTTGGCGGCTCTCTTTTTTGACCCATCTGTAGCGGCGTCTTAATGTGCCCCGATGTCTTTGTAAGCTGCGGCAACGAGGTGCAGACAGGTGTCGTGATGGCGGGCCCGCTCGCGATTTAGAGGCCGCTCGTTTTAGAGTCCAGGGTCGTTGTCGAGTCCGGCGGCGGCGGCTAATGCCGCATCAAATCGGTGATCCGTCTCACCCCAGGCAGGGCACGAGTGACCGTGATCGCCATGACTCGGTCATTGTAAGAATCGACGGTGCCCTCGATTTCAACATCCCCGTCCCCACAGTCGGTGACGGTCAAGTCGACACATCCCACTCGGGTGAGTGAGGATTTCGCACGGAATTCGATGGACGGAAGGTTTCGATTCATTGTTCGCCTCGACGGTAGGTGACAATCCAAGATGGCCTACCGTTGGAGGACGAATTCACGCAAGGGATGTCACGCTACCTCGTCAGATGTTCGCAAAGTTTTTTCGCCGGGCGAATCTACTTCGGCTCATTTGTTCGCGTGAGCGTCACCGAGCGAAGATTGATGGGCTGCCAATGACCCGCGTCCGGTTTGATCCGAAAACTGTATTGGCCAGGTTGATCGAATGTGATCTTTCCGAGCGTGCGATTGTCATAGTTTCCGTAGCCGCCCGTCGACTTGATTTCCGCCGTTTGCAATTCGCCGGCGTGTCCAAAGCCAAGTCGACTCTTCTCCTTTTCCATCGACAGCGTCGCGGTGACTGCGTAGCGTCCCGGGCGATCGATGTTGATGTTCCATTCCACCCATGCCTGGTCATCCACCCAATACCCGATATGCGGAATGTCAGAATGGAACCGAATGTCGGCTTGTCGGCTGCCTTCATTGTTGTGGATATAGCTGGTGTCAGCCGAAAGCACCAAAGTGCCCTCCGCATCGGGGGTTGGCAGTTGGACGACAACTTGGGGTGAGCCGTCGATTTTCATTTCAATCACACTTGCGAACTCATCGGGTGCGTCGCTTGGCAACGTTAATTCCACTCCGCTGTCGGTGGATTTTGCTTCGACAGCACGGCCATCAGCCAGCAATTTGGCATGGTGGACCTGGTTCGTGATGCCGGGAACCAAAAGCTTTCCATCCGCAGGCCAATCAAAAACGTGCAAGTACAAGATTGTTTTGCCGTCCACCGATTTTGCGGTGCAGCGTCCCCAGTCCAATTTGGGCAGCGGACTAGCCGTCGTTCCGTAGATGGATTCGCCGTTCACATCCATCCATTTGCCAACGCCCTTTAGTCGCTCGACCGCCTCGGGCAGCAGCGTTCCTTCGCCGGTGGGGCTGACGTTCAACAGGTAGTTGCCTCCCTTGCTGGCGATATCGATCAAATTGCGGACCAGGGTGGTGGTGGATTTGAAGTCGTTATCCCCTTTCTTGTAGCCCCAGCTGCCGCTGATCGGCATGCAGACTTCCCAATCCTCCTCGCCCGGAGCGTGAGGCGGAATTTGGCGTTCAAACGTTTTGTAATCACCTCGGTAACCTTCGCCCAACCGATCGTTGGTGATGACGTTGGGCTGCAGTTTGGTCAGCGAATGCAATGCGTCAAACGATTCGCGGCTCATCTTTCGTGGCGTGTCCCACCAAAAAATGCCGATCGGGCCATACTCGGTAAGCAATTGCTTGACCTCGGGAACAGCCTTGTTCATCACGTATTCATCCGAGCTGACGCGTTGGATCGACTTGTCCCAACTGTTACCGAAGCCGCCGGGGTGATGCCAATCTTGTGCTTGAGAATAGTAGAAGCCGAATCGAATGCCTTGTTCTTGGCATGCCTCGGCCAGCTCTTTCATGATGTCACGCCCAAACGGTGTTGCATCGACGACGTTGAAGGGATTCGCTTTGGAATCGAACATCGCGAAACCATCATGATGCTTGGCCGTGATGACCAAGTATTTCATTCCCGCTTGCTTTGCCAGACCGACAAATTCCGACGCATCAAATTGAGTCGGGTTAAACTGGGCAGCGTACTTTTCATATTCCGCGATCGGGATCTTCCCACGAGCCATCATCCATTCGGCGCTGTTGGGCAGCTTTTGGCCGTTGTATTCGCCACCGACGGTCGAGTAGATGCCCCAATGAACAAACATGCCGAACTTCGCTTGACGCCACCACTCGAGTCGCTCATCACGCGATTTAATCGGCGGAGCTGTGTCTTGCGCGACCAACGCGCCGCCTGTCAAAATGGTAAGCAGTCCGAGGCCCAGCAGGTGAAGATGGATCGTTTTCATGGAACTGAGATTCGTTTTATTGAGGAAGAGATCGTGACTAGATTTTGACTTGAAGAGAGGGGCCGCGTCCGACGAGGGCATCGTCGGTGACGCGAAAATCGAAACCGATCAAAAGCCGTTCTTGTTGCTCCTGTAGAAAGACGTTTCTGCGCAGCATCCGTTTGCCGCCCTCTGCGCGAGAGCGGGCTGGTGCAACTGTTCTCGGATGATTTACCGACAGCGAATTATTTTACCGCAGACTTCTTTTTAGCGGGGGTCTTTTTTTTCGGCTGATTCACTTTGTTGTGGGCAGGGATTGGGCTTTCGAATCCTGCGTAGGCTTCCGGTTTGATCCCTCGTGCGTTGGTTTGATTGCCGAAGGTATTCGGATGGAACGGGCCGACGATATCAATGTTCAGGTCGGGGGTGATCGCGTCTTCTAGCCCAATTGCCCAAAAGATTCCATTGACGATCAATCGGCGGTATCCGTCATTCGTCAGATCCTCGGGCGTCCCGTAGAGCGACGTGAACACACGTCCCGTTTCGCCTGATTCGCTGCGGTACGTCCGTGTCCATTCCGAAGGCATTGGCGGCTGAGTTTCCGAGGCCGGTGAGTCGGCAGTCATGCCATCGAGCGGCTGAGCCATCGTCAAGATATCGCCATCGGTAGGCTTACCGACATAGCCACCGGCTTGGACCCAAACGTCTTTCACGCCTTGCAGGATCGGATGATCTTTCATGGCGTCCACAATGGTAATGCGAGTGCTTTGCACATGATTTCGGCCGTAGTGACCCACCCAGGTTTGTCCGAGCACTTGATGACCAAAGCCAAGTTCGTAGCCCTCGACTTTGGAATTGAATGAGTATTTTGCATACGGTTGGTCGGCGGGAATTTGGAACCCGTGTGTTGCCGTTCGCATTCCCACGATGGGGCCACCGCGACGGAGGTAATCGTCAAAGTGCTTCATTTGTTCGGCCGGAAAGTTTTGGAAACGCAAAAATACGACGGCCAAATCCGCTGTGTCGAGTGCTTCCAGTCCCGGCATGTTCGAAGGCTTGCCCGCTACGATTTCCCCCGTCTCCGGATCAATGTTGAACAGCACGGTGCATTTGAAACCGTGATGCTTCGCCAACAGTCGGGCAAGAGCCGGTAGCGATTCTTCGGAGCGATATTCGTGATCGCCAGCCATGAACACAATATGCTTGCCTTTGCCCACCCCCTCTTCTCCTTGGAAGACAAGCGTTTCCGCCTGAGCGGTGCCAATCAGGCTTGCAATTGCGACAACAAATAGAGCTGCAAATTTCATAGGTGAATCTCGGTGAGGGGGGGATGTGGCAAGTAAGCGACCGCAGCGGAACTCGTCAAGAGTTTCGGGGGGCATACGTCAATCGAAACGAAAGTCTTTACGACTTTCGCTACACTGAATTAGCACAAATTCTACAGGGAAAATGTTTCACAGCGTTGCGATCTACTGTTCGAACGAAACTACTGTTCGAAAGAGACTTGGATCTTGTCAAGCATCGGCTTCGATTCGTTAGAAGTCGTGTCAGTCAATTTCACCTCGAATTGGAATCCAAAGCCGGCGGGCAAATCGGATAGGTCAAGCGAGGCGGGTGTTTTGGCGATCTGTTTGGCAAAGCCTGGCATCGAGTCGTACGTTTCCTTGACCACCTGCCAATCGCTCCAGTGATCAACGTTTCCATCGCCCGTCGTGTCCACACCGACGCGTGTTTCGACTTGTTCGACCCACGGTCCTGGACTGGTGAAATCTTTCTTTTGTTGGGTGACCAAATAGAACTGGCCTTCGGCAAATGCGATATCGGGATCCGGGTGCCCGTTGCCAATATTGCCGCAGAAAGTAAACGGTTGGTCGAGGCTTGGTGACGTGAACCAAGCCACGCTCATCGGTTTGCCATGTTCGGGATCGTAATCGCCAAACAGATAGTATTGTCCTCCGATGCTAATCGCAGCCCAATCGCCAAATGCTTCTTGCTCGGGTTCGTGGATTTCGTATTCGGCAATATTAGTTTTGTAGTTTTCGGGATCTTCCTTAGCCCAGTGGGGGTGTTTGTAGGTTCCGATCTTGCCGGTTGGTTTCGTGCGATGATCGACCGCCGCCCCCAGGATTTTGAAATTCGAGACGCCATCGTCGCTGACTGCATGTCCGGCCAGCGGCGAGTCCCAAGAACGCTTGCTGGCGTTGATGGGGCTCCAGTCTTCGAAAATGACGTGGAATTTTCCGTCCAGATCACGGATGAAACCGCTGTCCGATCCGTGCGAGGGATCGTTCAGAGCCTTGCCCATGTTTTTACCGGGCTTGCCATCGGTCAGGTCATCATCGACATAGACATGAGGGTCTTGGTCATTTGGAAAATCGTAGTAGATGTACGTTTTGCCATCGACATGTTCCGCCGACGTCACCCACCTCGAGAATCCTTCGGTGACCGGGCCATGATGGACCCAGTTGACCATGTCGCGGCTTTGCCATGCATGGTAGCCCCCTAGTCCCTTGTTCAGCCCTCCGGGCGCATCGAACTGATTGGCAAACGGGGTCGTCATCAGCGGGATGTCAAATCCGTCCAGCGTCGCCGGTTCCGGATGAAACGCCGATTTTGAAGCCCCCTTCTTGGCCGATTTTTTGGCGCCCCCGTAGCGACCGAAGATCCAGTAGTTTTTGGGGCCGAGGCTGAGCATGACCGGAGCGTCCGCAAGGTTAGCGGGGCCGATGTTGTCGACGGGATTCCAGTTTTGCCAAATCGGCGATTGCTGAAACACAATCGACTTTGCCGAGCGCTTTTGCTCGAAGCGTTTTAGCGTACTTCGTAGCGTGCCCGTTTCGCCCGTTGGGCTGGCGACACCTTCCTTGATCTCGACTTGGCTTTTCTCGGACGTTTCCTGTTGCCATTGTTCTTGAGTGTCGATGACCCAAGCTTCGTTTGCAACCGACGGGCAGGTCACTGCGGCTGAGACTAGTAACGCCGCAACAGAAGGGATGGTAATGCGAATCATGGTACTGAGAAATGTTGTTGAAAAGGGAGGAGGGGGCAAAGGGGCCTGCGTGCGGCCGGTTGGAACTAGATGGCCGCACTCGAGCGATGTCGATGGCCGGATGTCGATGGCCATAGCTCGAGAGCTTAACTTCGTGTGTCAGTCGATCTTGGGGGCGTCCCAATCCGGAATGCCGCTTTCTTCTTTTTGCTTATTGAATTGATCGCGGAACGGTTTAGCGACATCCAGCGACGCATCTTCGTTGACCATCAGCGGACGGACTTCATCCCACCACGCATCAAAGGCCGATCGCATCTCGTGGGTCACTTCGGGGTATTCCGCAGCGACGTTGTTCTCTTCGCCTGGATCTTGCTCGATGTTGTACAGTTCGTCGTTAACCAGTCGCCA
The DNA here is from genome assembly GCF_039541335.1 of Novipirellula rosea. NCBI lineage: Bacteria > Pseudomonadati > Planctomycetota > Planctomycetia > Pirellulales > Pirellulaceae > Novipirellula > Novipirellula rosea. The sequence goes on along the minus strand of NZ_BAABGA010000046.1, from coordinate 241,881 downwards.
CTTCTCGCTCCGCACCGCATAGTTTTTGTACTTTGCGTGATCTGGATCGGGATCCCCTTTGCCGAAATTCCCCGGAGCTCCGGTCTTGGCCCAGCGGCCGACGTGAAAGAACGTTTTACGGTCGGGCCACGTGGCGTTTGGATCTTTGATCAAGGGCACGAGGCTGCGTCCATCCAGATCCAAGCCCGTTGGCACTGTGGCACCCGCGATTTCAGCAAGCGTCGGAAACAGGTCGTAGTGACGCGTCAAACGATCAATGTCGACACCCGGCTTGGTTAACCCCGGCAAACGCATGAACAGCGGTACTCGTGAACCGCCCTGGTGTGGCGATCCTTTTGCCCCTTTCATGCCTGCGTTATAGACCGTTGCTCCTTTGGCACTTCCGTTATCGGTCATAAAGATCAGCAGCGTATTGTCCGCGAGGTTCCACTCGTCCAGCTTCTGCATCAGCAATCCCATGTTCTCGTCGATATTGACGATCATGCCGAGGAACGCGTCGGTGGGCGACGAGCACTTGTCTTTGTACAGATCCGAGTAGCGTTTTTCGACGTGGTAAGGACCGTGCGGTGCGTTGGTCGGAATGTAAGCGAAAAACGGCTGCTTCGGTTTCGTGCCGGTTCCTGCGTCCTCGCCAGTAGTGTTCTTGATCCAACCGAGTGCCTTGCGAAAGAAGACGTCGGTGCAATAACCCTTGGTCTGCACAAACCGGCCGTTGTGTTTGATGATGGGGTCAAAGTAGCTGGTGCCAGGAGCGTCGCTTTGCGTCCCCGCAAAGTTTTGACCGATACCGCCTGCGCCGTGGATAAACGTTTCGTCGAATCCGCGGTTTTCGGGTTGGTAGGGATCGTCATCGCCAAGGTGCCACTTGCCAAAGATTCCGGTCGTGTAACCGGCCGACTTCAGCACTTGGGCAATCGTGGTGGCGCTGAGAGTCATACGGTCTCGCTCGAGAATCGTATGCGTGATCCCATTTTTAAACGGGGCTCGGCCGGACATCAGTGCGGCCCGTGTCGGCGCACACGTCGGGCTGGCGTGAAAATCGGTAAACCGCGTGCTTTGAGCATGCAGTTTGTCGAGGTTGGGAGTTTGTAGAAACGGATGTCCATGGCATCCCAAGTCGCCATAACCTTGGTCGTCGGTCATCACCAAAACGATGTTCGGTGGACCAGGCTCGGAACCGGACTGCTCGCCTCGTGCGGCGTCCAACTGCGGTCCCATGGCGAACCCAAATAGTACCGCCGCAATGAAGTGGCATCGTGCAAATTTGGTGCGTGCAAAAGCTGTCATCGTGAATACTACTTTCTGTTCTTTTGCGTCGTTCTGGCGACGCATGGGATCGTTGATCACAGTTCGATTGACTAGTTTTTCGGTGTCCAAGGACGCTGGCCGTTCTTCTCTTGCAAGAATTTGGCGTCAACAGTTTGATACCATCGGTGCAATCGACTTCGCATTTGATCCACTCGCTCGGGCATCGATGACGCGAGGTCGTTTGTTTCGCTGATATCCGTCGCAAGGTTGTAAAGATGGACACGCCCGTCTTCGTAACGCTCGATCAATTTGAAATCGCCTTCGCGAATCGCACCGCCGGGAATACCGCCCTGGTTGCTGTAGTGCGGGTAATGCCAATACAGAGTTTCGCGGTCAAGCGAGTTGCCTCTGAGTGCCGGGCGGATGTCGATTCCATCGATTTCGTGCTGAACGTTGACTCCGGCCGAAGCGGCAAGCGTCGGGAACAAGTCGATCGAGCAGATCGGTTCGGCTGATTCCGTGCCTGCCTTTGTGATCCCTGGGAACCGGACGATCCATGGTACCCGGATGCCGCCCTCGTAAACCCATCCCTTGCCGCCGCGAAGGGGCAAGTTGCTGGTCGGCGAGCCTTCGGATGTAGACAACCCGCCATTGTCCGAAGTGAAAATCACCACGGTGTTATCCGCGACTCCCGAGTCTTCGAGCTGCTGCAATACTTTCCCAACCGCTTGGTCCATGGCTTCGACCATTGCCGCATAGACTGCATGTTTTTGCAGCGTCCGTACCTTGCGTGGCTTGTTGCCAAACACCTGTTCTTCGTCAGCAAACTCTTGACCGCTGATTGCGGACGCTTTCTTCTTGTATTTCTCGACCAGATCGGGCCGCCCCATCAGCGGCGTATGCACCGAATAGAATGACAAGTACGCGAGGAACGGTTTGTCTTCATTGGCTTTAATGAACGAAGCCGTGTCGCGGGCCAAACGATCGGGCAAGTGATCGCCAGCAGGACTTTCTTCCTTCATCTGCGGGTTTTCAAACGGCGCGAAATATCGCTTGCCTGAATAAGGACCGCCGCGGCTGTACCCTCCGATGTTGACGTCAAAGCCACGGTTCTGAGGATAGTACTCTTCGCTCTCACCCAAGTGCCATTTTCCGGCGAAGAAGGTTGCATAGCCTTGCCCCTTGAGTGCTTGGGCAATCGTGATTTCGTCCAGCGGCATGTTGTCGTTCAGCGGCGCCGGATTGAATTTTCCGCCTCGTTTACCCGAGAAGAAATTGGTTGCATCGGCGCGGGTCGGGTACTTGCCTGTCATCAAGCTGTAGCGAGTTGGTGAACAAACCGGATTGGCTGCGTAGCCGTCGGTAAATCGCATTCCCGATTCGGCCAACCGATTGATGTGCGGCGTTTCATAGAAACAGTCGGGGTTGTTTGCCCCCACATCCATATAGCCAAGATCGTCCACCAAAAAAACAACGAAGTTTGGCGTTCGCTGCGAGTTCGTCTCCGCGCCACGGACGGTCGACACGCCCACGAGACTCATAAGCGTCGGTACGCAAAGGAGCCATACAAAACGTAAATTCATATCTATATTTTTCATGTTCTACTCGTATTTTTGCGTCGAGGTGCATTTCGCGTCGGCAGGCAATCTCGCAAATTCTAACCGATGCAGAACCATCATAGTTCCATCAATCGTCAGCGAGGTGGGCGTTTAGGGCGGGGAAGCCGGGCAGGAGGGCATTCAGCGAAGAAGGGGGATGCAAATGGTCCCCTTCGGTTTGCGTCCAAAACGATTTTATCTCGACCCATCATGGTTGCGCTCGCACCTCGATCGATTGTGAAATGCGACATCGCGTTAATCATTTGCGACGCTCTGCTGAGAGTTTTTTTTCGGTAAGCCCGGTTCACGCCAGTTACCGATTGATCTCATCCGCCGTGATAAAACCATTTTTGTCTCGATCCATCCTGTCGAATTGACGCTTGAAAATGGAGGCGAACTCGGCGCGAGTCAACTGTTTGTCTTCGTCTGTATCGGCGATCGTGAACGAGGGGTGGGCGTGTTCGCTGGGCGTTAACACGCCGTCTTGGTTCTTGTCTTTGCGGTCAAAGCCTCCGGCAAAGTGATTGATGTACTCCTCTTCCGAGACTCGGCCGTCGTTGTCTGCGTCCTTTTCTGCAATTGATGCCGATGGACGCGAACCTGTTTTTGGTTCACCCGTCACCGAGAGTGCTTGCGGCGAATACGATTGATTGGTTTTGTTGATTTCGGGATAGCTGCGAAGGAAATGGTTTTCGTCAATCAGGTTGATGACGTAATGCGTGGTCTCTGGGGGTAGTTTGACAGTGACAAGGTGTTCGTCACGCATGATGGTTGCTGGTTTGCGGAACCATTCTTCGTCACGGTCGCCGCCATTGAGCGTATAAATCAAATCTGCTCGCGCTAGCTTTGCTCCGTTTTCTTGATACCGAAACTCAACTTTGTTTCCTTGCTTTTGGTGAGAGAGGACCGTAATGGCGTTCTGTTTTCCGGGCAGGTCGCCCGGATAATCAGGATTGTAGCTTGGATAGCTGGCATTCATCTCCGTCAGCATTTCGGTCAGCCTCTGATTCATCGCCTCCGCTTTTTCTGGCATGGCTGCGGCAAGGTTTTTGGCTTCTTCGATATCGACTCGCTGTTGTTGGTTGCCCTTGGTTTGATAGAGCTGGAACAGTTCCAATTCGTCAGTTCCGTCGTTGTTCACATGATCGTAATTGCGGATCAGTTTGTAATCGCCGATTCGAATCGTGCTTTCCAGCGCAACGCCATGAGGGAAGTGCCAGACCATTGTATCGCGAGTTGTTCCATCGGCTTGTTTTACCAGTGCCGGATTGGTCGGGTCATTTAGCAGCAGTTGCGAAAGATCGCATCCGTCAAGCTGTTTGTCTGCCGGTTTGCTGGATCCCGTTAGTGCTAGAATCGTGGGATAGAAATCGAGTCCGTTGACCATCACATCGGACTGAACGCCTGGCTGGATACCCGGACCGACAATGAACAGCGGCACACGAGTACCGCCTTCCTTGGCCGAAATTTTGCCGCGGTCCAGCGGATTGTTGTCGGTGTAGCGTTCCTTCGGGCTGCCCTCCATTCCGCCATTGTCAGATGTAAAGATGACATAAGTGTTTTCGCTTAACTTGTGTCCAGGCCAACGAGGGTCGTCGGTTTCATCTAAGTAATCAATGAGTTGGCCCGTGTAATAATCCAGCATCTCGACCATCGCGCAATAGTACGGGTTCAATTGCCCGGCGGTTTCTCGGGTGACGGTATGGCGAGGGTCGACGCCCAGTTTGTCGACGTATTTGTCAAGCAACGCTTTGCAACGCGTCTGGATGGGGGAATGCACCAACCAAGTCGCGTAGTAGAGGAAGAACGGCTTGTCCTTGTTTTCCTGTAAGAACGTCAGCGCATCTTGGTTCGTCTGATCCACCGGGTATCCGTTTGCATCCAGACGAAAGGGATCGTCCACTGCATCGGTGGCAAAGCCCGACAAGCGATCCTTCATTCCTGTTTGCACCCCTCGATGCGAACGAGAGTGATCGAATCCGACGTCGGTAGGTTGCGGAAACGCATGATGATCGATCGCGATATGCCATTTTCCCGAATGGCCGGTGACATATCCATTTTGTTTCATCGCTCGCGCCAATGTGAATTCGTCTGCTGGCATGCGGCCGCTGTACCACGGGTCCATCATTCGCGACCCCTTTTTGTTGTGCGGGGTCGGCGGGGCACCGCCGACCACATGCGTTTTCTGAGCACGCGCCGGATGATTTCCACTCATGATCGCACATCGACTCGGCGCACACGTCGGCGCGGGTGAATAAGCCTGCCAAAACATCACCCCCCTTTTTGCGAACGCATCAAGGTTCGGCGTTTCCATCGGCGATGGCTCGTCAATGTCGTAGCACTTCAAGTCTTGCCAACCCAAATCGTCCGTTAGGATCATGATGACGTTCGGCTTCGGTCGCTCTGCATTGACTTGTTCCCCCAGGAATGCGAACGAGACAAGCAGTATTAAAATGAAGTGATAGTTCATGTTTCGATCTCGATTTGAGGAGTCTATGGATTACGGGCGCGTTTACGCTATTGCATCAAGTGAAGAAGACTGAATTCGGGTGGAATGACTTTGTATGGCTTGTCAATTTTTTGCTGGACGCTTTCGCCGTCGACGGTCTCTTTTTTTTTTAGTTTCACTTGCACCGAGCCATGAGTCTCCGGTCCCCGTGCAATCTGTGTGAGCCACGCCAAGCCCACTAGCGATTCAAGGTCCTTACCCATAGATCAAGGTGATGCGGATCGGGTTTGGGGAACTCGCTTGCATCGAGCAACGTGGATAGCTGTTGCCAATTTCCGGTCGCGGGTTTATCTACATACGCATAGCCGACCAACGACAACCATTCACTGTTGTTCTTGTCCATCGAATATCCAGTGGTATCACGATAGTAATCGTGATGCGGGTGATTTGCTGGCAGTGTGAAATCGAGTTTCTCTTTGTCGACGAAGTAATAAGGGTCGGTGGTGATGATTTCTTGATTCGTTTTTGTATTGCGTATACGCATCAGCGGCATCGTTCCGCTCACCGGCTGCGTAAAGACTTGGAATGCATTTTTGATTCCTGCATCTTCCATGGTTGTCATCGGCGAATGGGTGGGATCAAACGTCAAGAGTCCATAGTCGACGTTATCTACCAATTCCGTTGCCTGTTCGATGACTTTGGATCGTTTTCCGACGACCAGATAGCTGCGAAACCAAATCGTGCTGCCAGGAACGATTTGGATCTTGGGGATGATTTCGCATACATCGTAGTTGCGGAAACTGTTCTCGGGACGTGTCGCCCAGTCTTTCCATACGTTTTTGTATAGCGGTTCGCTTGCACGCCAATCTCGATACAGCGAATGTTTGAACTGGCAATACGGTTGGCCAGCAGCCTGGCGTGCCAATTCGGCTTCGAGATGCTTGTCGCGTCCGTAAACCAACGCCAAGCTGGGGCTATCGTCATCATCAGAGGCACACGAAATGTTCCAGCCGCCGGTCTCACGGACATCGACGGTTCCATGCTCGCTCAAGAAACCTTCACGCTGCAGCAATTTGCCCTCCGGAGAGCTGACATAACGCAGCGGCAGGCTACTGATCCGGGTTCCGCCCCAAGGAGCGTTGAGGTGATCAAATACGATGTCATCGCGAGTGCTGAAGTTGTGAACGACCCACGTCAATTCGATCACGCCGTTGCCAACATCGCGAATTTGAGTGTAGTACAACAGCGGTGAACGATGAACGGTTCTGATCTGTGGAACCAAGCCCCAGTTGAGCATTCTGATGGTGCGGTTTTGCTCGTCCATTGCGGACGCCAGCAGCGGACAGTACAGCGATTTCACCGCTGAATCACCGGGTATGTACGCACCCGAGTTATGGATGAAAAACGAAGTTGCGTAGGGTGATTGTCGGATGCGTTCGAGCGTTTCGGTCGGGACACCGCGGGCGGTTCTGCCTTCGATGCCATTATATTTGCTGCACACGGCAACAAATTGCCAGACCTCGTCGTTCCACGGCGAGACCTTACCGCCCGCAGCACGCCAAGACGGTGGCACGCTTTCACCGAACGGGCCACGCAGTGAATAGATTTGGCCACCTTGGCCGAGACGCAACGTGAACGAGTTGTCTTCGTCTTGCTGGTGCGTCATTTCCGCAAGGAATACCGGTCGTTCATCCAATCGTTCATCCCACAAACTTTCGCTCGGGGTGAACTTGGACGTGAACGTCGTGTCGCCACGTTGCTGATTGGCGACCGTGACTGTGGGCTTGGGAAACACATCCAAAAATGACTGCGCCGACGCAAGTGAATGAATCAGCAGAGTCAGCAAGGGGACGGTCCAGCGCAGTTGCGTTGTCATTAGGTAGGAATCTCGGCGGGGAGGACTGCAGGGCAAAGCGTGGGTGGGAAAGTGAAGTGGCGGGTTCGCGTGTGAGTCGGGTTAGGGACGCAGCGAAGAGAAGTTTTTAGCGTTCGGTTTGGCGGGTAGACTCGTTTTCCATTGCTCGATTTTGTCAACCAATTCCGACGCCACCTCCGGATGACTGTCTTTCAAGTCCACTTTTTCGTAAGCGTCTTCGACGATGTCATAGAGTTCGACGTAGGAAGCGTCTTCGTTGGCGAGCAATTTCCAGTTTTGATCGACGATGCAGTACGACACCCAGTGATGTGAGTTCGAAGTTCCTGGTTTGCCATGTCCGTCCATCTTCCAAAACAGTGGCTTGCTGCGGACATCGCTTGATTGGCCCTGTAGCTGACTCAATTGGCTAATTCCATCGGGCTTGTACGACGGTGGCAATTCCGCGCCAGCCAAGTCGCAAAACGTTGGCAGCAAATCGACAGCTGAAATCATCAGCCGATCGTCCACTTTGCCCGCAGCGATCTTGCCGGGCCATCGTGCGATGAACGGGACGTTGATGCCCCCTTCGAACAAGGACGCTTTGTAGCCTTTGCGGCCCGCGGTGATGCCTTTGGATGCGGCGATCCCAAACCCAGCACCGGTCGCCGTGTCGTAGGTCAAGTCGAGCGCGGCAGACGGTTTCCCCCGAGCTGGACCATTGTCCGAGCTGAAGATCACCAGGGTGTTTTCAGTCAAACCGAGACGATCCAGCGTATCGAGAACCTCGCCAATTCGATCGTCTGCATGCGACAGCACGGATGCATAGATCTCGTCCGTTTCTTCGAGTCCGCTGTCGCGAAATCGCCAGCGATATTTCGGTATCACGTGGAACGGAGTATGCGGTTCGTGTACCCACAAATTGATGAAGAACGGCTTGCCAGCTTGATTGCTGTTTTCAATAAATTCGATCGCGTTGTCGGCGTCCTCGTGCACAGGCATTTGTTCGCCTGAGCAATTGAACGCACCGTAGGTGTCGTATCCATATTCGCCCGGCGACGGCGAGTCGGGGATCATGTCGTTGGACAGGTGCCATTTGCCAAAGTGGGCCGTCGCATATCCAGCTGACTTCAGCAGTCGTGGCATCGTGACCGCGTTGACATCCAACCAATCGGGCATGTTGCGTTTGGCATTGCTCGGCACCCAAGCAAAGTGCCCGTCGATGTTGTATCTCGCAGGAAAGTGCCCCGTCATGACTGCGGTGCGACTTGGGGAACAGACGCCGCTGGCAACCGTAAAACGATGAAAGTCCGTGCCCTCGCGAGCGAGCCGATCGATGTTGGGCGTTTTTACATAGGGGTGACCATGGCATCCAAGATCGCCCCATCCCCAATCGTCGGCGAAAATAAACAGAATGTTCGGTTTGCTCGCGGGCTCATTCGCCGCAGCGCGGTCAACGACGCCTGAAACGAACGTCAATAATAGGATGACTAATGCAGTAGGATGGATCATCTTCAATCGGCTGATCATGGGGGCCTTTCCCTGTTTTGGGGGCGCGCGTGTTGTGGTGCTCGTCTTGATCTTAATTCGTCTCGGCTCAAATGAAAAACCGAAGGCACGTCGGCAAATAACGGATTTGCAGCGAGTGCCTTCGGAGTTTTCAATCATCCGCAGTGGATTTAATCGTTGATGATTATTTCATCGACTGTTGGGTTTCTTCCATCAGTTTCTTCTCGTTCGCCTTGTATTCCTCAATGGCCGAGGGGGGCAAACCTTCGGTTACCGAGGTGGGTTTAGGATCACTGCAGCCCGACAGCAGGGGGAAAAAACTGAATAGCAATAAAGGGATCAATGCATAACGTTTCACTGGAACACCGTTTGGTTAATGAGGAGGTTCGTTGATGGGGATGGAGAAGACGTCCGCCGGTCAAGTGAGCTGACGGACGTCTTCGATACAACGGATTAAAAGCAAACTATTTTGCGAGTTAGAATTCGCCGATGACTTCTTTGCTACCGCGCGTTCCGAGTGCACCCCACAGCCCGTAAGGACTTTGGGAACCAGGAGCCTGGGCACCCGTGCCCGAGGCCCACACCATGCCTGCACGCGAGTTGCCCGCTTCGATCGAGTCGGTGATGAATTTCACTGCGCCGTCGCCCATCAACACGTGGCCGCCGCCTTGATGATAGCTCGATACCGATCCAACGAGGTTCAAGTCGTCGCCATTGGTACGCGAGCAGATCTCGCTATTGGGCGGCAAAATTGTGGTCATGCCCGAGAAGATGGTCTTGGCATCGGCCCAGCGGTAACCGCGAGCACGCGTGGAACGACTGTCGCTGGTCCAAAAGCGGGGCCGTGCCGGATCGATCACACCCACACAAGCTTTCGGGTTATCACGAATTACGGTCATCGTTGCGTTATTGCTACCTGCGGCGAAGTTAGGTAGCACGGTCCGGTTGTCTTTGTCACCGAGCGAAGTGGCAATCTCACCCATTGCGATCGTGTTGGCCAGTCCATCCAAACAGTCACGGAACTTCGTGACATCAAACGGTTTGAAGAAGCCGCGGTGAGCTTTCTGAGCCGTATCCGCCCGTGTTCGGGTCATGCCGATCGTGCGTGTGTTGGGCCAAGGGCCATAGGCGGTTTCGTCGCACGAGTCACCAATACAGGCGGCGTAGTTGGTTCGCCCCAACGCGGGAAGACCTACCCCAGGATCGCTTGGACAGCGGTACGATGGGATGTCGATCGTCCATGGCACATAGGTGATTTCTTCAGGGGTGGGGCCCATCGCGTTCCAGGTTCCGCCGACCTGGCTGGGATTGGAAATCTGTTCCCATAATGCTTGCTGTTCGACAAACGGAAGCACACCGACCAGCATGCTCAGTTGCATGTTGTTGGCTAGCGGGGTCGGTTCCCACCACGATTTACCCGGGGCAGGAAGAACCGTCCCGGTGCCATGGGTGGGCAGTTGGTCGTACGCGGAATGATAGTTATGCATTCCAAGACCTAGCTGCTTGAAATTGTTGCTGCAGCTCATCCGCCGGGCAGCTTCGCGAGCCGCCTGTACCGCCGGCAACAGTAAGCCGACAAGCACTCCGATAATTGCGATGACGACTAGCAATTCCACCAAAGTGAAACCGCGGTTTACTCTCGAACCATTCATGATCACTACCTTTGAAAAGAAAAGAAGGGTGGCTGGCGAAAGACGTCAGCCCAGAAGACAGGGAAAGGAAGCGTTGGTGCCACCAGAAAGTTCTGGTGGCAAATTTTATACCTGCGGTGTATCGCAGGCTATCGTGTTTTTACTGGATGACCGCGGTGGAATCGGTCGACAGGCAGCCACCGATCCACCACGTCTCATGCTTTTTTCAATACTTCGATGTATCGAAAAATAGGAACGGAACGTTATTGTTGCACTTCGACATTCAATTCTTGAAAAGCGGTGTTTTCCCGCGACTTGCTTACCGGAGAAACCTCCCAAACAATCCAGCGGAAATTGCCGAGCGACTTGCCATCCTGCGCCCGTAGCGAAGCTGCGGTAAATTCCTCGGTCGCCGCACTGCGGGTGTCGATACTGCCAAGTGGGGTGAATCGAGAGCGGTCGCTGAGCTTCCATCCAGGATCGGTGTTTGCATTGCTGACGAACAACGTTAGCTTCTGGACGCCGCGTTTCTGATTCTGGTTGAACGACCAACTGGTGATTGCCGAGACCGACTGCACCGCCCCCAGATCCAATTTGTAAGCTCCGTTTTGGACCCCGTTTTGAAACACAGGACCGTAGTCGCGGTTCAATTGGCCATCGGTCAAGACTTTCAGCGGTTCGTTTTGCGTGGCTTGGTTTGCCGTTACTTTTCCCGTCGCTGCATTAGGCAACCGCAGTGCCGAGAACCCCGCGGCCGTCGATGCCGATTCGATCACGACATAGGGATGGTTATCAATCTGCAGATCGATCGTCTGTTGATCACGGACCACACGCACTCGCAGTGGCGCATTGCCCGCCTTCGTGTACGCCGTGATCAGATCCTCGACGCTGGCAATTTTCGTTTGATTGATGGCAAGCACCAAGTCGTTCTTTTGAAATCCGGCATAGCCAGCATACGAATACTCTGGGACATCAAGTAGAGCCACGCCACCGTCTTGTTTGCTGACGCCATAGGCTGAAAACTCTTCGCCTTGTAATGCGTGCAAGGTCGCACCCAGCCAATACGCCTCCATTGCCATCGTGGTTTCTGCGGCGTCACTCGGCTGCGCATTTTGGCCAGGGATTTCAAGCTTGGGAATCACTGGCGTTTCGGCGATCGCCTTTAGCGATGGCTTCTTGACGCCAAATTGATCCATCGGGAAATTTTCAAAGCCGATTTTAAACGCGGGCGACCCCGACGCGACACGGAAGTCGCCGCCCGCCGGATCGATAAACAGTGGGTCGGCGACGATCGAATGGACGTCCCAGCCAAATTGAACAAACTTGTCTTTTATTTTAGGGTCGGCCGAGAAGAATAGATTGTTGTCGATTCGCTTTCCCCTAGCCGTCGCAGTCGGTGTTCTTACTCCGCGATGAGCTGCCATGAAAATGTTCGAATAGACCATGTCTTGGCTGTGGTTGAACCAGACGTGCGGATGGAAACCGTTATTGACGGTGATATTGTTCCAAACACGCCGGCCAAAACCTTCACGAAGTTTCAGGCCACCCTGCAGCATCAGATTGTCGTAGATGTCGTAGTTGCTTGAACCGTCGTCCAAATCGATATCCCAGCCGTGATCGCACCGCCATCGGCTGTTGCGGATTACGGTCGTATTAAACGCATCGAGAAACGGCAATTTGGGATCCGCATCGACCGCTTTCTGAGATGCTTCCAAGTGGTCACGTCGCCAATAGCGATCGCGGCCCCACGAGTTGAACGACCCGTGGTCGTGGGTCTCCAGCACGGTGTCGAAAACGTCGCAGCGTTCGATCAAATGGCCTCCCCACGCCCCGTCACCGACGTTGATTCCGGCGCGGGCACAGTCGTAAATCGAACAGTCGCGAACGGTAATCGCCATGGCCATCTCGATCTGGACACCTGCCGGTTGACGTTCGACTCGGCCAATTCCGTGAATCAAACAGTCCTCGACCGTGCCATTGGCGGGATAGTTTTCCGTCTTGGGGCCCGGCGTACGGTCGATCTTGGTGAGATCATTTTTTTGACCATATTCAAACAGCGGATCTCGGACTGCCGCCGGATCGCCAACGAAACAGACGCCGCTGGCCCCACAATCGTGAATGTGGCATCCCTTCACCAGCGTGCCGCGATTGTATTGGTTGACAAAAACCGCGTTGCCGCCGACTTGGTCAAACTCGCTATCGAGGATGTGGATGTCTTCGCTGCCCGTGATCATCACAGCGCCGCCACGATAAATCGCCCAGTCGCTTCGCAGCATCGGTTCTTTGGTGTCCATGAACGTACGCGCTGCGTGACGGAACACAAATCCTTGAAAAGCGATCGATTTTACCGGCGCATCGAGGGTACCTTGGAATTCAACTAAGTGTCGAAGTCGAACTACCTCGACGGTTGCCGTGTTTAGATCGGTGTTCGAGTCGGGTTTGTAATAGAGCGTGTTCGCTTCGGCGTCGTGAAACCATTCGCCTGCGGCATCGAGTTCTTCGAAGATGTTTTCCACCATTCGGAATTCTTTATGCATTCCCATTTGGCGGTTGTTCTGCCAGCCGCCTTCGTAGCTGATTTCCCCGTCCGCATCTTTACCGGTAATGCGATAGTGATAGCCTCCCCATCGGCTGCGGTGCATGGCGTGGATGAACCCACCGGCGGGATTCTTCCAGCGTGCCGCTCGTTCTTTGGAAAACGCATCCGCAGCGAAGCCCTGGTAGGCATCGGTCGGCTTGTTGGCGTCATAGTTTGGATAACGAGCCATCCGCTGGCTCGATCCGTTGATAAACAGCTGGTCAATCGCCAGACCCGCGGGCGTCATCGCCTGGAAAATACCATCGCGAAACGGCTGCCACTGCAAGTCGAGTTTCGTTCCGCCGCTCAGCACCGCACCCCCTTCGTGTTCCGCTCGATAGACAATGGGCATGTCTTTCGTACCGGAGTCTTCAGGGGTGAAAACAAGCGGTTCGGGCAAATAGTAAATGCCATCGGACACATGCACGGTGACTGCTTCGTTGCCAGCATACGACGAGGCGAGCGTCTTTGCCTGTTGCAACGTTGCGACGGGTAAGTCCTTGGTGCCTGGATGGGTATCGTTTCCAGACACACTGACAAAAAGATCAACGGCGAGGATCGTTTGCGCGGTCGAGAGAATAATCAGCAGGGTGGTGGCGGCAAGCTTCATCACATTTAGTTTCTTTTGAATGTTCATGTCGGATTGGCGAAATGAACGGAATCGAACGGTACAGTTTCTGTAGATCGTGTACCGCGTTGCCGAGTCTTTCTCGGCAACGCGGATTAAAAATCGGCGGAAGAATCAATCCGAGTCCTTGGGACTCACTTCTCGGCCATGTTCTCTTTAGCGCCCATGTTGGAATCGGTGTCTTGCTTCGTCACCTTGCCAAGCTCCGCTTCATAGTCACGGATCGCTTGCGGATCGACACCGGCGGTCACGGTTCGTGGCCCTTGTTCACTGCAACCCGCAGCGAACGCACCTAAAAGAACAAGTATTAACAACGGAATGGTTTTCATCGATGCACTTTGGGTAGTTTTCTGTGGATCAAACGGATTCGAAATGGACGCTGAGTTTGGCTGCAGCTTAAAACTCGGCGTTGATGACTTCGCGGCTGGCACGTGTTCCCAACGCCCCCCACAGTCCATAGGGACTTGCCGAACCTGGCGCTTGAGCCCCCGTGCCTCCCAACCAAACATTTCCGGCTTTGGGATCGCCTGCTTCGATCGAATCGGTGACGAATTTCACCGCCCCATCCCCCATCAAAACGTGACAACCGCCTTGATGACGACTGGACATCGTGGCAACCAGCGTTGTTCCGAGTGTGTTGAAGGGACCACAGATCTCGCGATTGGGAGACAAAATCGTCATGCAGCCGGAAAACAGCGGGCCTTGGTCCGCCCACCGGTAGCCTCGTGCAAAGAGAGCACGCGAGATCATGAAGTACTGTGGGTCCCAGAAACGAGGCCTTGTGGCATCGACCAAGGGCTGGCATCGCGATGGATTATTGCGAATATTCGCCAGCGAAATGCCCGGAGCACTGCTGTTGGCGGCCGATTCGGTCACTTGGCCGCGAGTGTCATTGTCTCCGAGATCCGTGATGATTTCGCCCATGGCAATCGTGTTGGACAAACCATCCAAACAGTCACCGAAGCGTGTCACGTCAATCGGTTTGAAGAAACCGCGGTGCGCGGCCCGCGCGTCTTCGGAGTTGTCCTTGATCGTTCGCAGATTATTCCAGGGGCCGAAATAGATTTCCCATGAAGAGTCTCCGACACAGGCGGCGTAGTTCGTTCTGCCCAATGCGGGAAGTCCAAACCCAGGATCGCTGGGGCAACGGTAACCAGGAATCTCCGTCGTCCATGGAATGTACTGAATGTCATCTGGGGTAGGACCCATTGCCGGCCAAACAGGCGATTGGACCGCGCCGTCGGTTCGCTCGGTGCTAGGGTTGGAAATCTTCTCCCACATCGCTTGCTGCTCGAGAAACGGCAGCGAGGGCACCAGCATGCTTAAGCGAATTCGGTTTCCAAGCGTCGATGGGTTGAAATAGTTCGAAGCGGTGCCGGGCTGGGTTCCGGTACCGTGTGTCGGCACCTGGTTGTAAGCCGCATGATAATTGTGGATCGCCAGCCCGATCTGCTTGAAGTTGTTGCTGCAACTCATCCGCCGTGCCGCTTCCCGAGCCGCCTGGACCGCCGGCAACAGAAGTCCAACTAAGACGCCAATGATCGCGATGACCACCAGCAGTTCGACGAGTGTGAACCCGGATTTCTTTCGTGTGAAAGACATTGTGCTACCCCAAAGAAAAGTTATGAAAATCAATAACAATTGGGCGCTTTGCTTGACGCTAATCAGCATCAACGAGGCATGAATTTCCCCAAGACGGAATAATCATAGAGTCCATCCCTTTGGGGGTAGTAATATTTTGCGACGCGGCAATAACGTTTTGCGACACGTCGTCGTGTTGGAGCGGCCTCGTGGATCTCGCAGAAGAAGACCGGATCTCAAAAGGGGAAGACCGAAATTCGCAGAAGGGAACGTGACCGCAATGCTGCGGGACGTCCGCAGTGGACGATCCCAAACTTCTGGCAGGCCAACATTTCCATTACGCGTGCGTCTTATGAGGCCTCTGTTTTGTTAGGCCTGAGTCGCACTACGAGCGGGCAACGAGTGACTCACTATTGGTGAATCGGAGTGAAGGTGATTGACTTCAAACTTCCAGTTTTCACGTCGCCGTCAAGGCACGATGCCGAGACGGTGTAGCGGCCAGCCTTTGGAAAGTTGAGCCAACCGATCGGAAAACTTTGGTAGACGTGTGATGCATTTTGCTGGTTCTGGATCGACTGGCCGCCTTCGATCGCGACGCCCCAAACCAATCGTCCTTCGCCAGCATAGCTCAAGGCGACTTGATAATCCCCTGGGACGACCACATCGATTTCCCAGCTTGCTTTGCCTGGGGTTTCCTCGTCGCCGGTTGGCCAATCGGTGACCTCGATCACATGTTTCCACTCGCCGAATTTTTCCATCCAGCGTTTGTAGTTCTGGGTGGCGCCGGATACCGAGGCGAACTCGGCGAGGATCTCCGTTGCGACTTCGGGATCGAGGCCCCATGTCGGATCGGCCTCAGGGGCGCCCGCCAAATCGACTTCGATCACCGAGACGAGGTCGTCCGGAGCACATTGGGGAAGCGAAAAGCGAGTCCAGGTGCCGACCGATTCGAATTCAACCGGATTCGCGTTATCGCCATCGAGCAATTTGGCCGAGCGGATTTCGGTTTGTAGCCCTGGCAAATACAACTTGCCACTTGCGGGCCACTTGAACACCGACAAAAACATTCGGTTGTCCTTCACAGTGACGTCGCCCCACGGCAGCGCATGTTGCCATGGTGAGGCTTCGGTCGCGTACACCACCTGAGGATGACGCTTGATCCAATCACCGGAACTTCGCAGCGAGGCCGCCGCACGCTCGGGGACCGACCCATCGCCGCGTGGGCCGATGTTCAACATGTACGTTCCACCGCGAGCCACACATGCAATCAGCCGATGCAGGATTTCTTCGGGCGTTTTCCAGTTCTCGTCGTACCAAGCATAGCCCCACGAATCATTGGTCGTGTCGACTGCTTCCCAAAGCCCTTCGACGTTGCGATGAGGCACTTCCATGTCGCCCAAAGATTGGTAATCACCCAGGTTGTGACCGGCACGACCCGAGACCAACGCCTTGGGTTGATTTTTTCGTACGACATCGACCAATTCTTGGACGTATTTCTTTGGCATGTTTCCAGGCGTATCGAACCAGACCAAGACGATCGGGCCGTACTCGCTGGTGATCTCTTTGACTTGTGGTAAACATTTCTTTTCAAAGTAATCGTCAAAGGTGGCGGGGTTTCCTTGCGAATCTTGCTTGGGACCGTTGCCGCCGCCGGGGAATGTCCAATCTTGGTTGTGTGAGTAATAAAAGCCAAAACCGAGGCCCTGTTTTTGGCATGCCTCAGCCAATTCTTTCATCGGGTCCAACTTGATCGGCGATGCATCGCCAATATTGAACTTATTGGCTTTGGAGTGGTACATCGCAAAGCCATCGTGATGTTTGGCGGTGATGATGATGTATTTCATTCCCGCATCTTTGGCGAGCTGAGCGATTGCCATCGCATCGAACTTGACCGGATTGAATGTTTTCGCCAATTCGCGATATCGCGGGATCGGAATCCCCGCCATGCGTGGATTCATAATCCATTCGCCGATACCGTAATAGGTTTTCCCATCAACTTCGTTGGCCAATTGCGAGTAGATCCCCCAGTGGATAAACATCGCGTAATTGCCATCCGCAAAAAGTTGTCCTCGCTCTGCATCATCGGCGCGAAGTTTGACGATCGACTCGCCCCACATCTTATCCATCTCTTGCGATTTCGCAGACGAAGCATGCATGAGTGTGAATACCGTCAACAGACAGCAAATTGTGTTTTTTAAGGTCATTCAATCAGCTCTTGGGGAGGCGTTTCGAGTCGGTTCGAATTGCTACGGCTGCGCAATCTCTACCTCAGTTTGCGGCATCTCGCGCAACCGTAACCCCAAAAAGGTTACTTGTTGAGGCAACTGTTTCGTATCCTGTGTTCACAGGATAAGGCCGCTTGGCACCAAAACCGGGATCTAATGCCACTGCAGATTCAGTATTTCACGATCCAACGAATCGCGACTCGACGCCAAATCATTGCAGACGCAGGGGCCCCATCGCTAGCGAAGCGAGCGTCGCAATCGAACAAAACGAACGACGGGATTAGGTCATGAAAAAAGTAGTACGGGTCTACTTACGAAATTGATCGTATTCTGGATTGATGTCGGCGTTCTTGAATACCGGTTTGTCTTTCCACAATTCGTAGGTCGCTTTCAGCTGGACGACCGATTCAGGATATTGGCCTTGATCGTTTGTCTCGTCGATCCATTTGTTGAGCACGTCACGGTGTTCGCGAAGAGCGTCGACGAACTGAGGATCATCGGCCAGATTATTCATTTGATGCGGATCGTTGGCCATGTCGTACAGTTCCTCCGATGGACGGATGCCGAACCAATGTTGTTCTTGATAATCACTTAGTTGGCCCGCGTGATGCAGCCGTTTCAGATCAAGAACGTCCTTTTTGTTGTCGCGATATTGCGCCTGCAACATCGGCCGTTCGGGATAGAAATTGCGAATGTAACGCAATTGATCCGAACGGACTGTACGAATGCGGTCGATCGTGTAATCGCAACGATCACGAGCCGAAATCACATATTTGACCGGTTTGTATTCGCTGCTAAACAGATCCTGGCCGTCAAGATAATCGGGCAGCGGGACACCCGCCATCGCCAGCGTGGTCGCCGGAATGTCCAGCGCCGTGATAATTTCGCCGCGGACCGTACCGGCGTTCAGCGCCGGGTGTTTGCCTTTGATCACAAGCGGGATATGGACGCCGCCTTCATAGCAGAACTGTTTGTGACGCAGCGAATGGTTGCTGCCGTGATCTGAGAAGAAGAACACAATCGTGTTTTCCATTTCCCCGTCGGCCTGCAGTTGATCCAGGATCGCTTCGACCCGAGCATCAGCACCGCGAGCGGCGTTGTAATGCGTCGTCCATGACTTGCGAAGCGCCGGGGTGTCCGGGAAATACGGTGGTAGCGGAACATCATCGTCCGCCAGCAGCTCGCCTTTGCGAGTATGTTTAGCGTTCGCTTTGCCCCCCTTGATTTCGATTTGACCGAACCACGGTTGAGATTTGTTCTCGCGAGCGTTCCAGGTATCTTCAGTGATCGACAGGGCATGACGGGCTTTGTTTCCCTGCCATCCGTTCATGCCGGCTTTGTAGTCGTCTTTGTTGCCAACGCTGTACATGGCGCGACGATCGTAGTGGAAATTGTAGTCGTCTTTACCGCTGTTGAAAGTAAAATAGCCCGCGGCACGCATCAATTCGGGGATCGTCTTTATTCCTTCAGGAAGATGAATCTGAGTATCCGGCGGAACGATTTGTCCATCGGTGGTCCGTCCGGAGCGATGTTGGTGCGTTCCCGTTGTGGTTTGCATCACGCCGGTGATCATGGCCGAGCGGCAC
The DNA here is from genome assembly GCF_039541335.1 of Novipirellula rosea. Classification (NCBI taxonomy): domain Bacteria; kingdom Pseudomonadati; phylum Planctomycetota; class Planctomycetia; order Pirellulales; family Pirellulaceae; genus Novipirellula; species Novipirellula rosea. Next base: position 222,996 of record NZ_BAABGA010000046.1, on the reverse strand, counting down.
GCCGAACAAACGGGCGCCGGCACATAGGCTCGCGTGAACAACACTCCATCGGCAGCCATTTGATCAATCGCTGGCGTATGCCCCGCATTGATCGGGTCGTCGTAGCATCCCATGAACGGTGACAGGTCTTCGGAGAAAATCCAAAGGATATTGGGCCGCTCGCTAGTTGCTTGCTGCTCTGCGGACACCGATTGCAGCCCCGCAATCAGCCCGCCCATCACGAGGGCTAACAAGGCAACCTTTCTAAACAAGCCTGGAGCTGCCGTCGCCGGCCGCGGTGAGCATCCAGTGCCGGTTTGTCTTCGATAATCGTGTTTCATCAAATCGTGCTCGCAATTGAGATGCGGAATTGGTGGCTGTGAAATCAAATCCATCGGATGAATCTGACCCAGCAGCTTACTTGCCTTCGGCGGCCCATTTTTTCATGAGTGCAATATTGTCTTGAACTTCCTTCAAATGTGCGGGATCAAATTTGGGCAACGCCAGCCGGTCGGTGTAGACCTTCATGTCACTGTCGTACATTTTGACCGACTCGGGTTGCCGCCCTTGATCGCCAGTCTCTTCCATCCAGCGATCCAGACGATTGCGAAGTTCACTCAGCTGTTCCGCGTACGCCGGGTCGCCTGACAAATTGTGAATCTCGTGAGGATCGTTTTTCAGGTCGTAAAGTTCTTCGCTTGGTCGTACTTCGCGAAATATCAATTCTTGCACTTCGTTTAACTTGCCCGCGGCGTGGTATTCACGCATTGCGATCAAGATCGCCTTGGCATCCTTGTACGCACAAGGCTGTAAATAGGGACGGTTGGGTAGAAAGTTGCGGATGTATTTGAATTCTTTGGTTCGTACCGATCGCATGTGGTCGACCGTTTCGTCACAGCGGTCGCGAGCGGCGAAAACTGCTTCACGCGGTTCATACTCGCTTGCCAAAATATCCTTGGCCTGCATGGAATTTGGGATGTCAATTCCCGCCGCCGCCAGCGAGAGAGCCGCGATATCGATATGCTCGACCACGTCATCGCGGACCGTCTCCGGATTCACGCCAGGACCTGCGATCACCAACGGCACGTGCAGTCCTTCGTCGTACAAAAATTGTTTACCGCGAGCGTGGCTGATGCCATGATCGGTCATGAACAGCACTAAGGTGTTCTCGAGCACGCCTTCGCGCCGGAGTCGATCGAGCACTTCACCCACCATCGCATCGGTCAAGCGAACCGAATCCAGATAGGCGGCCCAGTCACGCAAGATATCAGGATGATCGGGGTAGTACGGCGGCAAAGTGACAGCATCAATGCCCGTACTGTTGCCAAATTCTTTTTCGGCTTGCCGAGCGATCTTGTCCCATCCGGCTGCGTCCTTGCCACGAAGCTTGCCGCCCGCGGTTTGGATTTGTGCAAAGAAAGGTTGCCCCGGTTTACGGTCCTGCCAATCGTTGCTGTCGTAGACCGATTCGTCCCACTGGAAATTGTAATCGGTCTTGCCCAGTTTGCCGTTCAGCGGCCAACCGGTAATCGAGGTGTGGTAACCCGCGTCTTGAAAAAGTTTGGGAACCAGTGTGACGTTTCGAGGTAACTCGATTTTTTCAGTCCCGCGTCCACTGCGATGATGATGTGCCCCAATACTGGTTTGATACATCCCAGTGATAAACGCGGATCGACAAGTCGAACACACCGGAGCGGTAACATAGGCGTTGGTAAACTTGACGCCGCGCTGGGCAAGCCGATCGACGTTGGGAGTTTCGATCGCCGTTTCGCCATAGCACGAAAAGTTCGCGGACATATCATCAGGAATGATCCAAACAATGTTGGGACGCGAATCAGCACGTCGCGAATTGGTTTGTTCGTCGCCGTAGAGCGTGGCGGTCACTAACAGCAGGAGAGGAAGGAGCGGGAGCAGTTTCATGATGGGTGTTATGTCTGCAATGGAAGGGCGTTCGAATTAAATTAAGACAAGGGCTTGCCTTGGTTTAGTCGTTGGGATCCACGATGTTTTTCCAGTCGGGATAGATCGGCCGCTGCTTCGCTTGGGGGCCGCCCTTTTCCGGCGGAGCGGGAGGCGCGGACTGAAGCACGTCGCTGAGCTCTTCTTTGGCGGATGCCGCCTGCGAATCGAGCGACTCCGCAGCCAAGTTATTCGCTTCTAACAAGTCCGTGGGCACACGATAAAAGCTGCCGTCACGATACAGTTTGTACGTTTCGTTGCGAACGTATTGTGAGCCGGGGAAATTGCCCCAGTACGGCTGGTAATGGCAGAGCACCCAGTCGCGTGGATTGCCGGCTTTGCCCTGTAATTGTGGCAGAAAGCTGCGGCCATCGACCGGATCGTCGCTGCCGAGTTGGACGCCCGCGGCTTCGGCCAGCGTGGCGTAGAAATCGGTAAAGTCGACGAGGTCATCCAGCACCAAGCCCTCCGGTGTATGCCCTTTCCAGTAGGCCACCAACGGGACGTGGGTTCCCATATCTTTGGTGCCACCTTTGCCGCCGCGGATCGCTTGTCCGTTCCAACGCGAGGTAATCGATCGGTTGGTGCCGTTATCGGCCGTGAACAGGAACAGCGTATTGTCGAGCTGCCCGGCCGCTTCGACTTGCTTGACAAGCTTGCCAACGATCTTGTCCAAGTAGTGGACCATTGCGACAAAGTTGGCCTTTTGTGCGTCCGCGTTTTTCGGAGCCTTGTTCGTATCATGCGTCCGTGGCGAATCTCCGATCGTATCCGGAGTGGGGACGAACGGATTGTGCACTAACACCGTGGGATAATAAACAAAGAACGGCTGATCTTGGTTCCGCTGGATAAAGTCGCAGAGAAAGTCCGACATGATGTCCGGGCCGTATTGCTCGTGATTATCCTGCTTCGTCAGAAATTTGCCATTTTGCTCCAGCGGCGGACTCCAAAAACGCTCGCCACCCTGCTTTCCCCCCTTCGCGGCAGTCAATTGCCATAAGCAATATTCATCAAACCCAGCCTGCACCGGTCGCTGATTGTCATCACTTCCAGGGGCACCGTGATACAAGCCGTTGAGTTGCCACTTACCCGCGACCGCCGTCTTGTAGCCAGCGGACCGCATCATTTGCGCAAACGTTTTCTCTTTCGGATCCAGATAGCCGAAATGGGTATAGTTGCGAAAGTTGTATTTACCCGTCATCAACTTCACACGTGACGGGGTGCAAATCGGAGTCGAATAACAGTTTGTAAATCGCACGCCTTCGGACGCCAGTGCGTCGATGTTAGGCGTCGAGTAGTCTTCGGCTCCGTAGCAGCCAAAGCACTCCCAGCTGACGTCATCGGCCATGATCAAAATCACGTTGGGCGGACGTTCGGTTTTTGTTTCGACGGCGTGCGCTTGTGCACATGCGAGAAGCATAAACGCAAACATCCCTAGCGTTCGCACTGGATTGTTCATTGTCATTTTATCTTGCCGCCTTCATTGTCATTCGTTCGAGTAACCAGTGTCGCTGATCGCGGAGCAGTCAACGACACTGGTCATTGTATTCCCGAATACTTCTGCACGTTCATCTTTCGCTCCCACGCGGCGAGTTTTTGCACGAACTCTTCCGTTTTCTCGGGATGGGGTTGTGACAAATTGTGTTGTTCACCAATGTCATCGGCGATGTTGTAGAGCTTCACCGTCCCGCTGCGGTAGGCGAGCAGTTTCCAGTCGCCCAGTCGCACCGAGGCGTACAAGTCTTCGTAGGCGCGGTAGCCAAAGATCGGTTCGTCTCGCGCGAGCGTGCTGTTGTTTTGGATCGTCGAGACCAGCGACACACCATCGAGGTCTTTGTAGTTGGACGGATCACCGCCTGCGATTTCCAGGAGCGTCGGGAACAGGTCGGTCGATTGAACGATGCTGTTGTTTTCCGAGCCCGGCTTGGTAACGCCCGGCCAGTGGAAGACAAACGGCACGCGTGCACCACCCTCGTACAGCGTGTCGACTTTCTTGCCCCCATGGAACGGCGGGTTGTCAAACGCACCGCCCTGGTCCGACAACAAGATCACGATCGTGTCGTTTTCGATTCCCTTGGCTTTGATGGCATCGCGGACGCGTCCCACCGATTCATCAAGTGCTTTGACCATCGCGGCATAATGTGCGTAGGGGCCTGTTAATCCTTTCGCTTGAAAGTGTCTGACAAGGTCTTCGCGTCCGTCGTGAGGTCCATGCACGGTGTAATACCACAGCGATAACATGAACGGTTTGGCTTTGTCATAGCTGTTAATGAACTGAACCGATTCGTCGGTCAATTTGTCCGTCAGATAGCGTTCCTGTTCGTCGGCAAAAACATCCGAGTTGACAAAGTAAGGCGGATGGTACGACTTTGGATGTCCCCAGTTCGAGGTGCCGATCTGATTGTCGAATCCCTGTTTGACCGGATGGTATTCCTCGTGGCCGAGGTGCCACTTTCCGATGAATTTGTTGTAATAGCCGAGTTCGCCAAGTGCTTCGGCATAAGTCGTTTCCTCGAGCGGCAACCAATTGCGACAAGGAAATTGGGCCGGATCGCTTTCCCAGAAATTGAACTCCGTTTCGGTGCGTCCGAACTTGTCAAAATCGGCGTGTTTGGGGCCGGTGGGGATATGACGCACCAAATCGAGTCGCACCGGATGTTTTCCCGTTAACAACGTGCCGCGACTGGGGCTGCATGTCGGACATGCGATGTAGGCTTGGCGAAAATCGATTCCTTCGTGAACCAGTTGGTCGATGTTCGGCGTTTCAAATACAGGGTTGCGACATCCCATGTCGGCCCAACCATAATCGTCGACAAACAGCAAGACGATATTGGGTTGTTGGGGGCTTGTCGTGGTCACCGCATCGGCCGCAGTCACCTTCGTGCACGGTAGAACGGCCAACAGAAGAGCAAACGCGGTCGTCATCTTGATCATGGAGCCTGCCGTGGATTTAAGGGGACGAAGCTGAATGCGGCTGTTGGTATCGTCGTTGATCGCTGCTGGGATTGACAGTTGATGTTATAGCCCAGAGGGCGGCACAATTCCTGCCGGGGGTATTAACCCCGGACGGCGACACTCTCTGCTTAGTACTTGCCGTTGGTGCCAAACATCTCTTTTTTCGATGGACGAGGACGGACGCGAACGCTGTGGTCGGGTTCCCCCGTGACGCGATCAAATTCGTCTGGAGTTCGCTGCGACGGTAAATAGTCGGACGTCTCTGCGGTCCAAGTTGCCAAGGCCTGCGTCAATTGGTTGCGAACCGATTGGTAGGCAGGATCGTCGATGACGTTGCTCAATTCGCCAGGGTCACGCATCAGGTCATACAATTCCCACTGCGGACGAGGCGAAACAAAACAACTTTGTTGTTCCTTCGTTAGCTTGCCTTCTTTCTGTAGTCGCAGCATTGCTTGCCAAGTGAGTCCGCGTCCGGCATCCGCCGAAGGCGTTGCAGCCAAGTCGACATAGTCGTTGCGAATCAGTTTGAAATGTTGGTCCATGACACAGCGAGCGTGATCCTCGTAGTCGTGCCAGTGGTCTTCGGCAAACGCATATTGGCGGGTCTCGGTCATCGGGTCACTCAGAACCGGTGCAAAGCTGTGTCCTTCGAGCTGCATCGCGTCGGTCGTGTGCTTGTCGATCTTTGCAAGCTCCAGAAACGTGGGAGCGATATCAATAGCACTGACCAGCGAGTTCGTGGTCACACCGGCGCGAACCGTCTCAGGCCAGCGGACGATCCACGGAGTGCGAATGCCGCCGTCGTAGAGAGTTGTTTTGTCGCGTGGAAACGGACGCCCGTTATCGCTGATAAACAGAATTAGCGTGTTTTCGGCAACGTTTTGTTGTTTCAGTTTCCTCATGACTTTGCCGACGTACGTATCAAGTCGCCCGATTTCGTCGTAATAAAGTCGCAAGTCTTCTCGCACATCCGTGGTGTCGGGCAAATGCGGCGGAACAATCACATCAGCATGACGGTGCGGCGGATCCAAGGCACCTTCGCTGTATTCACGGTGCGGATCGAGTGCCGCCAACCACAGAAAGAACGGTTTGTCACGCGGACGGTCGTCAATCGCTTGCTCCCAATCTTCGCAGCCGCTCGGCTGGGCCGCGATCATCTTTGCCGGCTCGCCCTCGTTGCCCGATGGCAACACAAAGCCCGCGGTGGACGCTTCGTAGATGCGGTCAAAATGGTCACGCACCGCGTCGCCCAAATGCCATTTGCCCGCCGCCGCCGTGTAGTAGCCCGATTGTTTCAGAGCCGCAGCCAACGTCTTGCTCTCCGGCGGCAACGGCCAATGCAATTGCTCGGCACCCGTGTTGTGCGGATACTTGCCCGTCAAGATGCTCGATCGCGAAGGGCTACATGAATTTGTCGTCAGGTACGCATGCTCGAACCGGAGTCCCTGTTTGGCAAGTTGGTCGATATGCGGCGTGCGGATTGCAGGGTGCCCGTACGCACCACAATCGTCCCAATTCATGTCGTCCGCAATGATCAGCACCAAATTCGGCCGATTCCTAGAATCCGCGGCCCACAACGACGAGCAAAGACAGATACCAACGACAACGGGATACAACAATCGAAGAATGGAAAACGATTTCATCAGGGATGCCAGACTTGTGTTTGGAAAAGGGGGGGATAAGTTCAGTAAATAAAATGGCAGCAAACGCGTCGTTTGTCGTTTCTAATGTAGTGGAGCTTGCTAAAGCTCCCTGGCTTTAAACGCGAAAGGATCTTTAGCAAGATCCACTACCATAAAATCGTCGTCGGTCCAGCATAATCGACTGCTGCGGTTCGGTTATTGATCAAGCACATTTTCAACCCAGTCGCGGACTTGCCTGCGGTAGACGCTTTCCTTGTGCATCCACAGGTCGGTGTGCGGGTGCACGACATTGCCTTCGGGGATCGCAAAGATGTGGCTGGTGGGAATATCGATAAAGGTAAAGCGGGCCAATTCGAGATGATCCTTCAAGAATGCATCCTGGGTTTTGCTGGCTTGGGTTCCGCAAACCAGCACTGGCCGACCGTCGAGCCGGGCCAGGCGTTTTAAGGCCGATGCTCGATCGCTGTCGGGGTAGCCCCACGTTTTTTCGCCGTCAAAGTGGTCGTGCGTCAAGAAGCCTTTCCAAAGCGAAGCGATCTCGTCATCGGCGAGTCCGATATAGCTGGTCGCGATCGCCCCACGAGAGAAACCGCAGAGGATGACGTTTTCGGGATCGCCTCCGAATTCGGCACAGATGCGAGGAAGATTGATTTTGCAGTAATCGACGGTCGCTTGTTTGTCACCCCACCAAGTGACGGCATTGGTTTGTCGTCCTGTTTCAATATACGGCAGGCAAACCCAGATAAAACCTCGGCCGCCGCTGATGCCGTAACCTAAATTGGCATCGCCGATCTCGCCGGTCGAGTTGCAAGCAGGCCATTTGTTTCCGGTGTACTCGACGATCACTGGAAACTTGCCGCCCGGTTTCCAGTCCAATGGCAAATAAAGCGAATGATGCACCTGAGTTCCCTTGTACTCGGTCGCGACTTGCCGCACGCGTTTTCCCGCCCCCGGGGAACCCTCGGTCATCGGCGGCGATAGGAGGTCGAAAGTGGTCAAGGTTTTCACTTCGTTGACTTGGTGAACGTTTGCCCGAGTATCCGCATTGAGATCGGACTGGGCATCACAGGGCGAAACCGTGAACACGCAAATTAGGGTCAGAACAAAGAGACGGTGACGGTTCATGGAAGCAAGTATTTTGCGATTTCGGGAGAGGGGGGGGCTGCTGGTTCTGCGTGTCCAACCGCGTAGACGCCAAACATTCAGTGCGTCAAGAACCCCACATGCTGCGGAAGCCAATTCAGGCTGTCGCAAACGGCAAAGCGAGCAACGTATTCTAGTTTAGTGGATGAGCCTTTGCAGCATTTGACCAATCCCTAGTCGTAGTGGGTGAAGTGGTAAGATTACAGATTGGGATTTTCCGTTGACATTTCCGCGGCAGATGACATTAGCAAAGACGCGGTGTGTCCATCATATTTGTAGCGGTGCGGCGCGAGCCGCCTGGTTGCAGCGAGTAAAACGTTCGGTATTTACCGGGCGCCCCACGCCGCTCCGCTACAAACACCACCTGTTTAGTGCGAAAGTCGATGGCGTGAGCCCCTCGCCACGCCGCCATGAAAATCAAAGTGAGAACGAAGTGACCGTAACGACCACCCCACAAAAGCCGATGATGACGATATGGAAAAGCCCCGCACTGGCATTGGCCGTCGCGGTCGCGACGATTGCCGCATTTGCTGGCTCGTCAGAACCGATCGCCGCGGACGAACGCCAGCCGAACATTGTGTTGATCATGGCCGACGATCTCGGTATCGAGGGGCTCGGCTGCTATGGCGGACTCAGCTACGCCATGCCAAACCTGGATCAGCTTGCCGCCGAAGGACTGCGGTTTTCGCACGCTCATGCGCAGCCGCTTTGTGCGAATACTCGTATGCAGTTGATGACGGGGATGCACAACGATCGCAATTGGATTTGCTTTGGGATCATGGATCCCGCTGAGAAAACGTTTGGTCATTATTTACAGGACGTCGGCTACAAGACTTGTATCGCAGGCAAGTGGCAGCTGCAAAGTTATGATCCACCGGACTATCCCGGTGCGGAAACTCGCCGCGGCATCGGCATGCATCCCAAAGATTCCGGATTTGATTCATACGCGCTGTATCATTCGCTGCATACCGAAGACAAAGGTTCACGATACGCTAACCCAACTTGGCTCGAAGACGGCACGCTAAAGAAGGCCGAGGGACAATACGGGCCAGACCGGTGGGTGGACTACATCAATACATTCATGGAACGTGAAAAAGCGAATCCGTTTTTTGTCTATTATCCAATGGCACTTCCCCATTGGCCAATGAATCCGACGCCCGACAGTGCCGATTGGAGTGACCCCGCGAAGCGACTCGACGAAGACCCACGCTATTTCAAAGACATGGTCGAGTATATGGACAAGTGTGTTGGCAAGATCGTACAGAAGATTGACGACCTTGGTTTGCGTGAGAACACCTTGATTCTGTTCTATAGCGACAACGGCACGCATCTTTCGATCACGTCGCAAACAAAAAATGGGCCTGTCGCCGGAGGCAAGGGATTACCAACCGATGCAGGAACTCATGTGCCGCTAATCGTGACTTGGCCAGGAAAGGTTCAGCCGGGCGTTTCCGATGCTCTGGTTGATTCGACTGATTTTATTCCGACGATGATGCAAGCGGCCGGGCATCCATTGCCATCGGACCACGCTTTGGATGGGATCAGCTTTTATCCGGAACTGGTGGGTGAAGGGACCACATCGCCGCGTCGCCAGTGGATCTATTCGTTTTACGATCCTCGTCCGGGATGGGACAAAGATCATTTCACTCGCCATGTCTCGGCCCGCGATCGACGCTGGCATTTGTACCAAACGGGCCAGCTTTTTGATGTCGAGGCGGACGTTTTAGAGCAGCATCCGATCACCGCCGAGAACGACACCGCCGAAACCGCGGCGGTGCGAAAACGCTTGGCCGCAGTGCTCGAATCACAATCCCAATCGGATAAAAACGTGCAGTAACCACTTACTTCACCCTCCCGGCAAAGCAAGGGAGGGTCGGAAATCGAGCCTATAGCGAGATTTCCGGAGAGGGGTGGTGACGCTGAACTTGCACGTTGTCATCGCTTACACGCAGAGGCCGTACCGGTGAACTTGTTTCGTTCGTTCTGACCGCCTCGAAACAATTTTCGCACCAGGTGAGCACGCTAAACGATTAAACCCTTTGGCAATTTATCAGAGCAAGCGGGTAAGAACTCGATCACGCCTGGATTGTGAGACGTGAACAAGCGGCGGTAAAAGTAGTTGCCTTGCATCAGGAACAGCAGGTTGCCATAGACCAATTCGGGTTGTTTCAGCCGAGTGCCGATCAGCGGTGTCCGGATCTGAGCCGATTGCAATGCGAAACTGAGTGAGGAGCATCGCAAAATTCGCCGGCTTCGCTGCAACGACGACGTGTCGAACAAACGAATCGCGGATCCGGTCCAGCGGACGACCGCCCCCGTTTACTGCGTGCTCAGCCGCATTCGACGCACCCGTCACAATTGCGTTTCGGGCTCGGTGAAAATGGTCAGCGAGTCGTAATGCTCAAGCAGCGGCTCCGGATTTCTCGGCTTCTCGGGAAATCTTAGGTAGCTGATTCCGAAGGGTTGCTCCGCCACACCAACGGCGGTTTGGAGGCTTCGTTGGGGATTAACGCGATCATCAATAGAAAGAGGCCGACGACAATGTGGTTCTGGTGAACTGGGGGCGGAGGAACAACGAAAAAACGTCCCCACACAATCAAGCCCGTCGCAACCACCAGGATCAACAGATGGGCGTGTCGTGTTGGTCGCCAGTACGACAATCCGGCTAGAGTGCTGATCAAAAGAGCGATGCCAAAATCGACCCATAAAATCACAGGATCAACCGGAGACTGAAAGACGAACGGGCTGGCGGCAAGCCACACCGCGGTCATGATTTCGATGACGCGTCCCCACATTATGCCACCTCGCGTGAGAGAAGTTTTTCACCCGCCTGATCAAGTTGCTCAGTGCGAGAACCCCAGAACGCTTTCCAGAACAACTTCACGTCGTGATGGTCTTGCCAGACAATTTTTAGATACGCGAGTGAAACGCGGACTTCATCCCAAGCCCAGTACACCAAGATCAGTGAGATACCGGCCGTCACCAAGCACAGGAAACACCACTGACCGATCACCAATGCTTGAAGCACGACCAACACGACGCTGACGATGCCCAGTGGGATCACGTCAATTCCAAACAAAATCACGAGCCAGGGACGGTATTGCCAGCGACGTGGGGATCCAGCAAACCCAAGGACGGCGTCGCCGAGATACGCCAGTACGCCGAGCGCCGCATCATGAATCCCCAAGATGCGATACATTGACATCGCGGTATCCGATTTAAGCACGCGGTTACTACTATCGCCGAACACCGGGTCCCACGAACTTTCGATCAATCCCCACTGAAACAACGATAGATGCGCCGAAATCAGTGCGGCAACAAACGCCAACAAGCAAATCGGAATCCGCTGGCTCCACGCCGACGGATTGTGTTTGTATGGCGGTACCGGCCGGTTCAACGGATCGACGTCTGCGCGGTCAGTGGTCGTCGGCGAATGAAGCATCCTTTATTCCTGTCGGGTGAGGTCGGTAGTGCGCTGCATTACATCAATGCTCATTGCTCGAGTCCGTTTTGGCGGTACCATTTTTCAGGGTCCGCTTTTAATGCATCGGTCATTTTGGGCAATGTCGTCGACAACGAATGTTTCGGTTCCCAGCCCAACAACTCTTTGGCACGCGAGATGTCCAGGGCATAATGGTCGTCTGCCATCGCGACCATGAACGGTTTGATAAACGCGTCACCGCCCTGCAGCGTGTCGCTTACTGCGGCTCCGACTTTCGCCACCGGTTTGGGAATTCGCATCGTCGACCATTCTTTGCCATGCAGTTGCTTGCCAATCAAGTTTTGCAGCGTTTGGTACGACAGCGTCTCTTCTTCGCCAATTAAAATCGCGGTTTTTGGAGCGATCGCATCACGCCGCTCTACCGTGCGGACGATCGCATCGACGGTGTCTTCTAGATGAACCGCGGCCTGTCCCGCATCAGTATCGCCCGGGAAAAAATGGCCTTGAAAATCTTTTTCGTAGATCCGTTTGATTTGCTGGACGATGGTCGGTTGACGTCCATAGTCGGTGTAGACACCGGCGACTCGCAAGAACACCGATGGCACATTAGGGTGCCCTTCGCGGATCAGCCGTTCCGTTTCAATTTTGCTTTGCGGGTACGGCCACTTGGCTTTCAGCGGATCGTCCTCGCGGATTCGCTCACCCACTTCGCAAGGAGCGTGTACCAACATCGTGCTTGTAAAAATAAACTGTTCGTACTCGAAATCTTCGAGTGCGTTTAATAGTCGATCCGTGCCGTTGATGGTCACGGTGTTGTAAAGCTCACTGTCTTCGCCCGAGAAATCATAGTAGGCGGCCATGTGCACGATGCTGGCAAGTTTGCCGTCGGTTTTGCGGCGGACTTTTTCCATCGCGCCTTGAACCGAAGAGTAATTAGTAATGTCGCACTCGATGTCATGTACATGCTCAAGTGCTTTGGGTGGCTCGGGCAATCCGACGCGATCGAAACCAAAAACTTCGTAGCCAGTTTCGGCGAGTCGACGGCATGTGAGGTTGCCAAGCAATCCAGAGCTGCCGGTGACAATCACGCATGGGCGTTCGCTAGACATGTTTTTTCTCTGAAATGAAGGTCAATCAGTTCCTTATTAAGACAACTTCTTCAACAAAGCGACGCAACTCTCATGCCAACGAATTGAGGCCCGCGTGGTCCGTTAACCACGTGGTGAGTCCGCTACATCGTGTAGAACACAGCCAATCCGGCGGCATACGTCGCCAATACTGCAAACGAATCGACTCCCATCCCAAACACGGTCTTGTCGCGTCGCTCTAGAATTCCCCACAAATACAAACTGGTGACGACGATCCCCAACGCCGCCAGAAAGGCTGCGGACGGCTGCAGGGCGTCAAACAGGTTGCCTTCGCGATAAGCCAATTCCGCAGGCAAGAACAACGCGATCTCGAGGCTGTTGGTGCCTAGAATATTTGCTGCCGCCATGCTGTAGGCACCAAAGCGGACCGCAGAATAAGTCGTACTCAGCTCGGGCAAACTCGTCACCAGGGCGACCAACGTAGCACCAACAAAGCTTTGTCCGATCCCTGTCTGCTCAGCGATCATTTCGCCCGATACCGCGACAAAGTAGCCTCCGATCAAGACAACGGCAGAGGCGATGAAAAAGTAGCCGACCAAGCCGCGTGTCGAGACGTCTTGGTATTGGCGTTGATGTGCATCCTTGATATCACGGGCCGATTCGGGTGGCTCGGCAATCTCTCCACGCGGTTCCCATCGTGGTTTTCCCTCATAACGATAGATTACCCACAATGATGAAATGTATGCTGCAAACAATAGGATCGGCCACACTCCAACGCCAGCAACTGAGTAAAGCTCGCCGCTCGAGACGGCCGCCGATGCGAGAGCTATCAATGCGATCAGCATTACGCCGACCATGATCAATGACGATTGCGGCGAAAAGAGAGTGAGCGGGCGACCACGCAATACGAATGCGTCAATCAAAGCCAAAACGGCAACCTGCATCACCACGCCTCCGAGCAGATTGTTTCCCGCTAATTCGGCCGCTCCGGAGTAAGATGCCGTCAACGTCGTTGCCAACTCTGGCAAGCTGGTGGCGCCGCCAAGCAGTAAGACGCCTGCAAACGCTTTTCCCAGTCCCGTCCGGTCTGCAAACAGGTCGACGTACTTGCTGAGCTTGGTTCCCGCAAACCACACAAATAACGCTGCGACAGCAAAAATGCCGAAATGGATCGTTAGTGACTGGGACTGCAAATCAAGCATCGAATTCAACTCAGTTGGGAATGCAAATAAGTGAATTTTGTTATGGCAACCGATTGCCGATTTCCCACACTGCGTCAACGAGGCAGCGTCGATTTTTAAGCCATGTCGATTTTCAAACGGAATGGCGTAAGCAAACCGAATGGCATAAGCAAACGGTAACGCGAGAGGGAGTTCTGGCGGCGGAATCAAACAGCATGTGCCATGGGGGTCGCCCCGAACGGTCACGCCAAGGTTCTGAAACCATCAAGTGGTTGTCGTCCGAGCCGACCGCTGCCGCAGCACTCGCCAAATCCACCACGCAAACAGCCCCGCGATCACTGCCATGCTGACCCAGCTCAACGGGGCTGCGAGATCTTTGTAATGGTCGCCGAGCCACCATCCGATGCCAGCAAGCAGCGCGGTCCATAACACAGTGCCGATCGCCGTGAATACCGAAAATCGGCCAATCGGCATCGCTGCAAAACCAGCCGGAACGCTGATCAAGGTACGAATCCCAGGAATCATCCGACATACCAATACCGCGACACTGCCCCATTTTTCAAACCATTGATCGACTTGATCCAAGTCGCGACGGGTGATCGTTAACCAAGCACCGTGGCCGTCGATCCAACGGGCCAGCCGCTCCTTGCCAATCCAACGCGCCAGTAGATACCAAGCCAACGCCCCCAGAAACGAACCGATGCTGCCAGCCGTGACGACGGCAATAAATGACACATTTCCCTGGCTTACCGAGTACCCTGCCCACGGCATAACGATTTCCGACGGCATCGGCGGAAAGATATTTTCAGCCAACATCAGGAGACCTACTCCTGCCGCGCCAAACTGTTCCAAAAATTCAGTGATCCATTTTTCCATGCCCAAACTTCACGGCAACCCGCGTGCCAGCGGCACATCATCTGCATTACCGCAGCAAAATGATCACATGGCTAAAAGAATTGGATCCGGTCTGGCAAGCACTCGCTGCCGGTCTGTTTACCTGGGGGCTGACCGCGCTGGGCGCTGCGCTGGTGTTTGGCTTGGTTCGAGTCAATCGAAAACTGCTCGACGCAATGCTTGGGTTTGCAGGCGGAGTGATGCTGGCGGCAAGTTATTGGAGTCTGCTGGCGCCATCGATCGAAGTGGCGGACGAACAGGGCTGGCCTAGCTGGTTTCCGGCCGCAGTCGGTTTTATCGTCGGAGGTGTTTTTTTGTGGGGGCTCGACCGCCTGCTGCCCCATCTGCATCGTGGGCTGCCGACCGAATCCGCCGAAGGACCGCGTACCGCGTGGCAACGCAGCGTGCTGCTGATCATCGCCATTACGCTGCATAACATTCCTGAGGGATTGGCGGTCGGCGTGGCGCTGGGCAGTGCCGCCAGCGGTCTGGAAACGGCCAGCCTGGGCAGTGCCACCGCATTGGCCATTGGTATCGGATTGCAAAACGTTCCCGAAGGGATCGCAGTTGCCGTTCCGCTACGCGGCGAAGGGCTCAGCCGCATCAAGGCCTGGATGATTGGACAAGCATCCGCGCTGGTCGAACCCGTGGCCGCCGTCATCGGAGCCGCCGTGGTGATGTTCGCTGCTCCGGTGTTGCCATTTGCCCTCAGTTTCGCTGCCGGGGCGATGGTTTACGTGGTGGTCGAAGAGTTGATCCCCGAAACGCAGCAACAAGGCAATGATGACTTGGCAACCGTTTGTCTGATGCTGGGATTCACTCTGATGATGATTTTGGATGTAGCGTTGGGTTAGATCCCGAATGCCTCCGTTTTTCATCGTTGTAAACCAAAAAAGTCATGATTTCTAAAAAAAAATCTTGACCGTTTTTCGACCAGGAACCTGGTGCCATTTTGTTGTGAATCGGACGCTGCTTGTAGTTGTTCGGTCGTGTTCAAAATTCATAGGTCCTCAGGAGTGCGGAAAAACGAGAACAGGGATTCTGGATTCCGAAAGGATTTTGCGTCTGAGAAACCGCCGTAAATCCCCTTTAATTTGACGTAGTCGCCACTGGTTAATAGGATTCGCAGAGTCAGAGAGCAACTTGCAGTCAACTTAAACAGCAACTTTCATTTGTTTTTGCTTGAGGGGCTCGTTTGCTTTTTTGGTGAATTTAGGTCATGGGTAACCTGGTTGCCATGGTTCTGAAAAGTCGATTTTGAGGTGCTTCGCAAAGACGTGCTCCTGCTTCATCTAATTCAAGGCTTCTCCATCTCCAGAGCACGAAGCGAAGAACGACCTCGGGGTTGTTTGAACTGGTCATCAAGATCGGTGTCAACGGGATCAGCGTCGCGTCGACCGCGGTGAGGGTCACGAAACAAAGTGAGCGAGTTTCTTCATCGGCCGGCTCGAAATGACGAATCGGCGATGGTCCGTCCTTTTTCTTATCTTGAAGGTTTTTTGATGCAAAAGAATCGTTCTTTACCACAGCGTGACGGGTTTACCCTAGTCGAGTTGCTCGTGGTGATCGCCATCATTGGCGTGCTCGTAGGTTTGTTACTGCCCGCCGTTCAAGCGGCCCGTGAAGCGGCTCGCCGAATGAGTTGCAGTAACAATTTCAAGCAACTTGGTCTCGGTATGCACAACTATCACAGCGCCTACAACGCGCTTCCGATTCAGGGAAGTGGTACCGAGGATACAACCCTCAGCAATTCGTACTGGTGGTCCAACACCAAGAATGCGAGTCAGAACCAATTGTCGGCCTTGGTGGGACTGACACCGTTCATCGAGCAGCAAGCGATTTGGGAGGTGATCAGTAACCCCAACGATTACAACAAAGACGGCACGATTGATTTCCCAGCGATGGGCCCAAGTCCACAAAACTGGCTCGATTACCTGCCTTACAGCACTGAAATGCCGACGCTTCGTTGTCCAAGTGATCCGGGAACGGGATTGCCCGCCGCGGGACGGACAAACTATGCCATGTGTGGTGGCGATTCGGGACGCTGGATCAACTTTGGCAATCGCAGTGACAATCCTTGGAAACCTCTCAACTCGGCTCAAGCCGAAGAGCAGCGTGCGGCCGATCGTGGTGTGTTTGCTTGTTACAAGCAAATGAAGTTTCGTGACATTCTCGATGGTTTGTCAAACACGATTGCGATGGGGGAAATCGCGACCGACCTCGGCGATAAAGACAAGCGAACGATTTCTTACGATCGTCCAAGTTGGACCTATCCTGGTCCGCGTGACAATCCCTCGGATTGTGGTGCGGGTGGTTTGGTGGATGCTCAGCGACCTCAGTTCTGGGCTTCCTCGACGCCGACCGATGGATCATCCAATGGTCGTGGTTATCAGTGGTTCAGCCGATTGCCGCTGTACACGATGGTGACCACGATTTTGCCACCCAACAAAGAGGTTTGTGGTTATGACCGCGGTGTTGATTTGATCGTGTTGCCGCCATCGAGTCGTCACCAAGGTGGCGTTCACGTGTTGATGGCCGATGGAGCGGTGAAGTTCATCACCGACTCGATTGAATCCGGCAATTCAACCGCTCCCATGGTTCATCAGTGGGGCAACGCGACCAACAAGAATCAACCGGGAGCGCAGAGTCCTTATGGGTTGTGGGGATCACTTGGCAGTCGCGCCGCCAAGGAAACGATTTCGGCCGAATTCTAAACGGCAATAAAGATGGATTCGAATCGGATCTCCCTAACCGCAGGTTCGATTCTGACAAGTCCGAACAACCAGGCTTCGTGTACCGAGTGCCCGAAGCCTTTCTTTTTAATGATCGATCATTTTACCCCATTAACTCGAAAGCTAACAATGAAACGACTTGCATGCCTTGCCCTGTTGTCCTGTACGTTCTGCTTCAATCTTGGATGTGGCGAACCCAGGGCAGCCAGCGTCCTAGAAGGTGCCAACGAAGAGGAAATCGCCAAAGTCCGCGCCGCAATCGAAGAAGAACAACGCATGATGGAGAAAGGATTTGCGCAGGGGAATTACGATCAAAGTAAGCCTTTGCCCAAAAACTAAAACGTCTTGCTTCATTCTCAGACTGTCGGGATTCATCACGTCAAGATGCGACGTTGCGGTCGGCTGGTGCTTCTGGTTTTGTGTTCACTGTTCGGGGGCTGCGGGGGCACGCCACTGCCAGATGCGGACACGCCAGGCGTCGATCCGGTTGCGGCTGCATCCGCGTACACCCGTTTTTCGCAAGCGGTAGCTGAAAGCAAATGGGCCGATGCGTCACAGTGGTCCAGCGCCGCTTTGATCGAACGACCTGATGATCCCGACGTCTTATTCATGGCAGCTAAGGTTGCCTACCATAACGGCGATCTGCCGTTGTCGACCGAACTGATGTTGGCGGCCTGCGCGGTCGAGTCCTATGCCGACGATAACCACGTCCAACAGACGGTGGTGGCACTGCTTTCACGGGGACGGCTTTATGCCGGAATCGAACTACTTGAAAACACCACGGAACGACGTCCCGAGCATCACGTTTTTCGCCGTCAACTTGTTGATTTCTATGCGATGGCCGAGCGGGCCGATTTAGCGGATCCCCATCGACGTGTGTTGGTGCAACAACGCAAATTTGATCTCAAATTGTTGCTAGATCTCGCTGCAAACGGACCGCGAACGCTCGAAGAAGATTCGCTGCAGTTGTTAGTCGATCGGAATCCCGAGGATTTGCGACCGCTGCTAGCGAAAGCGAAACGCCACTTTGATCAACGTCGTGACGAAGCCGCCGTTGAGCTGCTCGCTCGCATTATTGCTCGTCACGTCGACTTTGTTCCCGCTCATGCGCTGGCGATTTCGACCGTTGCGCGATCTGGCGATTTTGATGCGGTGATGCGGCTGGCGACCCAAACGCCTGAGGACGTTGACTCGGATGTCCGCTACTGGATCGCATTGGGAGACTGGGCCCATGATCAAATGCTCGATGAAGTTGCAACGCGGTGCTACTGGGAAGGAACACTCCGAGATGCAGACCACAGCGAGTGTTGGTTGAAACTGCAAACGAGTTTACAGCGACTGGTTGAACAGCGGTTCACGCCTGAGTTGATCGCGGCAAGTAGCGGTATCCAAACACGGGCCCGGTTACTCAACCGTCTCGACCAACAGCGACGCGAGTTTTTATCCGCACAAGCCGATTCACAGCGTTTGGCAATCGGAATCGCCCAAACGCTTCAACAGCTTGGCCGTCTCTGGGAATGCGAAGCGTGGGCCGCAATGGCATTAACATTGACGCGAGATCCGATCGAATCGGCAGCCGAGTATCGCAATTCCGTCGTCGCCACGCTTCGCCGCGACATGCCATGGCAAGTGTTACAAGGGCATCCCGAACTAACGCTTGATTTCAGCCATTTGGCACTGCCGGCAGTCGAACGCGACGCGAGTCTGAAAGATCACACCACGCTGGTCACAAGTGCCACCGAGCCGAGCAGGCATGCCCAATCCACTTCCCAATTGAAACTCATCGATCAGGCAACCGAGCGTGGAGTCAAGTTTTTTGGCTACACTCACGAACATCTCGATCAGCCCGGATTTATGTTGCACCACACGCTCGGTTGTGGCGGAGGTACGTTGGACTACGATCTGGATGGCTGGAGCGATGTTTACTTTGCGGCGGCGGGGGGGACGCCCCGGATCGCCGATTCTAAAAGCAACGCTTTGTTTCGGAATCTTGGTGGTGTGTTCCGCGAAACCACCTTGTTAGCTGGCACCGGCGACACCGGATTTGGACAAGGGGTTGCCGTGGGGGATGTCAATGAAGATGGTTTTCCTGACATCCTTGTTCTCAACTTTGGCCGCAACGCACTGTACCTGAATCAAGGCGATGGAACCTTTGAAGAGGGAACCAGTCGCTGGCTCGGAACAAGCACCGAGGCCGCGTGGTCCACAAGCGGCGCGATCGTCGATCTCAATACGGATGGGTTGGCGGATTTGGTGTATCTGAATTATTGCAAAGGCGAGCAATTGACGACCCATCGCTGCTTTGCAAAGCAATTGGATGCCGCACCCTCCTGTTCGCCGATGGCATTTCCGGCAGACTCTGATGTGTTTCGGATTGGTGACGCTGCCGGATATTTTCAACCGCAATCGGAACACATCGCAGCGGAACCCGACATCATCGGTCGTGGTTTAGGGATCGTTGCCGGTGCGTTGGATGATGACGCGGGAATCGATCTGTTGGTTGCCAATGATATGACCAACAACCATTACTGGTCGACGGCATTAGTTGCCGATGCCGATGATCGGCTACGTGATTTTGCAATGACGCGCGGTTTGGCCGGCGATGCTCGAGGTGCTGCACAGGGATCCATGGGGATCGCTGTGGGTGACGTGGATCGTGATGGGCGATTTGATTTGTTCGTGACGAATTTTGCAGATGAGTCTAATCTGCTGCATCGGGATCGTGGCCATCAATTGTGGGTCGACGATACCAATCGTTTCGGACTCGCATCGAGCTCGTTTCCGCTGGTGGCATTCGGAACGCAGATGGTGGATTTTGACAACGATGGACGACTTGAGATTGTCGTCACCAACGGGCACGTTCAGATTTTGTCGCCGAGTGGTGTTCGTGCCGACTATGAACAACCCTTCCAACTTTATGAGCAAAACGCAAAAGGGCGATTCGAATTGGTGTCCCCAATCATGCAAGGAGCGTATATGAATTCGTTGCACGTCGGTCGCGCGTTATGGACGGTGGATGCCGATCGAGATGGGATGACTGATCTGTTCGTAACGCATCAAACCGAGCCGGTTGCCTTGCTGATGAATCAATCGACAGCAGGACGGTCGTGGATCGAATTTCAATTGGTGGGAACGTCGAGTTCGCGGGACGCGATTGGAGCCACGGTCGAGCTTCGTTGTGGCAACGACGTCTGGAAAAAGCCGCTCACCTCGGGTGATGGCTATCTTTGCAGCAACGAACGTCTCCTTCGTTTCGGCTTGAGGGATTCGAAGCCCTCGAATTGCTCCGTGACCATCCGTTGGCCAAGCGGCAATGTGGATTCCTACGACGATTTGACACCCAATATGCGGTGGTCAATCGCGGAATCGCAAGGGATCACGATGCTCGACCATTGAAGTTGCGGCAGACGGAATCGGCCTGCCCGCCGCTCTGTCCGCGACACACTTCAAAACGTTCGATTCGAATCAGCAAATCCCGTTTTTTCGCTCGCTCTCGCTCGTTTGGCGGTTCGGTGGCATGTTTCGCCATTGCAACGCTTGTCGCGAATTGGTTCCAAGCAAACTAGACACTCAACGCAGATGCTTTATGGCAGATGCTTTATGTCGGTTTGCTAAAAAGCCTTTATCGCATCAACGTTATTAACCAACCACTAGAACAGGACTCTAAAAATGCCTCGTCTCAACCAAGTCACTCCCGATCAAGCTTCCGGCGCGGTAAAGGATATTTACGGCAACCTGACGTCCCAAATGGGCAAAGTCGTAAACATTTTTCAAGGTATGGGAAATAGCTCAGCCGCGTTGAAGGGGTATCTTTCGATGTCCGCAGCGTTGGCCGAGGGCGAGTTGGCGCCGGAGGACCGAGAGGTTATTTATCTGGCCGTCAGTGAAGAGAATGGCTGCGAATACTGCGTTTCGGCTCATACGATGGTCGCCAAGAAAATCGGACTCACGAATGAGGAAACGTTGGCAGCTCGTCGCTTTTTTTCGGAGGATAAAAAGCGTGCAGCGTTGCTCGAGTTTGTCCGACGTGTGATCGCGAGCAAAGGTTTTGTCTCAGATGACGAACTGAACGAAGTGCGGACGGCCGGATATAGCGACGGTCAAATTGCCGAGGCGGTGGGGTACATCGGATTGGCGACCTATTCAAACCTGTTTAACCACGTCAATGACACGGCATTGGACTTCCCAGCCGCTGAGAAACTCTAGGGCCGTCGCGCCAGACATGGCAAAGTACTTCGGTTTTTGTAGCCTTTTTGTAAGGATACTTGCACGAGATCGTCTCATTGTTAGCGAAACCAAGTCGCACATTCAAACGATATAATCGTGGTCACTACCCGAAGGTCAAACCATGGCTGCCGAAATTCACCAAACCGAAAACCCTGCGAAACCAGACATGGCCAAGAAAGCGGGACTGTTTTTGCTTGTCGTCGCCGTGGCCATCATCGGCTACATCCAGTTTGGTCATTTGCTGAATCTTGAGTCGCTCGCCCAACAAGAAGCTCAGCTGCGTACGTTCCAAGCCGATCATCCCGTATTGGTCTATGGTGTCGCGTTTGGGGTTTATGTACTCGCCACCGGGTTGTCGATTCCCGGGGCGGCGGTGTTGACGCTGGTTTATGGTTGGTACTTTGGTTTGGTTCGTGGATTGGTCCTGGTCAGTTTCGCATCGACCGCCGGCGCCACGATGGCGTTTCTGTTGAGCCGATTCTTGTTTCGCGACGCGATCCAGAATCGATTTGGCGAGCGGCTGAAAAGTTTTAATGAATCGCTCGAACAGGAAGGGCCTTTCTTTTTGTTCACGTTGCGGCTGATCCCTGCAGTCCCGTTTTTTGTGATCAATGCCGTGATGGGGTTGACGCCGATTCGCACTCGTACGTTTTGGTGGGTCAGCCAACTCGGAATGCTGGCGGGGACCGCCGTTTACGTCTACGCAGGATCGAGTGTTCCCGATCTGCAGACACTGGCGGATAAAGGCATTGCTGCGGTATTTACGTCAAGTCAGCTCTGGCAGATTGGCAGCGCTTTTGTGCTGCTTGGTGTTTTTCCGTTGGGCGTTCGTTTTACGATGAAGTTTATTCAGCGAAAGCGAGTACAACCTGCATGAATTCAGTTTGATATGTTGAGGACAACCGAACACGCTAACACGACGACTTCGTTCAGTGCCAATTAACGTCGGTCTTTCTCGCTATTGGTCTGTTTTGGGTTATTCCTCCATTTACTCAGGAAATCCTGATGACTGATTTCTTTACGCGAAGTTTGATTGTCCACGAGCAACTGCGTGGCAAGATCGGAATGCATTCGCGGATGCCGGTGAAAACGGCCGACGATTTGTCGATTGCATATACTCCGGGGGTTGCACGGCCCTGTGAGGTGATCGCGAAAGATCCTGCCCGAGCATGGGATTTGACCATCAAAAATAACTCCGTCGCGATCGTCAGTGACGGGTCAGCAGTGTTGGGGCTGGGGAACATCGGTGCCCATGCGGCCATCCCGGTGATGGAGGGCAAAGCACTGCTGTTTCGCGAGTTCGCAGGGATCGATGCTTGGCCCATTTGCCTGGATACCCAAGATACTCAAGAGATCATTGATACGGTGCGCCGGATTGCTCCGGTTTTCGGTGGCATCAATCTCGAAGACATCGCGGCCCCCAAGTGCTTTGAAGTCGAAAAACAATTGCAAGACTTGGGCATTCCCGTTTTCCACGATGATCAACATGGTACGGCGATCGTGCTGTTAGCCGCGTTGATCAATGCCGCGAAAGTGATTGATCGCAAACTGACCGACATGCGAGTGGTGATCAATGGCGCCGGTGCTGCGGGAACGGCGATCGCCCGACTGCTGCGCTGTGTGGGGCATGATCCTAGCGTCTGCCGAGCGGTTCTTGACGTCGTCGTCTGTGATTCACGCGGCGCGATTCATCGGGACCGCGAGGGATTGTCACCCGAGAAAACACAGCTGTTGGCTTATACGAATCGCGAAAATCGACACGGCAATCTCGCGGATGTAATGGACGATGCCGACGTCTTTATTGGAGTCAGCAAAGGCAACCTTCTAAAACCAAGTCACATCCAATCGATGTCCGCGCAGCCGATCATCCTCGCGATGGCCAATCCCATTCCCGAGATCATGCCCGCCGATGCGATCGCCGCCGGGGCTGCGATCGTGGGTACCGGACGCAGTGATTTTCCGAATCAAGTGAACAACGTGCTAGCCTTTCCCGGGATCTTTCGCGGCGCCTTGGATAGCCGCAGCAAGCGAATCAGCGAAGAAATGAAGATCGCTGCCGCTCATGCGTTGGCTGCCTGTGTACATGAACCGACTGCCGAAATGATTCTGCCCAACCCACTCGATCAAACCGTCGCACCCAGTGTCGCGGCGGCAATCCACTCCGTAGCAACCAAGACCGATAGCCCTTGATGTAACTAGCGTTGAATTGGATTCGAACCTGCCCAATCAATTGACCCGCGGATAAAACACGCCTCGCAAGACCAAGGTCTCACCAGGCGTGTTGTCACTTCGAAAACCGATTTCTATTTTCGCCGATTACGGTGACTCGACCGTCATCGCCATCACCACAGGAGCCGACCGATCGGGGCCTTTGACCAATTCGATCGTCGAGATCGGTTCGGCGCGTTTGGGGTAGACCGCGAGATAAC
This sequence comes from Novipirellula rosea, assembly GCF_039541335.1. Classification (NCBI taxonomy): domain Bacteria; kingdom Pseudomonadati; phylum Planctomycetota; class Planctomycetia; order Pirellulales; family Pirellulaceae; genus Novipirellula; species Novipirellula rosea. Next base: position 199,324 of record NZ_BAABGA010000046.1, on the reverse strand, counting down.
GAATTTGACGTCCTGACAAATCAAAGGCAAATTCGGACTCCGGTACATCCACGCGTCGGATGTAATCAGCGAAATGAACTCCGTTAAGCAGTTCGTGATCTTCGCTTTCGCCGTCGGCGTAGTGAATTCGCACCATCATGCTGACCGTTTTTGCGTCGCTATAGGGGAAACCCCAACCGGAAACACCGCTGAGCAGATGGATCGCTTTGGCCGGTCCATTCAGAGGCAATGTCACAGACTTTGGCATTTTCGAAACGATCGGACTGTGGTTGCTGTTCAGCACGACCACGTTGGGCACGCTGCCATTGCGAGGATCGATCAATTGGAACGGGACGCCTTTGAACGTCTTGGGGGCCCAATCACTAAAGACAAGCCGCTCGATTTCTCCGTCGGGATTGATAAACATCCCACGGTCACTTGCGGCCGACATGACCTTGCTCAGATCCATTGCGACGTGTTTGCCACGTTGGGTCAGGAACTCGAGCAAATCGGTGAGCTCTTTGGGGTTAATCGACTTTTCGAATCCCTCGGGCATAATCGATTTTTGTGACGCCACAAGCTCTTCAATGTCTTCACGCAACACCGCGTGCTTTTTGCCTTCGGTGTCAAATAATTCGATCGCGGTCTTCGATTCTGACGCCAACATCCCATTCAGGACAAGACCGTCGAGCGTCAGCACCGTGTAAACACGAAAGTTACCTTCGACGTTTCGGCTTGGATCAAGAATATGCGTCAGTAACTCCTCTTTCGGATGAACGGCCATGCCGGTCAAGTCAGGGCCGACGGGCGAACCTTCGCCACTGTGAACATGGCATTTTCCGCAGTGAACTTTGAAAACCTCTTTACCTTTGACTGCGTCGCCTTTTGTGTGGGCAACGAACGACAGCTCTTCGAGCACCTTTTGTCGGTCGGCGTTGGGCAGCGATCCACCACTTTCAAGCAGTTTCTTGGCTTCTTCGCGAATCGATTTGTTGGGGTGCGATGCGAGCGATTGCTTTTGGTCCAAAGCAAGGTCGTTTAGCGAGGCGTCGCCATTCTTTGCTGCTTCCAACAGTGATTTTGTCGATCCGGGACGTTTCAGTAAAAGTGTCAAGCTTGCCAGCCGAACCGATGGCGTCATCGTGGCAAGTCGATCAATCAATTGAGGACCCAGCGATTCCGAACTGCTTTGCTCAAGTGCATCGAGAATGCCGTCGGCAAGTGCCGGAGGCGTTCTCGGGTTCAATTGATCCAACAGTGACGTGACCGTTTCTTCATCGGCGGGATTAAACTCGACTAATTTACGAGCGGCGTCGATTCGTTTCGCGTCAGGGGTGTCTTCGTCGCTGAGCGTTTCGACAAACGCATCGGTGATCTCTTTGCTGTACTTCTCGAACTTTTTGCTGCCCCATTGGGTGGCCAAGCGAACCAATACGCCTCGAGTTCCCGGGGATCCCTGGTCCAGAAGCGATTCCAGGTTGGATTCGAGTTCGGCAGTCATCTCGATCTTTTGATCACCTTGCCATCCATTGCTGATCCCAGCGAACACAGCGTCAATGACGGCTGGATTTGCGTTTTGCAAACTTGCAGTTAACGTTTCCATCTCGCCTGCTCGATCGCCTCGAGCGTAGTGTTCGGCAACACGCTGCGTGATTTCGAGCAGCTTCGTTGCGGGATTGGAGGTTTGGTTTTTGGCAACCGCTTGCAAGAAACCGATGCTGTTTTGCGCCGCGGCACTGGTGGCGGCATCGGGAATCCAGCGATCCGCCAAGTTGGCCGGCTCTGACAGGATTTGGGCAACGGCCTCGCCACTGGCGGTGCTTGCCGGCAAGTCGGACAACGCCAAGATCGCAGCCAGTTTAGTGTTGGCATTGGGATCACGATGAACGCCGGCGGCCAACAACGCATCGACCGACGCGGTCGACGATGGCAACACCTTGACCGCATTGTGACGGACGCCAGCCGAGGGATGATGCAGCGCCGCGAACACCGCCGAACTTGCCGCGGTATCATCCGCGTCTAGTTCACCGAGTCCCTTTAGCGTCCACAATGCATGGATTGCACCGACGTTCAGCCCAATCGCGTCGGTGGACTCGTCCTGAATCAACGCGATTAATTCTTCCGTCACATCCGTTTTGCCCCGTTCCACCAACAAACGCTGAGCGTGTTTGCGGGTCAACATCGTCGGATGAGTCAGCGCAGCCACTAATTCGCTTGGTGTCGCCTTGGACAGATCGGGACTCGGTTTTGCATCGGAACCATCGAACACCACGCGATAGATGCGTCCGTGTTTCTTGTCACGAAGCTTCGTCTCGTAAGCCGCTCCCTTGCCTGTTTCAAAACCTTGCGGCGTCGGATTGTGCTGGACAATGTAGTTGTACCAATCAATGATCCAAACTTGTCCATCGGGACCAATTTCAGCCATGATCGGAGCGGTCCATTCATCGTCGCTGGCGAGCAAGTTAAACGGACTGGTCGACGTGAATCCGCTGCCATCGTGCTTCAGCACAAACGCACCGGTCAAGTGTCCCGTAGGTCCGTTCACAAAGGCAACACGATTCCAATATTCCTGAGGGTATTCGCGAGCGGTGTACAGCGAGTGGCCTGCGGCGGCGGTGTAGCCGCCGTGATGATCGACTTGGCGAACCTTGTCCGTGATCGGATGAAAATCGTTGCTGTCCGCGATCGATGAAAGAGTTAACGACGGCGTCCATCCGCGGACTCGCTCGTAATAGCGGTTGGCGATCGGCATGAAGACACTGGGGTTTCCGTTGGCGGTCGAGCCAAAGATCAATCCTTCTTCGCTGATGCCGAGTCCCCAGGTGTTGTTATTGGTCGAGCGGATGAATTCCACCTCGGATCCATCGGGACGCATACGAAAGAAGCCCATTCGAAATGCCTGTTGGGGCTTTCCGTCGGCAACGGGTTTGGATTGGTTGTAACCCTGCATCGCCCAAATCCAGTTGTCCAATCCATACTGGAAATTGCTGACGCCACCGTGGGTGTCGCCGAGGGTCCAGTTCTTGATCAACACCTTGCGTACGTCGGCTTTGTCGTCACCGTCGGTGTCTTTTAAGTACAGTGTCTCGGTAGCGTTTTGAACGATCGCCCCGCCGTCATGGAATGTGATGCTGGTCGGGATACTCAGTTCTTCGGCAAACACGGTGAACTTGTCCGCTTTCCAATCGCCGTCGGTGTCTTCACAGATGCGAATGCGATCACGTCCCTTGCCAGTCGGTTGCAATTCGTTGGGGTAGTCGTAGGTCTCCGCGACCCACAATCGGCCTCGCTCGTCCCATGCCATACAGATCGGCTTGCCCTTCAATTCCGGCTCCGATGCAAACAGTTCGACATGAAATCCCTTGGGGACGACGAGATGCTTCATCGACTCAGCGGGTTCGAGTGGTTTTTGCATCATGTTCATCGGTTTCCCCTGCACTCCCCATTTGTCCGAGGGAGTGTAGTTCGGGATTTCGCTACCGACATCTTGGTATTCAAACGGTTTGACGTCTGCCGCAATCTTCGTCATCTCGGGAACCGGAAACGCTTGGTCTTGTAGGAAATCGCCAGCTTGTTGCGGATCCCCTTTGGCTGCCCAGCGGATGCCGCGTTCAACGAGGTTTTGAAAGCCAGGATTGGTCCAAGTCCGAGAATCATGCCCCCAGGCGGTGTAGAAAACACGCCCCTCGCCTTCGCTGCGAATCCATGTCCATGGTTCGCGGCCTTCGGCGTCGACACGATACTCGAGCACCGTGCGGTTTTTCTCGTTGTGCATGTGATGCACGTAAGTTTCGTCCCAACTTTCAAATCCATCAAATCCTTGCATCAGTGGATGCTCGGCGTTGGCGATGTCGGTGCGGAACACGCCGGTGCCATGACGCTGAAACTGGGCTCCCATCAACGCTACGATCCGGTCGTCGTTGCGAAAGCAATACGTGGCACAGTGCAGCGGTACAAAACCGCCGCCTTGCGTGACGTATTGCAACAACGCATCGGCTTGCGATTTTTCAATATGGTCGATGTTCGCGTACAGCGCCACCGCATCATATTGCCCGAGCGATTGTGGATTCAGCATTGCCAAATCTTCGCTGTAGGTCATCTCAATTCCCCGTGCCTTCAACACAGGGGCAAGCTCATCAAACCGTGGTTTGGGTTGATGGTGCCCTTGGTCGCCGAGAAACAGGACTTTTAATGGATCTGCCGCACTTGCGGATCCTGAAATGATCGATGCGATCACAAGTAACAGCAGTGCGGAGACGGAAAACGAGTGTTTCATAGTCGTGGGAGACGCAAAAAAAGGGGGGGAGGGAGAGCGGGGGCGACCGAGGTCGCCAGAAACGGGCTAATACCAGGGCCTGAAACAGGCCAATAAGCCAATAACAGGGCCCGCGGAACGATCGAGATATCGGGGACTAAGATGCGAGGACGGAGATGCGGGGACGGGCGCATTAATCCGTCAAGCATGTCGACTGTTCGCGTGACAATGTGAATTCAGGCAGATGAACCACTTTGCCACCGTTCATTGCCGATTCGTGAGCACAGATGCCAACGCAGGTCCAGTTGGCGCTGGTCACCGCGTCGGGAAGCGGACGTCGATTCTCGAGCACACTGCTGACGAACTCGTGGACGAGGTGAGGATGCGATCCACCGTGGCCGCCGCCTTGTAGGAACGACAAGTGATCGGCGTCGTGGATTTCTTGGGGCAACGTGAAACGACGAATCGGCTCGGGCAGTCGGTGGGCAAAGTCGGGAACGTCGACCTTCTCGGCAATCTCGTGCTCTGGCTTCTTCGCCGTATGGATCACGTGAGGTTCGTTTTCAACGAGCGTCCATTCAAAACTTTTCTCCGTTCCGTACACATCAAAGCTCTCGCGATACTGACGAGCGACGTCATACAAGAATCGCCAGATATGGGCGGTCAGATCGGTATCTTGGATTTTGATGTGACATGTTTCCACGGCGAACGGATTACCCGATTTCTTAGCAATGTCCTCGCGGACAGTGCCCGATCCAAAACAGCTGACGTATTCGGCCAACCCGCCGACAAGACCCAAACAGGGGCTGACGACGTGCGTTGCGTAGTGCATCGGAATCATTTTTTCCCAGTACGCAGGCCAGCCATCCATGTCTTGCGGATGTGAGGCGGCTAGGTACTGGATCTTGCCCAGCTCGCCACTTTCGTAGAGTTGTTTGATGAACAGATATTCGCGGCTATAGACCACCGTTTCAGCCATCATGTAGTGCAGTCCGGTATCCTGTACCTTCTGCACGATTTTTTGGCAGTCTTCGATGGTGGTTGCCATCGGTACCGTGCACATCACATGCTTGCCCGCGTCGAGCGCCTGTAAGGACATCCAAGCGTGATCGGGAATTGGCGAGTTGATATGGACCGCATCCACATCGGGGTCGGCAAGCAGATCATCGAACGACGTGTAGCGACCGCTGATTTCGAATTGGTTGCCACACTCATCGAGTCCCGCTTGGTCGCGGCGGCAAATCGCGACCACTTCCGCGTTTGGGTGAGCTTGATAAATAGGGATAAACTCGGCTCCAAAACCAAGTCCCACCATCCCTAAACGCAATTTCTTTGAGGTTTCTGACACGATCGGTTCTCTCTGTGAAGGATTTTGTAGTGTGATTAGGGGTTAAGTTTAAGGGACTGGCAGCCAGCGGAGTGGGCGGGCCGTCGATTGAGGAGGACTAATGAAAATCACTGGAAAACGGGGGAGCGTGCCTGCAAGCCGAGGCAACGATGGTCTGAGCCGCCGAGGCACCCAAGCTGATTTGTTCCTGCATTGTCGGTCAGCGGTGAGCTTGCGTCGATGAGATGCTACGCGAAAAGGCTGAGATATTTCACGGCGTTTTTTTGCGGTTTTGTTAGACAGATCCTCGTATAATATCTAGCTCGCTCCCTTTTTCTTGATGCCTTTAGTAGAGTTTTTGCGATGATTCGACGTCGTTCCGTCGCGCTCTTGATTGAAACCTCCAACGCGTATGCGCGAGGATTGTTGTCGGGAATCGTCGACTACATTCATTCGCATGATGCTTGGTCGATTTATTTGCCCGAACAAGAGCGGGCTGCCCCGCCGCCGGAATGGATTCGGCGTTGGAAGGGGGATGGGATCATTGCTCGGATTGAAACCAAAGAGATCGCCGAGTCGATCCAGAAGACTGGGATACCGGTTGTGGACGTCAGCGCGGCGCGTCACTATCCCGGCGTTCCATGGGTGGAAACCAATGACGCCGTCATCGCAACGCTTGCCGCAGAGCATCTGCTGCAGCGTGGGTTCAAGCATCTCGGTTTCTGTGGCGATGCAGATTTCAATTGGGCAAAATGGCGGCGAAATTATTTTCGCGACGAGGTGGAAAAGGCGGGATGTGATTTTCACTTCTATGAGACGGCAGTGAACGAGATGAATCCGTCATCGCTTGAAAATGAACGCAAACGGATTGCCCAGTGGCTCAAAAATCTACCGCGACCGATTGGTTTGCTTGCCTCCTATGACATCAAGGCGCAGCTGGTTCTGGATGTTTGCCGCGAACTCGAAATTGCGGTGCCCGAAGAGATCGCGGTGTTGGGAGTCGATAACGACGAATTACTTTGCAGTCTGGCGGATCCGCCCCTTTCCAGCGTCGTACCTAATTCGCGTAAAACCGGATTCGAAGCGGCGCGGTTACTCGACCAGATGATGAAGGGAGAGGAGGTGTCTAAGGAAGGATTATTGATCGAACCGCTGGGGGTTGAAACACGTCAATCCACCGACATTCTTGCCATCGATGATACCGATGTTGCTGCGGCGCTGCAGTTCATTCGTCAGCATGCGTTTGCCGGTATCAATGTCAACGATATCGTTCGGCATGTAAATATTTCGCGTCGTGTGCTTGAAACGCGTTTCCGAAACGTGATCGGCCGAACTCCGCACGAAGAGATCTTGCGGCAACGGATCACGCGAGTCAAAAAACTGCTTGCCGAAACCGATATGACACTTCGCCAAATCGCGACACGGACCGGATTTGAGCATACCGAATACTTGACCGTGGCGTTCAAACGCGAAACCAAGCAAACCCCCACTCAGTTCCGCAAAGACGTGACAAATAAATAGCGAGGGGAAATAGCGAGGGTGATTATCGCATCAGCTTCAAGCCCGCTTCGGTAATCGTGTAAGGCACGATTGATTCGTCACAGGCACTACCGCGATGTTTCGCAACATGCAAAGCGCGTCCCATCTTGTTTCCGTCACGAGTTTTGCCCATCAAGATGATTGTGTTGGCGTTGGACAGCACATCGCCGCTTTGAATCGGACGCACTAACAAATCATCCAGCATCACTTCGTGACTGGTGTACAGCAGCGTGCATCCGATGTCACGATGGTCGTAGGCGTGAGCCTGAATCGCTTCCTCATTCTTGCGGAATGCCACGCGGAATAGGTCGCGGGCGACCCAATCGTGCTCTTTTCTCAAGATTTGGTGATAGATGTATTCAAACATTTCGAACTGGATCGAGTCGGCGGCCTTGTCGGTCGGTTCCACTCCGTCGATCACACAGCGGCGGACGCCGTGAGCAAAGTTGCCGTAGAAAAATGCGATGGCTTGATCCAATTTCTTGGACTGCTCGTATTTCCATTCACGCCAACTGTCCGAATCGAGATCGCTGGCGGTGACACGACGTCCCGAGTGCTGGAAGATGTGCATGTAATCGCGTCGCGAGTGGGCGGCGTCCCAGATATTGGCGGCGTCCCATCGGCCATTCGCCTCAAACTCGCTCAACCGCCAATCAAAGAGTCGCTCGGCATAATCCGTGTGATTTTGAGAATCGCCACGCGAAGTCAAATCGAACAGGATACCCGACTGGCCCTCTTGTTCGATTCCCGCGTTCGCAAAACCAACTCCCAACTGAGTTTTGCCAATCCCCGAAGCTCCCATCACAACGGTCAGCGTGCCTGGGATCAATCCACCGCCGAGCAGTTCGTCGAGTTCGGGAATACCAGTTTTGAGTCGATGTGACATAGCGGGCGAGTCGGTTTTTGAGGGCAAGCGTGTGGCGGTGAGCAGCGGCGGTCATCGATGTGACCCTTGTCGTGCGAGTGAGGTTCACGCGGAACGAGCCGAGTAATTTAAAAGCCCGAGGGAAAAGGTGCTAGTGCTTTGTCACAGCCAAGAATTAGGGGGGGCCGTAGCGGAAGTCGTCAATACTTTCGTTTTCTGGGATGACCGAAACTCAGACGCGAGTTCCGCTACCTCCGAAATTGAATCGACGTCCCGACGTTTTTTTTACCGCCTGATCCCGCCGCGTTTGGGGCCCCTAGAATCTCGCGGCCCTAAAAATGGCTCAGCGAGACTGCCGCACCGCAATCAGTAACCTGGGTGCGGTATGCTGTGCATGGTTCGGACGGGGGGACTTGCCGCGACAGCATGACGCGAGCGTGCGACATCCCCTTTTTTTGCGGAAAGACAGAGAGACAGAATGCGAAAGAAAATCAATGAATCGGTCGGCTTCCTGCGATCCACGGCAATTGGGGGGATCTTTTTCTTATTGCCCTTGGCGGTGATCGGTGGCCTTTTAGGTCAGGTCTACGGGATCGTTTCTGCGGTCGCGGTGCCGCTGCAGCAGTGGATTCCTGGAAATCAGCCGTTCAGTATTGCGATCCTGTTTTCGGCGGCGGTGGCGATTTTGATCATGATGTGTTTTGCGGCGGGCGTGATCGCAAGGCGAGCGATCGGCAAGAAATTTTCATCCACCGTCGAGAAGCAATTGATCACCGTATTTCCAAAATATGCGATCTACAAAGACTTGTTGGCGGGGAATTTGAAACATGACAGCGACGGGCCAAGTTTGTCACCGGTACTGGTCTGTTGTCCCGAAGGTTACCGCATTGCGATGGAAGCGGACCGCTTGCCGGGCGGTTTAGTGGTCGTCTACTTCCCCGGAGCCCCCGATACTTGGATTGGTTCGGTCGTGTTGGTTCCCGAGTCACGCGTGTTCGCCACCGAGTTGGACTTCAATGAAACCCTCGGCGTGTTCGAGCGACTCGGCCGCGATTCAAGTCAGTTCTTGGCGCCGGTCGAAAGCTTGGCCCCCACCCTCGCCCCGGCCACCGCACATGCAGCCGAACCCCAGGTCAAGTAGCGAAAGTCGCCAAGACTTTTGGCCACTCCCCTTCGAATCCGTTCCCCTTCGAATCAAGGCGAGATCAGATCCGTTTCGGCCTGAGTGAACTCTCCCGTGATCCGTGCTTCGCTGCGGATCGTCGTTCACCCGGAGACCCCGCCGGGACATCGTCTTGTTTGCTCATAAGTCTCGCTATTCAAGCCAAATAAATATTCATTTCGACTAACCCGCGGAAACTTGAACGCGAGTCTACTGCATGATTGTTGATGAGGGGTTGGGCTAATCGAGTGTTGAAAAGCAATCGGATCAAGGATCTTCACCCGAAATCTCCGCTCGGGCAGCGTCCGCATTGTCCCGTCCACATTGTACACGGAGTTGTATATTGAGATCTCTGTTTCCCTAGGGATGGATGGGCGGTGCCGCTTTGATACGGAAAGCGGAGGGCTGAATTTGGCGAGAAAGCGATACTGCTGGGGGGCTTGCTGTCGACCGTGGTGTTTGCGGCCGCAAAAAATCTTGAATTGACTTCCTCTGGACGATTTCGCTCGCGTTCGTTCCACTCTTGGCATGACGCTTATATCGATTGATAACCTGACTATTGGCTTTCGCGGCCCTTCACTGCTTGATTCGGTTTCGGCCAAGATCGAGATGGGGCAACGTATTGGACTTCTGGGACGAAACGGCGCTGGGAAAACCACGCTAATGCGGATCCTGACCGGCGACGTCGTGCCCGACAGTGGCTCGGTTACGCTCCGTTCGGGCGCTCGCGTGGCAAGGCTGTCCCAAGAGGTGCCCCGCGATTGGAAAGGAACCATCAAGTCGATCGTGCTGGGCGAAAGCGAAGCCCACGATGACGATCCAGACTACGAAGAGGCGTGGAAGATCGAGCATGCCGCGGATTCCACGCTCTCACGCATGCAGTTAGATCCGGACGCCGACTTCCAGACTCTGTCCAGCGGCCTGAAGCGTCGTGTGTTGCTAGCACGCGCCATCTCGCGGAGTCCCGACGTGTTGCTGCTGGACGAGCCGACGAACCATTTGGATATCGCCTCGATTCTATGGCTCGAAAACTTTCTGAGCCGCTGGGAAAAGACGCTAATTTTCGTCACGCACGATCGCTCGTTCCTGCAAAACCTAGCCACGCGAATTTGGGAGATTGACCGCGGGCGGCTGTTCGATTGGTCCTGCGACTACCAAACCTTCCTGCAGCGAAAAGAACAGGCACTGGCGGCGGAAGAAAAACAAAACGCATTGTTCGATAAAAAACTGGCCGAGGAAGAAGTTTGGATTCGCCAGGGCATCAAGGCGCGTCGCACGCGAAACGAAGGTCGCGTGCGTGCGCTGAAGGCCATGCGAGAAAATCGAAGCGAGCGACGCAGCAGTGAAGGCAAGGCGAAGCTGAATCTGCAAGAGGCCCAGCGCAGCGGGGCACTGGTGGCACAGCTGAAGGATGTTTCGTTTTCGTATGAAGACAAAACCATCTTGAGCGATTTTTCGACGACGATCATGCGTGGTGACAAGCTGGGGATTATCGGTCGCAACGGAGCTGGCAAAACAACGCTCCTAAAACTGCTGCTCGGCCAACTCGATCCCCAGCAAGGCAACGTGCGATTAGGAACCAATCTGAAAATTGCCTATTTCGATCAATTGCGTGACACGCTTGATCCTGAAAAGACGGTGCAGGAATGTGTCGGTGACGGTGGGAATCAGATTCAGATCGGCGACAAAACCAAACATATCGTCGGCTACTTGCAAGACTTTCTGTTTACCCCCGAGCGTGCTCGTACCCAGATCAAGTTTTTGTCGGGAGGGGAACGCAATCGTGCCCTGTTAGCTCGATTGATGACCCAGCCCGCTAACGTCATCGTCTTGGACGAACCGACGAATGACCTGGATTCGGAAACACTCGAGATGCTCGAGGAACAGCTTGTCGAGTTTGCTGGGACCGTGTTAATGGTCAGCCACGATCGAACGTTCTTGAACAACGTCGTGACCAGCACGATTGTGTTCGAAGACGATGGCGTGAACGAGTACGTCGGTGGTTATGACGACTGGCAAGCAGCCGTCGAGCGTCGCCGCGAAAGCGAGAAGCAGCTTGCTGATTCCGCAAAGAGCGAGACGAAGAAGGAGCCGGTCGCCGCGAAACCAGCCAAGCCCGCGTCTAAAAAATTGTCGTTCAAAGACAAGCACGAGCTCGAAAAGTTGCCCGCCCGGATCGAAAAACTTGAAGTCGAGATTGCAAAACTTCACGATCGAATGTCGGATCCCGCGTTCTACCAAAAAGGTGGAGCCGAGATTGCAAAGGTCAGCAACGAACTAGCTGAACTGGAACAGCAGCTTTCTACTGCGTTCGAGCGTTGGGAAGAACTCGAGGGCTAAGCAGGAATCATTGGGTGAAATCCCGTTAGCCGTTTGGGCGCTAGCCCCGGTTGAATGTCGGAACCGTGGCTAGCGCCAAAGCGGCTAATACACGGAAAGACTCCTGACTAGCTGCTTAGGTGTACGAGCAAACGAACTGAACCTCCCCTCATCCGGACCTTTTACTCCGTAGGGAAAGTAAAATCATGGCTTTGCAAACGCCATTGAGAACGGTTCGCATTGGAACGACACGGTTATGGTCGTGGGGTGCGTTGCTTTTTGAAGCGTTCGTCATGCGATAATTGCGAGTCGATCGTCACTCGAATCGGGACTTGTTTGGGTGACAAATGGTTTCGGCAGTGTTGGCGGACTGCTTGTGTCACTTCTTTTGCCGACAGCTCGACTCCTGGAATCAGTCTTACGCGAGCGCAGACGATCATCCCCATGATCGCATTGGCTTCGCCATAGACGGCCGCGGTGTGGACCTGGGGCATCGTTTCGATCACCGCTTCGACTTCGGCTGGATAAACTTTCTCACCGCCGACGTTGATAATCTCGCCACCTCGTCCGAGCACTTTAAAGTACTCGCCATCGACCTGGACCACGTCGCCGGTGATAAACCAACCATCTTCGCTGAACGGGGATGCAGCGTTCAGGTAACCGAGCATCGTTGAGTGCGATTTGATTTGCAAGATGTTGTCCACCACGCGTGTCTGGACACCATCGCCGCCGAGTTGCATCCACAATGACGACGAGTCTTTGGACTTGGATCTCAAGATGCCGACTTCTGACAGTCCATAGGTTTGCTTGAATGTGACGTGCGGAAGTTTTTCGTTCAGTGCTGCGAGGATGTTCGCCGACATCGGTTCGGTGCCGTAAGTGATCATTTGCAGCGATTGCAGGTCATAGTCTTCCCAAGCACCGCTGATCAGCAACAGTTTTAGAAATGTGGGTGACGTGGGTAGCAGCTGCACGGCGAAGTTTTGGATCGCGGCGAGTACCGATTCGGGCGACCGGTCCGATGGCACGACGATGCATCCGCCCGTGGCCAGCGTGTGCAAGATCGTGTTGAGGCCACCAATGTGATCAAAAAGCAAAAAGGCAAGCGTTCGCATTGCTGGCCGCGATGGGCGGAATTTGTCGAGCAGTCGAGTGAAGTCGTGGACCGCAGCTTTGGGCGTGCCGGTGGATCCGGAAGAAAACAGCACAAGTCCTGGGTGAGCGGCAGCTCTTAACTTCGCATACAGTTCATGTGTCGCGGGAGAGTCGTTTTGCGTGTGGCTGATCGAGATGGTCTCGTCGTCGCCGGAGATTTCGATTGCAATCTCGCACTGCGCGATCGCTTCGTAGACTGGTTGATTCTTTCGCATCGATCCAGTCATCGGAACGATGATCGCACCGCGTTGGGTCAGAGCGACGAGGGCGGCAACGCTTTGTGGTGAAAGGTCGGCAAGCAGTGTGGTCACGCTGCCCGCGTGAATTTCATGTTCATCGAGCCGAACTTCCCACTGCTGGATTGCATCAAGCAGCCAGCGATACGAGAACGTTCGTGCTTGCCAGACAATCGCGTCATGCTGCGTGACGTCGCGAAATCGGTCTTGTAGAAAACGTGTCGGCATCAGTTCGGTGGCGGACTAAACGCCGCCCAAGTAGATGACTTGTCCGGTAACGAAATCGCTTTCCGGTCGGATGAAAAAGTCGATGACGTTATAAACATCCTCAGCGGTTCCGAGTCGCTTGATTGCTTGGCGGTCAACCAGTTGTTCTAATTTCTTCGCGGGGATACCACCGATCAAATCCGTCGCGATCGGCGATGGGCCCACGGCGTTGACCGTGATTCCAGACTTGGCAAATTCGCGAGAGAGGATTTCGGTCAGACTGACCACTGCGGCTTTTGATGCCGCGTAGGCAGACTCACCTTCGAGTTTTAGCGGTGTCGCGATACTCGCCATGTTGATGATGCGGCCAGTGCGATTGGCGAGCATTAGTTTGGCGGCTTCTTGGCAAAACAGGAAGGTCCCGATCACGTTGGTTTCAAAAACCGATCGCACGGTTTCAATCGGTGTTAGCAGGCTGTGGTTCATCGACGCGATACCCGCGTTGTTGATCAAGACATCTAACCGTCCGTGCCGCTGTTTAATTTCGTGGAATAATTGGCGTACTGCCGTTTCGTCGGACACATCCAAGCAGTGGTGCGAGTAGCGACGGAGCGATTCGGGACTCAGTCCATCGGGAGTGGCGGCACTGCGACTGCAGCCAATCACGGTCTCGCCCGCGGACAGGAATCGTTCGGCGAGATGACGTCCGATACCTCGGCTGGTTCCGGTGATCAGCAGGATGCGTTCGTTCCGCTCGGGCACAGCGTTACTCATCGGTCGATGTGTCGACTACCTTGGTCGCAAACGTCACGAGGCTGGCGATGTTTTTGAAGGGGCTGCGAGTTTCGGACATCGCCTTCTCGTCGGACAAGCGAATCGGACGCCCGAACGATTCGGAGAGTGAGGTTTCCAAATTCACCAGCAGCGTGACCATCTCGATCGAATCGAGTGAGCTTCGTGAACCCACCAGCGGCGTGCTGGCATCAAATTCCAGTTGCTGTTCCGCAGGCCGTTCGTCGTTGAGGTCCTGGAAAACAGCAGCAAAGATCTCGGTAATTTTCTCGCTGGAATTCATGACTCGCTGGATTGGCTACAAGACGGGATGACACCCTTTGGCAAAGGCCGTTGCCAAAGGGCCGATCGCTACGTAGTAAGCAGGCATCGTTGGGTGAAGTCCCGTTAGCCGCTTGGGCGCTAGTCCCGGTTCAACGCCGGAACCGGGGCTAGCGCCAAAACGGCCAATTTACTAAAAGACTGCTGTCTAGCTGCTTCGTAAGCTGCGTGTTAAGAACATGCAGCGCACCATCAGTCTAGTTGCATCGGCCTCCGCGTGAAATTGGGGGCGGCTAGCCAATGGCATCTACTTTGGTAGCGGTGCGCCGCGAGCCGTCCGGTTGCGGCGTGAAAAAACGTTCGATCTAGACTGGGCGGCTTGCGCCGCTCCGCTACAAAAAACACCCGTAAAGTGCCAATTTAGATGACATCGAAAGTCTTGACGACTTCCGCTACGGTCAAACCCCGATTTCTAATCTGGACAAAACGCTCGCTTGTCTGATCAGGGAAAGAAGTAGCGGATCCAGTTTCGTACCCCTTGGCCGGGTACGTAAGCGACCGGTTGGCCCCACAATCCTTGCCCAACTTGGACGAGGTTTCGTTCCTGGCCAAGCGTGAACAGCGAACCGATCGGCGCCGCGGTGCCGGGAGTGATGGGGGTACCGTAGACCGCAGGTGGAGCGACCGCCACGGCCGGGGCGGGGGCGAAAGTAGGGGCGGGGGCGTAGGTAGGTGGCAGCGTCGCCGGTACCGCACAGGGGTCCGATGCGTAGTAGCTGACTGGCATATACGGCGATGCGCAGGCAGCGGTGTAGGTGCTCGGAGCGGTAACGCATGGCGAATTGCCCATCGTCGCAAACTCGGTTTGCAATTCAGGCTGGGCAAGCGGCGTCAGGTCACTGCTGCTTGTCGGCGAGTAGGGAAGCGAGTTTTGTCCGCTGGACCCCGAGGCCAGTGGGGGCGGCGCTGGCGAAAATGCATTCGGGCTGGCGGGCAACGTGGTTCTCGGGGCCATCGCACCACCCCCTGAACTAGCTCCGCCCTGATTGAATGGAGATGCCGCAACGGGAGGCGACGATGGCGGCAGCGGCGGTGCCGCGGGCTGAGTGTTGGGTGGCGGCGTAAAGCTCGTCGGCGGAGCACTGTTGCTTGGACCGCTGCTACTTGGCGCCGTAGAGGGGACAGCAAAGCTGTTGGGCGGCAGTCCCATCCCCGCACCGCCTGGCGCAGCATCCGGGGGCAATTGCGGAGCGGTCACCGATTGCTGCATCATTGCTTGGCGAATTTGAGAGCGTTCGTAGTCCGAGTTGCTCGTCGCGTTGTGTGAAACTCGCGACGATTGGAACGCGTTTCCGCTTGCTTGATACGCAGTTTCACGAAACGAAGTGCTGGGGTCGCTGGACCGATAGCGATCGACCGCACTGGCGGAGCCAATCGGACGAAGACGAGTTTGCGGCGTATCGATGGATGCAGTGACTTGGCTTTGGCGTGAAAAGCCTTGCCCCTCGACACTCGCTGGTTGAGTGGCGGTGATCGCCACTGGGACGAGCATCAATAATGTGTGTCGAAGCATCCGTGTACCTTGTCCAGAGTTAGCATCATCGTTGACGCTTGATTGTTATTCTTTTTCTCTCGTTCAATGCAAGACTGATGCCGTTATGAGAATTTTGCTGAAATGCGGCAAAAATGACTCATCCGGTCTGTGAACGCCCCTCGTTTTTACAATCGCACTGTAGGAAGTTCAAAATCAATCTGGGCTAGGCTTCCAGCCTGTCATCCCTCTCAGTCAATGGAAGGACGTCGCGAAAGTCGCCAAGACTTTCGGCGGTTTGCCTCACAATCGAGCGCCGTAGCGTTTCTTGCTGCCTTGAGAACGAAGCTGACGAGGCGTTAAAAACTCGTTCTGCTATCGGGGTGGCTTACGCCGTGAGCGATTTTTAGGCTGCAAATTACAGTATTTGCGTTTCGTAGCGACGCTCGCCAGAGCGTGGATTGTTGACGCGCAAATGCGAATCACTACCTTCTGGCGAAGGTAATTACTGGGAAATCATTCACGTCGTTGGATGCTTGCCAAGAAAACGCACGATCAGCGTCAGGGTGATCGTCCCCATGATCAGGCAGATCCAGGGCGAAACCCCCAACACTGCGGGGATCGATCCAAGGAGGACACAGGCCACTGCGACCACCAGTGCGTAAGGCATCTGCGTGCGGACGTGTTGCAGGTGATCACATCCGCAAGCTCGGCTCGACAGGACGGTGGTATCGGAGATCGGAGAGCAGTGGTCGCCGAAAATCGCACCCGCCAAGACCGACCCGGTGGTTGCCAGACAGATCGCGCCGCCAGGGCCACCGCTTGGATCAAGGTCGAGTGACAGTGTGACAGAGAGCGGGGTCAGGATAGCCATCGTGCCCCAGCTGGTGCCGGTTGAAAAGGCGACAAAGCCAGCGAGGGCAAACACCACTGTGGGAAGGGCACGCGGGTCGAGTCGATCGGAAAGCAGACTTGATAGGTAGTCGCCGGTTTGCAGTGCATCCTCGCCGGTCATTCCGCTCAGTGCCCAGGCGAGCCAGAGGATGATCATCGCCGGCATCATTTGCCAGGCGCCTCGCAGGGTTCCCATGACGAGGGTCTCGAGTTCGCATTTGCCAAACTTTGCATGGGTCAGCCAGGCGGTAGCAAGTCCCACCGCACCGCCGATGATCAGGGCAAGATACGATTTCCCGTTGCCGAGAATTTCAATCGTATCCTGCAACACGCTGGCCGACGCGGCGCTGGCGCCGGGTTGCCAGCCCGTCACCACCAACGTCGCTACTAGCGCCGTGATGCACGCCACGATCGGTAAGACCGCCGCGAGCCAAAGGAGTGGCGGACGAGGGAGTGTTGTTGTTTCCCGATCCGCGGTTGGGTTGTGGGGCGAGCGGTCTATTGACGCTTCTTCGGCTCGTTTCATCGCTCCAAAATCGCGTCCCGTGATCGAGACCAAAAACACCATCACGATCGCCAGGATCGGATAGAAACGATACGGAATCGACTGGATAAATAACGCGAACCCCGCGGACGGGGCGGTGACCCCTGCGTCAGCGAGTCCCTCGCTCATGTAGCTGATTTCGATTGCCGCCCAGGTGCTGACTAGGGAAAGGCCTGCGACGGGAGCCGCCGTGCTGTCGACAAGGTAGGCCAATTTCGAGCGTGAGAGTCCGAAGCGGTCGGCCGTGGAACGCATCGTTCCGCCAATCAGTAGCGTGTTGGCGTAGTCGTCAAAAAAGATGGCCAATCCGCTGACAGAAATCATCGCTTGGGCGCTTCGTCGCGAGCGAATCCAGCGAGAAAGCTTCGCGATCAGCGCCTCGATCCCTCCGCCGATTTCCATCACTCCTACCATCGCACCGAGTAAAAGCGTGAAGGCGAGCGTTTGCAGATGATCAAAGTTGCGAAGGCTGGCGTCGATCGCGCCGGCAAAGATGAAAAACGAATCGAGGAGCGATTTTTCTGGGTCGGCGCGCGCAAGCAGCACCGCACCGGCAAACACACCCGCTGCGAGGGGGAGGACAACTCGACGCGTCGCAATTGCAAGGAAGATTGCGACCAATGGCGGCACTAGGCTCTCAAATCCGTGTTGAACCGGATCAGCCAAGGCCAGCATTCCTAGCTCTTCGCTCCGGCAGTGCCAAGAACGGGAGGAACAAGAAAGCAGTCATCGTCACGTGCCGGAGCGTTTTGCAGGGCTTGATCATTGGTCAAGCTTGGCTGCAATTCGTCGGCGCGCCAGCGATTGTCGACGTCCAGCGCCGTTGTCATCGGTTCGATGTCCTCGGTGTCGAGTTCAGACAATTGCTCAACGAACCCCAGGATCTTGGTGATCTGGGGGCCGATCGCATTGACTTCATCGTCGGAAAGCTCAAGACGAGCCAGCATCGCTAGTCGCCGAACATCATCCGCAGAGAGGGCCATCGATTTTTCCTCGTGATTGGGTTTAAACGCCCGTCACACGCTAATAACGCACTATTTCTTGGCGCCACTAACGTCAAACGGTTTGGTTTTCACCGTCTTGCGGACTGCGCCACTGCGGATGCATTGAACGCAAATTCGCATTGTCTTGTTTTGGCCATTAGGCATGGTGACATGCACTTTCTGGAGGTTAGGGACGAATTTCCGGCGTGTACATCCGGTGATCTTCGTACCAACACCACCAAGGTATTTGGCCTTACCACGTGTTTCGATTCGGTTGCCCATTTGGACGCTCTTACCGCACGTTTCACATTGCCGTGCCATCGATCTTCTCCGCCACTTAGCGTGGTAAAAAGCAAAATTTCAAGTTCTGGGAAGCCCGGCACTATAGCGATCGATGCTTCCCACGTGAAGCAGGAAACAGCATTTCTTGACCGGTTCTTCAGCGAATTTTATGACTTTTCGGTTTTTAGTGATGATTTGGCCCCGAAATGTCGATTGGATGGTTTATCTGACCTAACCGGCAAAGTTTAACACCGACCATCCATTTATCGAGACATCACATGTGCCCATCCCTCAAAGGCGACCGCTGCGTGGGCTTGGTCTTCCCTTCTTCGGCAAGTCTGGCCTCGGCTCTCGTTCTTTCCGTTTTGGTGGTTGGATCGAGCGTGGGATGTTCCGCCTTCAATTTGCCAGGATTCAATCCAGCCGAGCCGGGGACGAATTACGTCGCCTCCGGAGTCGCAGGAGGCCATCGTGGGCTCGACGAGACGATGGACGCAGTGGTGTATCAGAAAGTTCGCCAAGCTCAGGCGGAAAACTCCATCGTCCTGCAAGTTGCGGTCGACAAGGATGAACCCGTTCGTGTGCTGCCATTGCCGCCCGAATCGAGTGGCCGATCGGTCTTTGTGAGCGATCTACTAAAACAGACCGGGGTGTTGCAGAAACTCGGATCGGTCAACGCGGTTCTGTATCGCAGTTCGCCGCAAGCCATCGGAGGTATCCGTATGGAAGTTCGCATGAACGAAAGTCACACGGTGGTCCTGCCCGAATCGGACTACGCGCTTAAAACCGGTGACCGTCTCTACGTAACGAAGTCCGAGATTTCGCCGATCCAAACCTTGGTCACTCAAGCGTTGGGAATCTAGGTTTTGTCGTAGCGCATTGTCACGCGGCTTACCAAGCCGTTAGCGTGCCTCGTGTTTAGCGTGCCTCGTGTTTAGCGTTCCTCGTGTTTAATCGTGCAGGCGAATGTCGCCACGCTCGCTACACTGCATGTTCGCCGCGACGGGTTCCCGCTCGAAGAAACTGGTCGACCATGGTTGGGAACGCTGCTTAAAAAGGATCGTTAGCGAGATTCACTGCGAATCGAACTTCGTTTATCGTAACTCCGCAGCATGGTTTTGTTGAAAACTTGGCGACTAAAAACTGGTAATGCAGCGTCGATCGCGTTAGAACAAGGGGACTACTTGTTCTAGTTTCTAATCACCCTACTCACTCAGCTTGCAACCCCGGGGGCAGCGGATGAGTCTTCTGCGACGTGTTTCACTCTCGCACGCTTCTTTCGTTAAGCCAGATCATGGGGCTTCATTAGCGGTCCTTCGTATCGGGCTTTTCTTGCTGGCGATTCCCGTCACGCTCTGTCTCGTGACAGGCTGTGGGGAACCGCGTGAAAGCTTGGTCAAAGAAAGTGACGAGTATTCTTACGACGAGATCATGGCTCAGGCGGCTGAAGAAGAATCGGCGTCCGAGGCAGAACGAGAAGAGTAAGGAAACCACCACGACGTTGCGGCTTGTTGCAACACTCCTTTTGCCCGATCGGCTTTGACTGTTCCGACGCATTCGAACAGGCAGCATGGTCGGTCAAGCATCGCGAGATTGAAAAGCATCGCGAGGTTGGAATTGAGCGGGATCGTATTGAAAGATCCGCCATGACGACACGAGTCTCTTCTCGCGTTTCACTCGCCTTTACTTTGGTCGAACTGCTGGTCGTAATCGCTATCATCGGCGTGTTAGTTGGATTGTTATTGCCTGCGGTCCAAGCGGCTCGCGAAGCGGCGCGGCGGATGAGTTGCAGTAACAATGTCAAGCAAATTGGGCTGGGGCTGCACAACTATCATTCCGCCCACCATCAGCTGCCGATTCACGGAGTGGGGCCCACCAACGAAAATACCAACAGCACGTCGCTTGCCGACAAAAAAGATGGTTCCGCGTTTACACGAATCGAGCTGACCTATTTGGTGGGGCTGTTGCCGTTTGTCGAACAGCAGGCGTTGTGGGAACAGTTGAGCGAGCCGATGTTGGAGTCCGATGGCGACATTTGGCCTGCCTTTGGTCCTCGCCCTTGGAACGGCAATTATCCCCCTTGGGCAACCGAGATTTCAACGTTTCGCTGCCCTAGCGATCCAGGCCGTGGGGTGCCCGCGTTGGGGCGAACGAATTATGCCGCCTGTACCGGCGACGGTTTCTATGATGCCGAACATGGGGTCACGGTTTGGAGTGGAACGCGTTGGTTGTACAACCGTGACCCGACCGCCAAGAAACGTGCTCGCTGTGGTTTGCGTGGTGCGTTTGTGCCACGCAAGAGTATCAAGTTCCGTGACTTCATTGATGGTTTGTCCAATACGATCGCGGTGGGCGAAATCATGACGGGCTTGGGTGATCGCGATAATCGATCCGTAGGATTCTCGAATGCCAAGGGTGGCTTTTTGAAAGTGGCTAATAATCCCAAGCGATGTTTTGATCTTGGCTATATCGATACCGCTCGGCCGCAGTTTTGGACGAGCGGTGCGAAGGTGTATGGAGCGGTTTCTCAGCGTGGGTTCCGATGGGCCGATTTCCATACGTTGCAATCGCAATTCAATACGATCCTCTCGCCTAATTCCGAGGTCTGTCTGGTCGGGCAATCCGACACCTACGGGATCGCGCCGGCAAGCAGTCGGCATCAAGGCGGTGTGCACATTTTGATGGCCGATGGTGCGGTAAAGTTCATTACCGATTCGATCGAGGCGGGCAATTCAAACTCGCCCTGCGTCTACTGCAACGCACTGAGTGCGGGAACCAATAGCGCGGTCCCGGCGGGATCGAAAAGTCCCTACGGTTTATGGGGAGCTCTCGGCACACGTGCCTCGCGCGAGAGTGTTTCTACGGATTTCTAACGTCCGATTGAGTGCTCACGCCGCACCGTTACAAAACCACCCGGTTAGTGTGAAAGTAGATGGCATTGGGCTCCCGCCTGCAGACACATCGAAAACGCGAGCCGCTGCCGCTTTGCCCGGGGCTTCCAAGGCAGCCGATTGAGGAACAAGCTTGCGAAAAGCAAAATTTCTCGGTTTTTGCTGGGGGCAACCAGCTTTGGCGTTCGCTGAGCTGGTGAATTTGGGCCGTTTTTGACGCTCTATTGGGGGATGAGTGTTGCCTTTGAGGATTGGGGTATTTAGTCTGCCTCGCCTAATAGAGGTTGCTTTTCAGAATCTTCCCATTTCTTTTCGGAGAAAACGCCATGAAACGAATCATGGTTTGTACCAAGCCTATGATGGGTTTAGCAGTTGCATTGGTTGCAATCATGACAGTCTGTGGGCATGCCGGTAACGTCGTTGCCGAGATGCCGACCTATACCGAGGTGGCCCCTTTAAGCCACGCGGCAAAACCTCGCGTGACATGGCACCGAACGCTGCGTTCGGGTTGGCAAGAAGCACGTCGACGCAATGTACCGATGGTGATCTATATCTCGACCGATCACTGCGTTTATTGTGACGCGATGAAACGTGATACGTGGAGCAATGAAACGGTCGAACAACGTGTCTCGCAAGACTTCGTCGCAATTCTGTTGACGCCTCAAGAGAACGAAGCGACACTGGGACGTATCGACGTGGCGGCGTATCCCACCACGCTGATCGGCGTTCCCGAAGGCAAGATTGTGGGGCATCGCACGGGCTACCAGCCAGCCGCGGCGCTACACAAGTTTTTGAGCGAAGCGTTAAAGCGATAACGCTCCCCTGCCCCACCCTGCCCTGCAAATTGAAGTTGCCCCGCCAACACAAGTCCAGATAGGGGTTCTCGTGGCGCAATGGTGTGCATCTTTTTTGGCGGTGCAGCGTAAGCCACCCGGTGTTCCTCGAACGTTATATTCACAGCAGCCTGCTGTCACCTCTCCCAGCTGCGCCGGGAGAGGTGACGGATCGTTTCACACCCGCTTATTTAAACCCTGCACCGGAGGGGCGTTTGGACAGTGCGCCACGGACACCAAGCTCGCGAGGGTCACGTGCAATTTTGTCGCTAAAGATGCGAACGTCATCCATGATTGGGCGAATACGTGCAGAAGCCTGTTCGATGTTCTCAATCGTGCGGCGAACCTGCCAATAGATTTCGTCGTCTTCGAGGAATCGTTTAAAGGATCCGTCGCTGTTGTTGACCGCGCGGCCCAGCGTCTCGAGTTCCGCGAGTGCTACGTCGGCACTCGCAAGCGTTCGCAACACTTGCTCAATCAATTCGCCACTACGTTCCCCGAGCGGCTGCGTGAATTTTTCGACATTCATCATTGTGCGATCAAAGCTAGCCACCGATCGCTGCGCCGTCGCAATCGTTTCTTCCGCCGTTGCACCGACGCGTTCGAATCGGTCGCCGACGCGGCGGAAACTTTCGAAGGTTTCTCGAGTGCTATCGAGTGTTTTTTGAGCATTCATCAGCAGTTCAGGCAGCTGGGCCATCGATCGTTCGAGTCCATCTTGGATTAGAGGGTTGCCCACGGTTTTTCGCACATCTCGAATCGCTCCTTGGAATTCTTCGAGCGTCTCGACCGCTTCTTGAGCCAAACGATCCATGTTTTGGTCGGCCCCGCCCACCGTGTTTTTGACTTCGACGGCAAGCTGGTTGACGTTGTCGCCCGCCAAGGCAATCGAATCGCCCGCTTTGCGGATCGATTCCATCGTCTCCAACATCTGACCTTCCATGCTGTAGAGTGTGTTGAGTGGGTTTTTTGATTTTTTGCCGTAGTCCAAGTAGTCTTCATGGGCGAAGCGAGTGTTCACTAATTCCATCTTGCCCCCTAACGCTTTTTCTAGCTCCTGCTCCGTCGCTCGCACGAATTCAATCGCGGCATCGCCCGTCACAAGCGAGCTATTTCCGATCGTGGGAATGTAGTGGCGGTCGATCGGTTTGGAGCTGTCCATTGCCAACGACACCAAGACACCGCCTTCGGGAAGTAGCGATATCTCATCGACGCGGCCAATCCGCACGCCATCGCGCAGCACGGCGGTGTTCGGGCTGACCCCTTCGGCCGAAGGGAACTCGACCAACAACGTGTAGTCTTGATTCAGGACGTTGGGGAACGCACCGAACAAGAATGTCAAAATGATGCCGATGCCGATCGACGAAACGACCAACACCCCAACGCCAAACCGTAGTTTATTATCGTCCATGATATTTTCTTAGCCTTCGCTTTGCAGCGACATCTCCTTCAACCGTTCACCCGCTTCGCCACGAACAAATTGTCGAACGCGTCGATCGTCAGCGTGTTCAAGATCACTGGGCGATCCGTCAAATAACACTTGCGACTCACCAGGCCCGAGTCGGCGTCGAGGATAAAACATCAGCACGCGGTCCGAGACTTTGCGAGCGGTGTGCATGTCGTGCGTGACCACGATGCTGGTCACCGGATACCGCCGCCGCGTTTCGAGGATCAATTCGTTGATCACGTCGCTCATGATCGGATCGAGTCCCGTGGTCGGTTCGTCGTACACGACCAATTCCGGTTCCAATATCAATGCTCGCGCGAGTCCGACCCGTTTTCGCATCCCACCGGACAATTCGGCCGGATACTTCCGCGCGACTTCATTTGGCAATCCGACTTCCATCAGATGCTGCATCACGCGGTCGCGGACTTCGGTTTCCGCCACGACTTCGTTCTGCCGCAACGGAAACGCCACGTTCTCGAAGATCGACATGCTGTCGAACAACGCTGCGTTCTGAAAAACAAATCCGAACCGCTTGCGAGTTTGCGTCAGCTCGGCCATCCCCATTTCATCGAAACGGCGACCGTCAAACGAGATCGAGCCCTGTGTCGGTTGGATCAAACCGACCAACGTTTTCATGAAGACCGTTTTGCCACAGCCGCTTTCGCCAATCACTGCAATCGTTTGGCCACGCAAGATCGAGACGTTGATGTCTTGCAAAATCGTTTGCTTTTCAAACACCACGCTCAGATCGTCGACCTCGATCAATGACTCGGAGGTATCGCCCGCGTTCGGTTCGGGATCAAGTTCGTATTCGTAATCGTTATCGGAGGTCACAGGATCGACGCTCCTTCGGGATAGAGTTTGAAGTACAACGCATCCAAGAAAATGTTGAGCGCCAAGTCGATCGCCAAGATCAACACAAACGAGTAAACAAACGCCGCGGTGGCTGCTTTGCCAACCCCTTCGGCACCCGCTTGGCAGTTAAAGCCTCGGTAACAACTGACAATCGCAATCACGCCGCCAAAGAAGAAACTCTTGAAGATGCCGTTGAACAGATCAAAGCCGCGTACGCCTTCACGCGAATGGTTCAGGTAGGCGGCGTGATCAATTCCGAGGATCACGACGCTGTAAAAATAGCCACCGACAATGCCCATGAAATCGGCCATGATCGTCAGCGCAGGAATTAGCAAAATGCAGGCCAAGAATCGGGGCACAACCAAGTAATGAATCGGATCGGCACCCATCGTGGTGAGTGCATCGATTTGTTCGGTCACCCGCATCGTCCCCAAGACCGCTGCCATGGCGCTGCCCACACGGCCTGCTAGCATCGTGGCGGCAAGGACCGGACCAAGCTCGCGGACCAACGAGGTGTTGATGACGACCCCCAGCCGGTTTTCGAGCCCGAAGGCATGAAATTGGTAATAGCTGTTGACGGCTAACACCATGCCGATGAATGTGCCAGTCAACGCGACGACGGGCAAACTGAGCACGCCGACTTGATAAAAATTCGGCAAAATTGTGCCGCGACGAGGCATTCGGGTGAACAACCAAACAAACATCTTCCATGCGAAGATGGCGATGTCACCCACTGTCGTCACGCCATCGACCACTGCCGATCCCCATTCCATCACCCAGCGGACGAAGGGGCCTTCACTTGGCGTGGGATCATCCATTGCCCCGCCTCGATGTGGCGACGGCAGTGCAGCGGTACCCTGCTCAACCACGTTTGCTTACCTCCCTTGCCGAAATGACGCGAATTGCGAATCGTCTGGCGGTGGGTGTCAGGATCACAGCGACTGCGACGAGTCACACTGCTCTACCACGCAATCACTCGAATCGCGCATCCACCATCACCGCTTATGGGATTGTATCGGTCAGGTCGACCTTGAGGATTAGCGAAAGAAGACGGATCGTGGTTGCTAGCTTTTATAGATCTAGCATTCCCCTCGAATCACCGTCTGGTTTATTCCGCGACACAGGGATTGCTCAACGTGCCGATGCCATCAATTTCCACTTTGCAGACATCGCCAGGTTTCAAGAACACAGGCGGCTTCCGGGCGGCACCCACGCCGGGCGGAGTGCCTGTGAAAATCAGGTCGCCGGGGTGGAGCGTCATGATTTTCGTCAGATGTGCGATCAATTCGCCGATATTAAAAATCAGCTGAGCGGTGGTACTGTTTTGAACCACCTCGCCATTGAGATGCATTTTCACTCGCACGTCGCTTGAGTCCGCCAATTCACCTGTGGTGACGATGCAGGGCCCCACGGGGGCGAACGTGTCAAAGCTTTTGCCGAGCAACCATTGGCCGGCGGGGCGTCCTTTTTGCCAATCGCGAGCCGAGACATCGTGGCCGCACGTGTACCCGTAGACGTAATTCATCGCGTCCTCTTGGGAAACATGCTTGGCCGTTTTTCCGATCACGACCACCAATTCCGCTTCGTAATCGACTTCGTTTGAAACACGCGGCAAGCGAATTTCGTCGCCATGCCCCACCAGTGCTGTGTTGAACTTGCTGAACACGACTGGTTCCGAGGGGATTTCAGATCCCGTTTCAATTGCGTGGTCACGGTAATTCAAGCCGATGCAAATCAACTTTTCGGGGGTGTCAATCGGAGGCAGCAGTTTGTCGGGCACCGGTTGCCACTGGGACTCGGTCGGTTTGGGCAGTTCCGCGAGCCATTTTGCACCTCCGGCCAATACTTCCGCTTGGGTCACCGGAGTATCGGTCAGCGTCGAGAGGGGACAGATCCGTGAACCCTCGTAAATCGCAAACTGCGGGTTCCCCTCAGCGTCGCTGAATCGGCAAATTGGCATAACTCTATATCCTTTGGGAATCAATCAATTAGGGTGGGGCGTCAAGTGGATGACTTTTTCACAATCGGCCACAGTGTAGCATTACCGACTCTGTTTTCATGCCACCCCCAAGCTACCGTGACGTCGATTCCGTTATAATGGGCAACACGCGGCGTCCGTGAAAGTTCGCCTCCCCTGCCCTCCCCCGCCCCAAAATACGACTAGGTATTCCCTCCCGATGAATTTTGTATCTTCAAGACGAAGCACGCTAAAAACCATTGCTTCGGCAACCGCGTTGGCGGCGGTCGGCCGAATTAGCCATGCCGATCAAGCGAGTGCCCAAGCGGCCGAGTCGCTTCCGCCGGTGCGGCAAATCACTCGGGGGCCCCTGAATCACTGGTTTGGCTACTACGATAAACTTGAATTTGATCCGACCAATCGTTTTGTCTTGTCAGGCGAAGTGGCGTTTGAGCATCGTACTCCGCGTGCGGACGACACGATTCGCGTCGGTATGGTCGACACGGCGGACAATGACAGATGGATCCCGCTCGGCAAAAGCAGTGCGTGGGGATGGCAACAAGGTTGTATGTTGCAGTGGCGTCCGCAATCCGAGTCGGAAGTGGTTTGGAATGATCGCCAAGGCGACCAACATGTTTGCCGGGTGATGGATGTGAAGACCAAAAAGCTTCGCACACTGCCGCGACCGATCTATGCACTCAGCGGAGACGGGAAATGGGCGATCACGGCCGACTTTTCGCGGATCCAGCGGATGCGTCCGGGCTACGGATACGTCGGATTGACCGATCCTTGCTCGCAATTGCGAGCACCTGAGGATTCGGGCGTCTGGAAGATGAACATGGAAACGGGCGAGTCCGAGTTGATCTTTTCGCTCGCCGCAGCCGCTCGGATCGACTATCAAGGCAAATCGCTAGCCGACAAGTGGAACTACTTTAATCATCTGCTTGTCAGCCCCGATAGCTCGCGATTTATTGTTTTGCATCGATGGCGTGAGAGCACCGGTGATGGGCCCGATGCCGAACCGGCGGGACGCTTCACGACACGAATGTTTACCGTTGGAATGGACGGTAGCGATCCCTATATCCTCGATCCATCGGGAGAAACGTCGCACTTTATCTGGCGAGATCCGTCGCATGTTTGTGCGTGGACGAAACCGATGGGCAAATCGTCAGGTTTCTATCTGTTTCGCGATCAAAGTGACGAAGTTCAAACGGTGGGCGAAGGGGTGATGAAGCAAAATGGGCACAACACCTATGTGCCCAATACGGATAACGAGTGGATTCTAAATGACACCTATCCACAGAAAGGGGCACGCACGCAGAATCCGTATCTGTATCACGTGCCGTCAAACCGTGTCGTTTCGCTCGGTCATTTTTATTCGCCGCCCGAATACACCGGCGAGTGGCGTTGTGACACGCATCCACGAAACAGTAACGATGGCAAGTCGGTGGTGATCGATTCGCCGCACCACGAGGGACGGCAATTGCATTTGATCGACATCAGCGAAATCGTGGCGTAACCGAATTGCAATGTCATTGAAACTGAACCGGCGTGGTGACCATCGCGTCCCGTTGGTCGGTGACCGAGACGAACCACGTGTTTGCGTCTTGGGGTGGAGCGGCGGTGATGACAACCGCATCGGTGATTTTGCCGGAAATACTTTTCCATTTGCGTTTGGATCGCAGTCCCGTGTCAGTCGTGTAGTGCAGTGTCGCTGATTCGAGCGGAGTTTGGCTTTTATATTGGACGTGCACCTCGTTTTCTTGCACGACCGGGATTTCAAGCGTCGCCAGCGGCACGCCGCCGCGACAATGTGAATCGATAAAGATTCCGATCTCCTGCGGAGCCCAACCGGCAGGATGCCCATGCGGCATGTTGACTTCGATGCGTATCTGCTTTTCACCCGGCACTGCATCAAAGCTCTTTTGATAACTGTCTAGCGGATAGTGAATGTCATTGGTTCCATTGACAAACAAAATCGGAACGCGGCACTGTGTCAGCACGCTCGAGGGATCGTACGCTTGGATCCAAGCGTTGCGGCGTTCGCCAAGCTGGTCGATCGAGGGTTTCTGAACCGATTCGCCTTCATATAAGAAGCCGCAACCATAAACGGGAACAGCGGCGCTGAAGCGATCATCAAGTGATGCAACCAGACAAGTCGTGTAACCGCCCCAGCTGATTCCCGTGACTGCGGTTTGTTCGGCATCGACTTCGTCAAACGACCGGATCAGTGAATGTGCGCGAAGCACGCTGGATGCGGCATGGTAGGGCCAATCATCGGAAACATCGGCGCCAATCGAGTCAAACTTGGTGTCGTGTCCTTGGTCCGGTCCGCCGAGCGGCAAACGCGTTCTTGTTTCGCGTCGTGCGGTTTGATTGCGAATCGGGACTCCGGTGTTGGGATCGTAAACCGGATCGATCGGACGTGAGCCGGCCAAATCCATGGCGATTGCGGCATAGCCACGCTTGGCCCACAGCCATGCCCACTCGGCAAACGCGGTTCCGCCACCTCCGTGGATCAGCACGACTGCCGGGTACTTCGTTTTGCTGTCAGGGATGGCCGAGCCAGAGTTCTCGCCCAGCGTGCTGGGGGACGCGTAAAAGGCAAACACTTCGGTCGGATGCCCCTGGTACGACTCGCCTTCATAGATCAATTGGTGCACCGGTCCCGATGTATCTTCCCAACGCATCTTCGGCACTTGCTTGGCCGCATCGATCATCGAGTACAGAGGGCTAGCCGCGTCGGATGTTGCCGCGGCGGGTTCTTTCGCGACGAGTGGCGTCGATAGCAGCAGGAAAAAGGCAAACGCGAGGTGAGTGGTTTTCATAGGGCGGCGTTTGTTAGGGGGAGTTTGACAAAAACGTATCGATTGTCTCACGGCACTCTTCCCATGCACTTGGTGGGGTGGGATCGTTGTGCCCCATTTCGTCAATCTCGACGAAATGTTTTGGCGAACAGGGGGACTCGGCATACAAGCGTTTGCCATGCTTGATTGGAATCAAGCGGTCACCGGTGCCATGGATCTGAACAAGAGGCCCCGAGTAGTTTTGAATTCGGGCGATCGAATCGTAGCGATTGCGCATCAACAAATTGACGGGGATGAATTGATACATTCCCGCTGCGACGTCGACCATTCGATCAAATGTGCGATCCAGGACGAGCAGTTTGGCGCCTCCCTGGGCGGCTACCGCGACCGCGCAACCGCCGCCGAGCGATTGGCCGTACAGGATCAATTGGTCAGGCCGAATCGAAAACCGCTGGCACGCAAAATCACGAGCAGCCAATGCGTCTGCGATCACGCCGGCTTCATCTGGGGACCCATCCATGCCGTCAAAACCACGGTATTCGGCGACGAAGACATTGGCGTTTAACTGGTCGCCAAGCCAAGCCGCCGTGGTGCTTTCACGAGCTGCCGTGATGCCATTGCCGTGAAAATACAAAAGCGTGTGCTCAGCGTTGGGATGTTCGTAAAGTTGTCCCGTCAACGGCGTGCCATCAGCCGATTCGTAGTTGACGGAGACGACCCCCGCAGCGGATTGCGGTGGAATGTTCATGAACGCACCGGGATAGACCAAGCGAGTTTCCATGGCGACCATGAAAACTAAGATGGTTACGTACCCGACGGCGACAATCCGTATCGCTGCACCGATCACGCGTTTAAGTCGGCTGCGGTAAGGTTTTGGCAAGCGTGTTTCGGACATCTGGTTTGGTTAACAGAGCAGCTGAAAAGTACAATTCGAATAGGACCGGGCGAGGCCCCACGCCCAATGCCATCTACTTTGGCACTCGGCGGTTGGTGTTCGTAGCGGAGCGGCGCGAGCCGCCCGGTCAATATCGAACGTTTTACTCGCTGCGACCGGACGGCTCGCGCCGTGACGCTACCCAAAGTCGATGGCATTGAACATGCACCGCACCGCGATAAACACCACCCGTTTGGTGTGAAGGCACGCTTCCACCATTGCGATCCATCGGGAGGTTCAGGCTATTGTAATCGCTGGTCCCGACGGCCCTTACCCAATTTCGCCGGCGGAACCTAACGGCGGAACCGGCTGCGGGCGTAATCGATAAACATCCATTGCAGTACAACGAGCACGAGCGGCGTCGTAAACAAGATAAACTGAGAGGCCTCGGCGTTTTTGGCCCAAATTGGAAAGTTGGATTCCGCCGCGGTCAGCAGCGCCATCACAAACGAGGCATTGAAAAACAACAGCAGGCAGGTCACCACCACCGAGCCGAGTGTAGCGGCGCAGCCCAGTAATCTTGGGCTTGCCACGCGTTCACTTGAATCCGGTTGCTTCTCGGAAGAAGGATTCTTGGGTGTGGGTGACGATACGCTCACATACTGGCTCGCAGTGGAAGTACTTGGCTTAATACCAATGTTGCCAATAAACCCACCAGCGACAATACCGCCAACAGTGGCGTCCAGCTTCGTAGCGATTCGCCTTCGGTCAATCCACCCATTTTGGTGAACACCCAAAAGCCGCTGTCGTTCATCCAGCTGCCCATCAGCGATCCGGCGCCCACGGCGGTCGCGACGTAGACCATGTTGTATTCCGGCTTAACGTCTCCGATGATAGCGGACATCATTCCCGCACCGATAATCATCGCCACCGTACTACTGCCTTGGGCGACCTTCAGCACCGCGGAAATACTCCATCCCAGCACAAGTAATGCCAACCCCGAGCCGCCTTGGTCTTGAAATGCTTGCTGGATCGTGTCGCTAATGTTGGTGTCGGTCAGCATCGACCCGAATGCTCCGCCAGCGGCGGTGATCAGGATAATCACCCCACCGCTCATGAGAGATTCTTCGACGTCCACGGCAAGGTCACGCCAGCTCAAGTGACGCACGACCTTTAGCGTCAGCATCGCGCAGATCGCCGCCAACAGCAATGCAAAGTTCGGGTTGCTCCATAGTGACAATGAATCGGCGAGTTCACGTTTCGGAGAATTCCAATCATGCGTTGCAATCAAATCGGGAAAGGCGTCTTCGAGCAAGGCGCGGTTCATGCGTCGGCGATCGACCGGTTTCATCCGCAGTTGGTTGGCGCCGATCTTTGACTTCGATACATCCGACAACGCGACGCCCAGGAACGCTTGCTCGGCATACAGTTCTTGGTCTAGCAGCACTTCGTTCAGCACCGCGACGACTTCGTTCTTGGCGGCGTCACTGGATGCAGGTTTCTTCAGCAGCGCCAATTCGTTGTCGTTCAGGGCACTGCTTGCCATCACGCGACCGGCAGGTGAATTGGGCGTCGCAGCGGCAAGTTCGCTGGCCAACGCATCAAAATCCTTGATGTCGGCAACACTCAGCATCGCGCGGTCTTCGCGGTCCGCCACGGTGGTCGCAAGCGTACCGGCTCCAATCAACACCACGGGCAAGATCACGGGCAATAACGCGATCCAGAACGAGGGCAATTGATCATCAAGCAACGGTTTGTGTTTGTTTTCGTTGGCCCCGAGTGGCCGCATTTCGACGGGACTCTTTTTGTCGATCACGATTGAGAAAATCAAACCCACGATCGCCGCTGGCAAGGCGACGAGGGTTCCCACCAACATCATCATGCCGATTTCGACTCCGAGAATCGAGGAGACAAGCAGCGGTCCTGGGGTGGGGGGAACCAATGTGTGCGTGATCGCTCCGCCCGTGGCAATCGCCATCAAGTAACGAAGATAGTGCTTGTTGGTGCGGCGATGCAAACTTCGCGCGAGCGGGACTAGCAAGTAAAAGACGGTGTCAAAAAAGACAGGTACCGCGAGCACAAAGCCGCTGACCATCAAACCGATCGATGCCTTCTTTTCTCCGGTGATGTTAACGGCACTGCGAACGATGCGGTCGGCGGCTCCGCTATCGAGCATGCATTTGCCGATGATGGCTGCCATCGCAATCACGATACCGATGCTGCCGGCGGAGCTGCCAAAGGCCGAGACGACGGCGTCCATTCGAGCTCCCGCTGATCCGCCCTGCGTGAGCCCCACCAGCAAGCTGACGATTAAAGCCGAGATGATCAGCGCCAGAAACGCGTTTAGCTTCAAGGCAATGATCATCCCCAGCACGCAAAAAATTCCCACCGCCAAAATCAGTACCGGGGTCTGGTTCAGCGTGCTGCCGCTGGTCGCAAGCTCGGCGGGGGTGCCGGGGATCGTTTCGGCAAGCGAAGCATCTGCGGCGGGCGAGACGGCTTGAGCAATGACCCCGCTGGGGATGACGCACAAGGCGAGGGTGAGTAGCAATAAAACGAGAAAAACCAATCTGGGTCGCGTCATGCGGGAGCCGTGATAAAAATGGGGGATGAGGTGGGGAGGGGGCAATTCAGCTGCCAATTCTAAACACTTTCTCAACGCCCGTGGTGGGGGCACAAGGGATGTCAAAGGGTCGCAAAGAATTGCGGGGCTTTTGCCGAGGGCAATCCGCGATCTCTAGCCGCCTCGTCAAAACGTCCATCGGCGCTTTATGATGGCCGCCTTAGCGAACGTTTTTGAATCCCGTAATCGACGAAGTGAAACCGATGACCCAGTACCGCACCGAACATGATTCCATGGGCGACGTTCAAGTGCCCGCCGAGGCCTATTACGGAGCCCAGACTCAGCGCGCTGTCGAAAATTTCCCGATCAGCGGTTGGGAATTGATGCCGTCGATGATCTCGGCCATGGGATTGGTCAAATTCGCCTGCGGCGTTGCCAACCGCGATCTCGAGAAATTGACCGGCAGTGGGAAAAATCCGCTCACCGACGCGCAGGTCAATGCGATGCTGCAGGCGGCCCAAGAGGTTGCCGATGGCAAGTTGGCGGACCAGTTCCCCATTGACGTTTTTCAAACGGGATCGGGAACCAGCAGCAACATGAACATCAACGAGGTGATCAGCAACCGTGCGATCGAGATTGCCGGTGGCGATCGATTGGGCACTGAAAAATTGATTCATCCCAATGACCATGTGAACATGGGGCAAAGTACGAACGATACATTCCCCACGGCGATTCACGTAGCGACGGCGATTCAGATTGAAACAAAATTGTTGCCAACGCTTCGCAAAATGCATGCGTCGCTTGCGGAGAAGGCAAAACAGTGGGACAAGATCATCAAGATCGGCCGCACGCACTTGATGGACGCAACGCCACTGCGTTTGGGACAAGAATTTGGTGGGTTCGCTCGTCAATTAGAGTTGTCGATTTCGCGAGCCGAAGCCGCGCGTGATGCGGTTTTGGAATTGGCTGTCGGTGGCACGGCGGTGGGCAGCGGCATCAATACGCACCCTGAATTCGGTGCCCGTGTTGCCAAGGAATTAGCGAACAAGACCGGCATTGCGTTTGTCGAAGCGGTGAATCATTTCGAAGCCAACGCAACGCGAGACGCTTTGGTGCATTCGCACGGCGAACTAAAATGCATCGCGCAAACGTTGTTCAACGTTTCCAACAGCATTCGTTGGTTGGGCAGCGGCCCACGCTGTGGATTTTTTGAAGTCCAATTGCCAAGTCGCCAACCCGGCAGCTCGATCATGCCTGGAAAAGTGAACCCGGTCATGTGCGAGTCGATGATGCAGTTGACCGCTCGCGTGATGGGCAACGACACCTGCATCACGGTCAGTGGTGCGTCGGGGGGCAACTTTCAACTGAACATTATGATGCCAGTGATGGGGCACACGATTCTTGAATCGATTCACTTGTTATCGAGAGGCTGCGATGCGTTTGTCGAATTCTGTCTCGATGGAATGGAAGCGAACGCGCAGGCATGCGAGGCGTCGGTCGAGAAGAGCTTGTCGATGTGCACCAGTTTGAATCCGTTGATTGGTTACGAGCAAGCAGCGAAACTGGCCAAGGAAGCATTTGCGTCGGGACAAACGATTCGTGAACTGTGTCGTGAAAAGGGAATTTTGCCTGAGGACACGCTGACCGAAGCTCTCGATCCTTGGAAAATGACCGAGCCCCAGGCGTGATCGTCCGTCTGGTATGCTGGTGACACCAAACGCTTTTTCGAACTTTTCTGACGGTCGACATTCGAATGCTTCAAGTCCGTTCGCTCGTTAAAACTTTTTCGCTCGATGACGGCGAAGTCCGCGCGGTGGACGACTTGTCGCTGACGGTGCCACAGGAAGAGGTCTACGGGTTGTTGGGACCCAACGGAGCGGGCAAGACAACGACGCTGCGAATTATTCTCGGGTTGCTTGAACCCGACAGCGGCTACACGGCAGTCGATGGGATTCACACCACGATCGATCCGATCGCAGTGAAGTCGCGATTGGGATTTGTTTCGTCCAATGACGGCGTTTATCCCTGGCTGAGTGTACGCGAGATGTTGTTGTATTTCGGCGATCTGTATGCCGTCGATCCCGATCTCGCAGCGACCCGGGCCGAAGAGCTTTCAAAGCTGATGGGAATCGAGCATTTGCTCGATCGTCGTGCCGGCACACTCAGCACCGGGCAACGCCAACGTGTGACGCTCGTGCGTGGTTTGATTCACGACCCCCCGGTGATGTTGTTGGACGAACCGACGCGTGGTTTGGACGTCGTCGGTGTGCAAACCATTTTTGAATACATCGGACATTTACGGCAAGCCGGAAAGGCGGTGATCGTGTGTACGCACCGACTCGATGAAGCGGAGCGATTGTGCGATCGATTTGGCTTGTTGCATCAAGGCCGATTGGAATACGAAGGCGACATGAGTGAGCTGCGACAAGCCACCGGTCGCGAACACCTGGTGGATATGTTTGTCGACTTGATGAACGGCGAGGCGGCAGCATGAGCGGACACGTGATGAAGGGGCGGATTCTTCGGCTCTGTCAAAAAGAACTGCGGGAAACGATCCGTGATCGACGGACCGTGATGACATTGTTGATCATGCCGCTGCTGTTGTATCCGCTGCTGAGCATGGCGCTGAATCGTTTTTTGTTGACGTCTGGTGCTCGGCCCAGCAATGTGTTTCTCGTCGGGGTGGCAACCGAACGCGAAGGCGAACTGTTGCGGTCGTATTTGGACGATCCCAAAAGTGCTCCGCCCGATTCGGTCGCAAAATCGAGCGGCGGAGGGATCGCCGAGTTTGATATTCGCTTGAGCGAAGGCATCGATCCGGTTGATGCGTTGTATGCGAATCAAATCGATCTAGCCGTTGAAATTAAATTCGAGGAACCACCGCAAGTGATCATCACCGCGTTTCGTGGTGATGGCGGTAGCCAGAATGCGCGTCGTGTCTTAGTCGAACGATTGCAGTGGTTGCGGTCCAACTTTGCTCAACAAGTGGCGAAGATGTTGGCGCCCGATTACCGTCCTCCGGCCGATATTGTCGTGGACGAAATTGGCCAAGAGGACGAGATGCCTCTGTTGGCAACGATCGTGCCATTGGTGTTGGTATTGATGACGATTACCGGAGCGGTCTATCCGGCAATCGACTTGACCGCCGGGGAACGAGAACGCGGCACGATGGAATCGTTGATGGCGTCTCCGGTGCCGCGATTCTACGTGTTGTTTGCCAAATACATCGCGGTCGTGATCGTGGCGTTATTGACGGCGATGATCAATTTGTTGGCGATGTTCACGACGCTGTGGGTGTCGGGAATGATGCGGTTTTTAACCGGGGATGACGCGTTTCCATGGATCGCCGTACTGCAAATCCTGGGGTTGTTGGTGCTCTTTAGCGGGTTCTTTTCCGCATTGCTGTTGTGTTTGACGAGCTTTGCCAAGTCGTTCAAAGAAGCTCAGGCCTACTTGATTCCCGTGATGCTGCTAGCGCTAGCGCCGGGGATGTTGTCGCTGATGCCGGGCGTCGAGCTGAGCGGGCCTTTGGCGATTGCACCGCTGATCAGCATCGTCTTGTTGGCTCGCGATCTGCTTGCCGGAGTGTTTCATCCCGTGGGCGCGTTGGCGGCAATTGTCAGCACGATCGGTTATGCCTCGGCCGCCTTGGCGGTGGCTTCGCGTTTGTTTGGTAACGACGCAGTGACGCGGACAAGCGAACAATCGATTGGATCGTTCTTTCATCGGCCTAAGAAAATGACGCCGGTGCCGAGCGTCGAGTCGGCGGCGTTGATGTTGTCGCTGTTGGTGCCGATCTATTTTGTTGGCTCCAACGGGTTGATGCGGTTCTTGCTGATCTTTGGCGACCAGATTTCTTTGTCGGCCAAGTTTTGGTTGAACATCTTGACGCTGTTGTTGACGTTTGGCCTAGTGCCGTTTGTCGCCGCGTTTTTGGGACGCCATCGATATCGCAGCACGTTTCGATTGCAGATGCCGCCGATGCTCAGTTTTATTGGGGTCGTGTTGATCGGAATGGGAGCTTGGACGCTCGCCCATGAGGCGTTTGTGTTCGCCGAAGCAATCGGGATCGGTGGTCTGAGTGAAGAGCGAATCGAAGAGGCGTTGGGGCAATTGGCGGCATGGAAACAAGTGCCACCGTGGTTGTTGCTGCTGACGTTTGCCGTGGCTCCGGCGGTGATCGAAGAATTGTGTTTTCGTGGATTTTTATTCTCCGCGTTCTTGCGAGTGATGTCACCCGCACGCACGATCATGCTGACGGCGGTCTTGTTTGGTTTGTTCCATGTGTTTACCGGCAACGCCCTGTTGATTGAGCGGTTTATCCCGACCACGCTGCTGGGATTGATCTTGGGATGGATCGCCTATCGCACTGGCAGTGTGCTGCCCGGCATGCTGATGCATCTGGTGCACAACGGGCTGCTGGAGATCGTCGCGCGTTATCATGAACACTTCCAGTTTTTCGGAAGTGAATTAGACGATCAAGCGCATTTGCCGCTAGTGTGGTTGGTCGTTGCCAGTGCGATCGCACTGGCAGGGGCGGGGATCGTGTGGGCAAGCACGCGAGAGTCGAAGTCAACCAAAGTCGTCGAGCAAACCGCGATCCAATCGTGATTTTCCGTAGGCGAAATCACCGTAGGCCGGATCATTGTCGGCCAGCTTTCCAAGCTGAAGCCGTCGTGGTCAGCGGCGGTACGCGTAGATCGCCGTTAGCCGTCTCGCCTGGACGATCAAACGTGAGGCTCGCTAACGGCTTGGAAAGCCGTGCGACAATGGGATGATGAATCGGCAATGAATTCACCGTCACTTTCGCATCACGCCGGATCTGCGTCGCTTGGGGCGACTTGATCCGGCCTACACGCTGCGAAACGCTTTGATCGCGGAGCGATCAGCGACTTTCTTTGATCACGCCTACTCGGATGTCGCATACGTTCGTGCCGGTGGGACCGCACTGAATCAGACCCCCGGTTTGCTCGAAGAAATGATAGGCGTCGTTACGTCGCAAATAGTCGGCGATGTCGAGTTGTTTTTTGCTGGCCAACTGATGCACGCTGACGTCCAGAATCGCACCGGCTGCGTCGGTCGGTCCATCTTCGCCGTCGGTGCCGCCGGACAACAATGTGATTTGATTCCACTCGTCTTCGCTCAGACCACAGCCGAGTAGGTGCTGATAGGCGGCAAGCACGAGTTGCTGGTTGCGGCCGCCGAGTCCTCGGATCTCTGCGGGCGCGAGCGTGACGACGGGTTCGCCGCCGGTGATCAAACAGTTCGATCGATGTTCGTCGTTGCTGCGAAGCATCGCGACGAGCATCTCGGCAAATTCGCGTCCCACTTGTTCAGCCGATGGCTCGCAGGCGGTGGCCGAATGCATGATGTGGTTGTAGCCAAGCCGCTCGGCAACCATTCCCGCTTCATCGACCGCTAGTGCGTTGTTGCCGATGATGCATGTCGTGGCGGTCGTTGTGGGTTTCGCAGCCGTGGCGGGAGCGGAATTTAAGGCGTCGTAGACCGATGCGGGCAAGTTTCGCTGGGGATCGAATTTGGCCAGCACAGCGAGCGCGTCCGCTTTGGTTGAGGTGTCCTCGACCGTGGGGCCCGATGCGATCAAGTCGACAGGGTCACCGAGCACATCGGACAAGATCAATGTGATCAGCTGTCCGGCACGGCACGCCCGCAGCAATCCGCCGCCTTTGACTTCGCTGAGATGTTTACGAACGGTGTTTAGCTCGGTGATGTCTGCACCGGACGCACTCAAATGCTGGATCACCGCAAGTTTGTCTTCCAGCGTGATGCCTGGGATCGGGGCGGGCAATAACGCACTGCCGCCACCGGAGATCAACGCGATGCAAAGATCACGCGGGGTCGCCGCGCCGACCAGCCGCAGGATTTGTTCGGTGCCGTAAACGCCGTCCGCGGTCGGTTCGTTCACGCCTGCCGGCCGAGCGGGATGGATATGGATATGGCGAAGCACTTCGGATCCCTCTGCGGGAACGGTGCCTTCGGGTACATTGATCCAGCCCTCGATGGGCAAGCGATCGCCCACCGCGGCGACCAGCCCCGTTGCCATCGCAGTGGCCGCTTTGCCGGCACCGACGACCACGATGCGGTCGAAATCGGCAAGTGAAAAAAGATGATCCGCAACGCAGAGCTGATCGAATTCCACTTGGATTTGTGAAAGGACTCGTTCGTGGGCACGAACCGAATCAACGCCGGCGTTCCAGATTGAAAGGGCGTCTTGTCGCGGACTTGGCATCGATTCTTGTCTCCCTAGGTCCATTGTTCTTGGATGACTGTTACAACTTGTAGACTATGACGCAACCAACTGAGAATCCCGACCGTGACGTTTTGGCTTCGGAATACTTCGATCTGATTCCGTTCCAACCGTATCCCGTCCAAGAAGAAGCCTTGCTGGCGTACTTTACAAACGAGCAAGGAGTGCTGGTGTGTGCCCCCACCGGGACGGGGAAAACGCTGATCGCCGAGGCCGCGGTGTACGAGGCGCTCCGGACCGGCAAACGAATGTACTACACGACGCCGCTGATCGCACTAACGGACCAAAAATTGGTCGAACTTCGCGAGTCGGCCGTCCGCTGGGGATTTTCGGCAGACCAAGTCGGATTGGTGACCGGCAATCGCACCGCCAATCCCGATGCCCCGGTGTTGGTCGTCGTCGCCGAAATTCTGCTCAACCGGCTGCTGAATCCCGAGTCGTTTGACTTTGATAATGTTTCGTCGGTGGTGATGGATGAATTTCATTACTTCAACGATCCCGAACGCGGCATTGTTTGGGAGTTGACACTCGGGTTGTTGCCGGCTCATGTGCGAACGATGCTGTTGAGTGCGACGGTCGGCAATGCGTTGGATTTCACTTCGTGGCTCTATCGTTCGCACCAACGCCGGTTGCAATTGGTGGCGGGAACCGAACGCAAGGTACCGCTGCAATTCGAGTGGGTCGAGGACGAAATTCTGGCCGACTTTGCCGAAAAAATCGCAGCCGGAGACGAGGTCACGCGGCGGACGCCGTCATTGTTATTCTGTTTCAGTCGTTCTCAGTGCTGGACCACGGCGGAACTGCTGAAAGGCAAAAGTCTGATCGACAAGGCTCGCCAAGCCGAATTGGCGGACTATTTGAACGCCGCCGACATGAGCGAAGGAGCGGGACCAAAGCTGAAGGCGATCCTGATGCGTGGCGTCGGCGTGCATCATGCGGGCGTTCTGCCGCGATATCGCCGGATCGTCGAAGAATTGTTCCAGCGGAAATTGTTAAGTTTTTGTGTCTGTACCGAAACGCTCGCGGCCGGAATCAATCTGCCCGCGCGAAGTGTGGTGTTGCCTAGTTTGCTAAAAGGCCCCAAGGATAAAAAGAAGCTCGTCGA
The DNA here is from genome assembly GCF_039541335.1 of Novipirellula rosea. Classification (NCBI taxonomy): domain Bacteria; kingdom Pseudomonadati; phylum Planctomycetota; class Planctomycetia; order Pirellulales; family Pirellulaceae; genus Novipirellula; species Novipirellula rosea. The sequence goes on along the minus strand of NZ_BAABGA010000046.1, from coordinate 159,393 downwards.
TCCTTCGTCGGCCCAACAGATCTTTGGGCGAGCCGGGCGGCCTCAGTTCGACGACCGCGGCTATGTCTTTTCGTTGGCTCACGAAGACGATGTCAAAATCAATCGTTGGCGTGAAAAGTACGATTCGATCCCCGAGGACACCAAAGATCCGGGATTGATGAAGGCCAAAAAACAGCTCAAGAAAAAAATGCCCAAGCGGCGGAGTGGCGAATCGTATTGGACGGCGTTGCAATTTGAACAGCTGCAACAAGCGGCCGCCGCGAATCTGTCCAGCCGCGGACGATTGCCGTGGCGATTGCTCGCTTATCTGTTGGGGGAAAATGCCGAAGTCCAACCGATTCGAGATTTGGTCGGACGTCGCTTGTTGCCGCCGAAAGGAATCGAAGAGGCTCAGCGCGATTTGAATCGGATGCTGATCACGTTGTGGACGGCCGGTTACATCGAACTGGATCCCAAGCCCCATGCAGCATCCCCGAAATTGATCAAGAAATCGAAAGACGATGAGCCGGCGGTCAAGGCGACCGAAGGTTTGTTTGGCAATTTGCTGGATCAAATGCGGAGCGATGAGGAGACAAAAAAAGCGAATGAAGAAGAGGACAACCAAGATCCGGCGTTGATCGAAAGTCGTGGCTACGATGTCGACGACTATCGACCGACGCTCGCGAAGCCGACCGACCGATTGGAACGCTTGGTACATTTGAAAAGCATCAATCCGTTGTTTGGCGTTTACTTGGCCGACCAATTGGCGATCGCCGATCCGCAAGAACGAATCGCGGTGCTGGAGAGCGTCTTGGAGGTGCCTGGATCGGTGGCTCGCTATGTGCGAATGCCATCGTACGACGACATGCCCGCCGGCACCCTGGCGACGACGCGGTTGGATTCTCAATTGTTGACCATGGGGCTAGCGACGGCCGAGGAACTTGGTGCCAAGGGAGATGACGAAGAGGAAGAGGTGCGTGATCGTGGCTTTGGTCGTGTGATGTTTGACGAACCGCGGGTATGGCCGCTGACGATCGGCGAAAAACTATTGCGGTTGTTCCGCGAAGAATTTCCACGTGTGCACAACGTCAACGTGCGTCCTGTCTGGATCGTCGGCGAGTTGCTCGAATTCGGTGGCGATTTCAACAAGTACGTCACTGCGAGGAAGCTGCAAAAGGAAGAGGGAATCCTGTTTCGCCATTGTTTGCGAATGATTCTGTTGTTGGATGAAATGGCGAACGTTCCTCCGCTTGAATCGACCGTCGAGACCTGGGAAGATCCGCTCGATGATCTTGCTGACTTGTTGACCGAATCGTGTCGCAAGATCGACCCGCAGAGTACCGACGAAATTCTGTCGGACAGCAAGGAACCGGTTGACGATCTGGTCGGACTCGGGCGACGCAACGCCTAGCGTCATCCACGATTTGCCTCTCACGCACTAGCGGCCGATGCCACTTCAATCGGCTCGGAAATTTATGGACTATCGATCGATTATGAATGGCCAGCGGAAAGATCCGGTGGCGGCTGCGATGCGAGGCGGACTTTGGGTCGCCAGCCGAGCGTATGCCCTCGGCATCTGGAAACGCAACCGAGATTACGACGCCGGCCAAGGCGTCACGCGATGTGATGTGCCGGTGATCAGCGTTGGCAACTTGACCACTGGCGGGACCGGAAAGACGCCAGTCGTTTGTTTCTTGGCAAAATGGTTCCGTGGCAACGGCATCCGTGTGGGAATCGTCAGCCGAGGATATGGTCGAGGCGATGCCGATGCCAATGACGAGGCTCTCGAACTGTATGCGCGGCTTCCGGATGTGCCACACGTGCAAGATCCCGATCGGGTAGCCGCCGCAACAATCGCGGTCGACGAATTAGAAGTCCAGCTGATCTTGATGGACGACGGATTCCAACACCGCCGCTTGCACCGCAATCTGGATTTGGTGGTAATCGATGCGACGGAGCCGTTTGGGTTTGGACATCTATTGCCGCGAGGTTTACTGCGAGAACCCATCTCGGGGCTTTCGCGTGCCGACCTTGTCATCCTAAGCCGCTGTGATGCCGTCGATGAGGATCGGCTGCGATCGATCGAACAGCAGGTCAAAAAAGTGAACGCCAAGCTGCCGATCGTGCGAAGTCAACACGTTCCCACATCGCTGTTAGAGTATCCAAGTCAAACGATTCCGCTGGATCAGCTAGACGGCGATCGCATCGCCGTGGTGTCGGCGATTGGCAATCCCGACGCTTTCAAAGAAACGTTGGTGCAGTGCGGCGCCACGATCGTCGCGTCACGCGATCTGCCTGATCACGATCCCTACGCTCCCGAAACGGTCGAGTCGTTGCGGTCGTGGATTCGATCGCTTGGCGATTCGGTCTCGCGAGTCATTTGTACGCACAAGGATTTGGTCAAACTTTGCACCGATTCGCTTGGCGGCGTTCCGGTAGCCGCGTTGATTGTCGAGCTGCGTTTGAGTGCGGGGGACGATCCTGGATCATCGGATTCGGCGGAGGCGACGTTACAAGCTCTGCTTGCGAAAGTCGCCGAACAGGTCACAGTGGAAGAAGATCGTTAGCGGTTTTGGCCAACGCTGTGAAGCTGTTTCTCGCAGCGGAACTCGTCACCGAGAAGTGTCAAAATTCTTCGCGGACGGACTGCGCAAAAAAAAAACGTCTCTCCGCTGTGGAGAGACGTTTTATTATTCAGGTCGCGTTGGAAGCGCGAGAGCTTCTGACGCGATGATTCCTTCATTTCTTACTCAGCTTCGACTTCTTCAACCGCAGGCGTTTCCGCGGCAGCTGGGGTTTCTGCAGCAGCGGTGGTGTTGCTTGGAGTTTCAACCGCAGCAGTGGTGTTCGACCCGCCTTCTACTTCAGCGCTGTCTGTGTCGATGTTGACCGTTGGTGGGGCAGGAGGCTTGCAACCGACAGCAACAACCATCAAGCAAGCAGCAACCAAAGAGGTGGGGATCATCATTCGGAGAGTGGGCACGGAAAAAATCCTCGAACTAAGAAAGGGGTGGAAGTGTTTTGCGGGAAAACGGATACGCAAAGGATTGGTTTCCCTAAACCCGAAGGCCGTCAACGACCTTCGTTGATACATAGTGGACTCAGTTTTCTTCAAATTTGAAGGGGATGACCCCAATAATCCTCCAATTCCCCCTCAAAAATCAGTGACTCGGGATAGTTTTAACGGTGAGGCTGAATTCGTTCCGCCATGAAATCCGATTTCTCAAAGGAGCCCTGGATGGGTTCATCCCACCCGTTGAACCCTCGTAAATTGTGAAGTGATTTATGCGTATTTGTCACATCCTTCCGCTCTCGCTGGTTATGGTCGTTTTCCTCAGCGTTAGTGCTCCGTCGTCCTCTGCCCAAGAGCCTGAGGAGATGACGTTTAGTGAACAAGTGTCGCTGTTTGATTCGATGGATTTGCCATCCCAGACGACTCACCCGTCGAGTCAGAATTTGTCGCCAAAGACGCCGGCGGAACTTCGCCAAGCGCGCGCTTTGTACCGGTCTCAGCAGCGGATTGCTCGCCAAGAGTACAATCTGTGGATGGGCCGCGAACCGTTGCGACCCTCTTGGAATGCGATTCCGATGACATCGAGCCGCTACGCCCCACGTCATACCTATTACATTCCGGTTTACATCCAAAAGTAAGCCTGCTGCGTGTCCCGCCGCGAGGTGAACACGTGTGGTTGCGGCGATTCGTCGCAATCGTCGATGTTATCGCGTTTTTTTGACAATTCCCTCATCTCGGCGGGGGACATCGTCCGATCAAACCTGTGGGAGCGGAGTGACAGGGTGCGCCATCGATGCGCCGAGACATGTCGTGAAACTCGCTCCCCTATGCTCGTTCCTACTGCTGACCACCGTTGCGATAAGTTCGCTCGGTTGTTCGTTGGTTCCGGACACTCGCCAGCGTGAATCGCTGCACAACCCGTTTCCGCAAATGAAACGGGTCGCGGTGTTGCCGTTCTTTAACCAGAGCAGTGAGCCAACGCTTGATACCGAATTGGTGTCCGAAAGCTACTATGCTGCCCTGCAAGCGATTCCAGGGTTCGAGGTCATGCCGATCGGCGTCACCAAGGCGCAGTGGCTGCAATACTCGGCGACTCATGGCGAGCCGACCACGGGAGCGGATTTTCAGCGGTTGGCGAAAATGATGGACGTCGAGGCGATTGTCGTCGGCTCGGTTACCGATTTTGATGCCTACTATCCGCCGCGAATGGCGATGACCGTTCATTGGTATGCGGCCAACGAAGGATTCCATCCGATCCCAGCGGGTTACGGTTTGCCATGGGGCACCGACAAAGAAAAAGAGATTCCGCGGCGGATTGTTCGTGAAGCCGAATTCGAACTCGCTCGCAGCCAGCTGGAGACGCAATCACCGCTTTCTGGGGACGAGCCAGCTGCGGTTTCCCAACGCAATCTACACCGTGTTTCGGCCGAAATGCCGTTGGACGCGAATCAACTTCGTCCGCCGACTGCTGCTGATGACTCTCAGATCGACGCGCTGGAATTGGGACCCCCTTCCTCTTTGGATGGCAATTCGTTCGTCGAGAACCAAGCAACGGGCCAAGCGATGGGCCAAGGCCAGTACGGACCGGGTTATCCCGGCGCACCGACGGCTGAAGAGGTGGGCTTGGGATTGTTTCGAGACACGTTGCCCGAATCACCGTTGCCAGCAAATTGGCCCGAGCCTACTGACTTGATCCCCGACCCGCCGTCGCCGGTGCGTCCCGCGACGATTGTGAATCACGATCCGGTATTAACGCACACACGAATCTATCGCGGAGATGACTCTTATTTCACAAATCGGCTCGCTGATTACGTTGAAACGGGCGATGATGCACGTTCGGGAGGTTGGCAGGGTTATTTAAAACGTAGCGATGATTTCATTCGTTTCTGTTGTCACGTCCACATCTCGGAAATGCTCGAATCACGAGGTGGAAGTGACGCAAGGGACCTCATCTTGCGATGGCCGCTAAGCCGATACTGAAAGCCAGGTAAGTCGGGTAACCCCGGCTGTTTGGCTTCGGCGTTGTGACTAGCAAATGGACACTTGCATCAATGGATCAGGAAATCAATGTTTTAGCGCTGGTCAAAGGCGAAGAGAAGTTCATCTTCATGTTCGATGATCAAAATCGCGATGAGACACTGCGTCAATTAGCACGCTTTGCGGCCGATCCGGATCTTGAGTTTTCGTGGTACGACGCAGCAATGCTGAGCCGCAAAATTCGTGATGCGGTTCCGACCGAAGATGACATGCTTGCTAGCGAAGAATTTGACAGCTTGTCAATCGACGACTTCTACTAAGACCCCACTGCACTTCATGCAAAGCGCGATCACTCAATTTTTGCGGTACTTGGCGACCGAACGCAATGCGTCGGATCTGACGATCAAGGCGTATCGAGAAGATCTTTTTGCGATGGTCGAGTGGTTTCGAGCCACTCGCGGCCAGGTTCCAAAACCGGAATCACTTTCACCGCAAGAGCTGCGTACGTTTCAAGCGGCACTGCAAGAAGCCGGCTACGCGCGGACCACGATCGCCCGCAAACTTGCGTCGCTCCGCAGTTTCTATCGATTTGCGATGCGGCAAGGGATTGCGACAAGCAACCCTGCGAAACCGCTTCGCAATCCACGGCGGCAACGCAAACTGCCTCACGTGTTAAGTAACGACGAGGTCGGCCGATTGCTGCTCGCACCGCCCGGTGGCGACACCGCGGGACTTCGCGATCGAGCGATGTTGGAAACGATGTACTCGGCCGGATTACGTGTTAGCGAATTGGTTGCGCTACGTGATCGTGATATGGATTTTGATGAACAGATCCTGCGGGTCCGTGGTAAAGGACGCAAAGAACGCATCAGTCCGCTCGGGTCGTTTGCGATCAAGGCGATCAAGCAATACGAACAGCGTCGGATCCGCGATCCCAAGACCGAACAACTCGGCCGCGATGCTCCGGTTTTCGTCAATCGATTTGGCAATATTCTGACGACACGCAGCGTCGGACGGATGCTCGACAAACACATCGCGGTCGTCGGGCTCGATTCACGCACGAGTCCTCACACACTGCGGCACAGTTTCGCGACGCATCTACTTGATCGCGGCGCCGATATCCGCAGCGTGCAAGAATTGTTGGGGCACAAAAGTTTGGCCACCACCCAAATCTACACGCACGTCAGTGCCGCGAATCTATTGTCGGTCTACGAAAAAGCGCATCCGCGAGCAAGCTAAGATGCGGGATAGGCTTGCAGCCTGTCGATTCATGCTTTTGACAGGCTGCAAGCCTATCCCACAATTACCGATACTGCTTGGCCAGCCGTCTCGGCGACGCTCCGAGGTGATAGCGGCATCGCAGATTCCAATTCTGTAGCGTTTGTCCGACGATGCCGCGTTGTTCCCAGCGCCGCGGACTGATCGTGACCGGGCCGGTGAGCAAGACGGGCTTGGCGATCTTTCGCATGATCCGCGAAAAAGCGACGTCTTCCATCAATTCGATCTCTTCGAAACCGCCCACTTCTTTGTAGATTTGCCGGCGAACAAAAATCGCCTGATCACCAAACGCCATCCCGCGAAAACGCACTCGCGCGGCGTTGCCTTTTTCGATCAACCGATAGGCAAACCGCGGATGATCGATGTGCTGCTCAAACGCGCCCCAAACAACGTCGGGAACATCGCAGATTTGTTGCAGACACGATTCGCCGAGCAGGTTGTCGGCGTGCAGGAACAGCACGACTTCGCGGCTGGCGAACACGGCACCCGCGTTCAGCTGAATGCCACGTCCGGGGATCGAACGTACGATCTTTGTCGCCCCTGTGTCGGAGGCAATCGAGAGCGTTTCGTCCTGGCTTCCGCCGTCACAAACAATGACTTCGGTGGCTCCGGCGCGAGTTGCCGAGCGGATTGCGTTTTCAATCGTAGCGGCTTCGTTCAGTGTCGGAATGACGACCGAAATGTCCGAAGGGTTCATTCGGTCTGCACTTCTCGAAAACGGACATAGGCAATCGGTCCGAGCACCAACAAGGGAACCCAAGCCGACATCGCGGGTGACAACAAGTAACCACTGCCGCCCATCGCACCTGAGAGCGTTTTGATACCAAAAAAGAACAGCACGGTGCCGATTGCCACGGCAATCATCAAGAACAAGTTGCGGCCACGCCGATTCACGACGATCGGTAACCCCAGCAACACCAACGCGTAATCCAGGGGCGGACGAACCATCCGTTCGTGCAGCAATACTTGAACACTTAGACTGCTATGCACCGCAGGGTTTTTCACGCGAGATGCAATCTCGGAAATCGAGACCAAACGGGATGTTGATTGGTCGGTTTGTAAGAACTCGGAATTGATCGTGGTTGCAATAAAACACTCGTTCGGCTTCAGCCATGGATGATCATGAGGTGTCAAGATCACAAGCCGATTTGCTGTTCCGACCGAGGCGAGTGAGGCGATGTTTTCGGGACGTTTAATCCCGCTGACCAAATAGCCTTTGGCATGATCGTCGGTCGCTTCGCTCCACTGCGCGGATTGGGCCGTGATCAAGTCACCAAATCCCTCAAAGTCTCCGTCGAGACGAAAACTGGGGTAATTGATCCGTTTGCTGCGGGGCAGCAGCGAAGCCCCCTCGATCAGAATTTGGTTGGTTAAATCATAACACGGAAGAATCGGTTGCTCTGATTCCTGTTCCATCTCTTTGGCTTTCATTGCCAGAGCGTCACGGTAGTGTGGCAACAAGAATTCGCGATTGACCAATTGAATGCTGATGATAAAGAAGGATGCGATCAGCATCGGACGCAGAATCCGGCCATGCGAAATGCCTGCCGAAAGTGTCGCGGTCAATTCGCCCGTCCGGCGCAGCCAGCCCACCGTAAACAGCAGCGACATTAATACGATGATCGCTCCGGTCCAATCAAACAGCAACAGCATGTAGGGACCGTAATACCGCAGCATCACCGCCACTAACCCGCCCTCGGTGCGACCTTGGCGTACCAAGTCATCCAGGCTGGTGAAGGCGTGGAAAACGATGAAAATGCCCGCGATCGAGCAAAAACATACCAACACCGTACGGACAAATAGAATCAGGATGTATCGATCAATCTTGGTCACGATCTATCCGGCGGTTTCTAAAAAGGGGGCGGCAACAGGGAAATAGCAACGCAGTCGGACGCTAACGAGTGTCCGCTCGCACAGGCAACGCGAGGATCAAGTGGATTCAACGACACGGTCACTATCCAAATTCATGGTCTGTAAGACAAGACCAGTGCGGGAATAGGGATCAATGTGTCGCGGTTTCCTGTGGCAAGGCTCCAATCCGATCGCTTGCGGATAAGGGATCATAAATCGCAGCAATCGGGTCAATCGAATGTTCCAGGCGTGCGAAGCCGAGTGTCGTGTTTGCCGATTCGTCGCCATACAGATAACGGTACTCGCGACTCCGCCAAAGTAATTGATCGGTTGGTTGGCCGACGATTTCAATCGCAAACTCGCTCAGCTTCTCGTGCGCACTTGGCGTGCAGACATCCGTTGCGACGACGACCTGCTGATTGCCGCGAGCGATGATTTTTAACAATGATTCGCTATCCACCAAATGACGTTGGTCCATCGCAATGACCAATGAATTAGGAAATTGAAGTTTCAGATTTCCAGCGCTGTGCATGTGAGGTGTGATGATGATCGCGGGAGCCTCTCCGATCTCGTTCTCGATGGTTTCAGCAAACTGTGGATAGGGAATGTTCAACCAAATGAATTTATTCCGTTTTTGCGATAACATCGGTCTGGCAACGATCGCAATCAACACGACTGCCATCAGTGTCACCGCACTGATACAGACGCGGTTCATGGCAACGCGATCCGAGTTGGCAAACCGGCCCACGCGAAGCATCAAATAGGCGGGGAATAAACATGCAAACGGCTGGATCCAGCGATTTTTGAACTCCAACGCATGTCCCGATAGGACAAGCATCATCAACGCGATTGCGACAATCAAAAGAAATCGTTCGATCAATAACGTGGTGGGATCCGCTGCAATCGAATTGGATTTCCACTGCAGATAGACATTTTTTAACGAGTCACGGAAGGCAACCAAAAAGATAGCCAGCGTCAATAAACAACACGCCAGCGTGGATGTCACGAGTGCGTAAACGCCGTGGGAAACATTGCTGCCCCACGAGTCGGTTTGTTCGCGGGTCAATGTTGAAATCGTTTTTGATGACGCTAGCTGAAGATGATCGACAGCCCAATAGGTATGAGGCGCAATCAGCACGGTGGCCACGACAACCGAAAGGATCAAACGCCGGTCGAGCAACCAACGTCGATAGCTTGGCACCGAAACGGCTGCAGCCATCACCGCTAAGATCACGATTCCAAAGTTGTATTTGCTCATCAAACCAAAACCGCACGTCAAACCGATCGCAACGTACCACTTCCAATGCGGTTGGTGACGCAGCGAAACCACGCAGTACACCAGCAAGCTAACGGCAAAAGTGACGGCCACGGTGTGTGAGAGATCGCGATGGCTTTCCCAAGCAATTTGCGGAATGGTCATCATGGCAAGCGAAGCAACTAACGCCATCGCAGCGTTACCCGTTGCCTTTCGCACGGTGCCGAAAACACATAAATACGTTAACGCCAACAGCACGTTTTTGAGCAAGGCGAGCGGCATCACGCCGTAACCAAAGAGATGGAACAATGCGGTTTGCATCCATGTGTACAGTGGCGGTTGGCTGTTGTAGCCAAGTGAGAACCACTGAGACAAAAACGCTTGCTCGGATTCGTCAAAGTCAAGCGAACCTGAGATGCAAACGCGGATGACCACGTGCAAACCAAAATAGGCAAACAAGACGGTTGCGAACCGATAGCGTTTTTCGAGGATCCAATCAAGCATTGGCTTAGCCAGCTCGTCTTTCAGGTGCGATCACGGATGGCGTTTGGGGTAGCGGCAACAAGTAGTCACAGGGTGCAGCAACCGAATCGGTCGCTTCGCCGTGGGATGACGCGACGTCACCGAGGGTGTCATTGGCAGCAAGTGTCGAGTGATGATGACGCGTGAAATAACCAGGTTGGCTGGAGGATTGGTGGTAGATCCGCGACAACATTTCGGCCATCACGCCAAAGCAAATCAGTTGCAGCGATGAGAGCGTGGCAATCGCGCCGATCAACAACATTGGTCGTGTTCCGATATCTTGGCCAAAAGCAAACTTGGCAACCCCAAGGCTGCCTAGCATCGCCATTCCGATCGCACCGATAAATATGCCGACGCTGCCAAAAAAGTGCCCCGGACGGGCTCGGTATTTCATAAAGAACAATACCGACAACAGATCCAGCACTACGCGAATGGTGCGAGAGATGCCATATTTCGAATTGCCATATTGGCGAGCTTGGTGACGGACTTCGATCTCGGAAATTCGCGATGGATGGGTTACTGCGGCTACCCACGCGGGGATGAACCGATGCATCTCGCCCATCAATTTGACTTGTTTGATTACCTCAGCCCGATAGATCTTTAGACTGCATCCGTAATCACGAATCCGCACTCCGGTCACCTTGGCGATCAAGCGGTTGGCGATCCACGAAGGTACGAGTCGGAGGAACAAACCGTCTTGGCGTTTTTTGCGGCGGCCCACCAAGAGATCCAATTGGTTGGCTTCCAAATGGGCGACCATTTTGGGAATGTCGGCGGGATCGTTCTGCAGATCCCCATCCAAGGTTGCGATCAATCGTCCTTGGGCGGCATCGATTCCCGCTTGCATCGCCGCGGTTTGCCCAAAATTGCGATACAGCGAGACGATATGAATGGGCAGCCCCGACGCGTCGGCGGCCGCAGTGGCATTCGGATAGGTTTGATCCACACTGCCATCATCGACCAAAATGATCTCGAACCGAGACGGTTCCTCGGCGAACGTTTGTTTCAACGCCGCGATCAACGGACCCACCGATTCCTCTTCGTTATACAGTGGAATCACGATGGATAGATGGATTGCATCCGATTCGGTGCCATCCTGGGGCGATGCATTCATCATGAGGTTTTTTGTCGTCGTTCTTGCTGCATGGCAGCGGCAAATTCATTTTGGATCCAAGACGATGCCCCGCGAATTCCGTTCGCTGGGTTTGTCGTTCTTTCGGGGTATACTCAAGACATGAATGTGCCGTCTAGAGATAAATCGAATTCTCCGATCGCTCCGACGATTGCCGGGGAAGATGTGCTGCTTGATAGCGTAATGGCTGACTATGTCGAGCGACAGGAAAAAGGGCTCTCGCCCGACCCCAATCAATATCTGATCGCCTACCCCCAGTTTGCGGGCGAATTGAAAAGTTTTTTTCGAAATCACCATTGGCTGGCGGGGGATCCGAGCCCGGGCGTCGTGCCGCCTACGTTGCTGGGAACCCGTATCGGGCCCTACAAAATCGAGTGCGAAATTGCTCGTGGTGGCATGGGAGTGGTGTACCGGGCCAACCAAGATAACCTCGGGCGACCGGTCGCTTTGAAGCTGATTAGCAGCGGGGTTTTGGCGGGTGAAGAAGAACGGCGGCGGTTTCGCATCGAAGCCGAAGCGGCTGCGGGTTTGCATCACCCCGGCATCATTGCGATTCACGATATTGGATCGTGGGGCGGTTATGAATACTTTTCGATGACCTTGGTCGAAGGACCGACGCTTCAGCAAAAGGTCGACGACCGAAGTTTGGATGATTCTGGTGCGGCAGAGGTGGTTCGTGATGTCGCTCGGGCGGTCGCCTACGCCCACCGCGCCGGCATCGTGCATCGGGATTTGAAGCCCGAGAATATTCTGATTTCGAGCGATGGTCGCCCGTTGGTTGCAGATTTTGGTTTAGCCAAATGGCATCGTGATGGAGCCCTCGTCACTCGGACGGGTCAAGTTTTGGGAACGCCTCATTATATGAGCCCTGAACAAGCGGCCGGAGGACGTGATGTCAACGAAGCCGCTGACATCTATTCTCTTGGCGCCATTTTATACGCGTTATTAACCGGGCATCCGCCTCACCAAGGCGAATCGGCGGCCGACATTCTTCGTTCGGTGCTGCACGACGAGCCGATCTCGCCTCGGTTGATTCGTCATACAATCCCTTCTGATTTGGAGGCGATCTGTTTGAAAGCAATGCACTACGAAGCTCACTGTCGCTATTCGTCGGCCGAGGCGTTTGCCGATGATTTGGATCGCTATTTGGCGGGCGAGGAGGTTGCCGCGTGCAGCAGTGGGATCTTGGACCGAGTCGCTCGCGAAATCCGACGTGATCAGCATCAGAACTATTTCGCTGCATGGGGCAACACACTGATTGGCATCGGTGTGATCATTTTCCTCACCCATGTTGCCATGTTTTGCCTGGATCATTTTTATTCGCAGCCACTGGGAATCGCCTACTGGATGCCGCGAATCACAATGCTGTCATTGATCTTTGTATGGATCTATTGGGCACGACGGGGCCAGTTTCTGCCGCGGACCGTGGCCGAACGCCCCGTCTGGTCGATCTGGATCGGTTACTTGGCCACGCTGCTGACGATGAACTTGTTGTTGATGTTTGGCTCGCTGGATCATCGGGTGTTATTCCCGATCGCGTCGGCGTTAAGCGGGTTCGGATTTATTGCGATGGGAGGCCATGTGTGGGGTGGCGCCGCGATTTTAGGAATCCTGTTTCTGGTGGGGGCGCTGGTTTCGATCCTCTGGCTGCCCTACGCGTCACTGATCTTTGGATCGATTTGGCTGCTGAATCTGTCCGTATTAGGGTGGCATTATCGATTGCGTCCGCAGCCGGAAAATTAACGAAGCCCGCATCTTCCGAATAATCGTTGCCTGGGTGAACCGTCGTCATGATCGATGCCGACTGCACAAGGTAGCGACAGCCGTCGTTGGCGACAAAATCGGTATGACAACACCGGTATGTCGTCAAGCATCTTCTGACCTTTGATTCCCGCTGCAAACGGCAACGTTATGTCACGATTCTTTCTTGCCTTCACGATCGCCTGCGTCGCCGTTTCGGCGGATGCACATCATCCTGATCGCGAAAACCAACCGGTTCATCAACGCATTGATGTGATCGGGCCGCTGGGAAACCGACTGCCCGAGTCGTATCGTCGCAAATACAATCGTCCGACCTACATCGGTGGCAAGATTGCGTATTGCATCGCCCCGTCGAGCCGCGAAGCGATGGCATGGCACAAGGCCGAGCATCGCGGCCAATATGAGCAAAAGGGATGTCGTACGGTGACGACTTACTTTTTCCCGAAGCCGTGGGAAGCACTGCAGATCGGACCTCGCCCCTCGGCGGCGTCACAGGATGACGGATTGGTCCAAGCGGTCGAGGAGACCGCCGATCCGTCGATCCTGCCCGACCAAGTGACCGATTATTTAGAGGTCGATTCGGTCCATCCGGCTCCTGGCGAAGCCCCCGATGCGGGGCTGAAACTGGCCGATCCGCTGGATTTGATCGAAGAGTGATGCGGTGTCGGTAGCAGTGCTTCTGCCATATCCTCGAAGCTTGCGTTGGGAGGTTCGGGCATCGAGCCTTTAGCGTTGTTAGCCGTTGGCACGCTAGTGCCGGTTGGGTGGTGACGAAACCGTGGTTAACGCCAAAACGGCTAACTAAATCAGCACTTCACCCGAAATCTGCTTCGACTTCAAGAAAATTCTCAGAAGCGTCAAAGTTTACCTAACCGGACTCCGATAACTACTTTCGGACGAGGAGGTCTCGAGTTGCTATGTGGCAGCTTCGGGGCTTCACGGAGGGGGGCTTCCACACTCGGCCCGATCGAAATGCGCTCGTCGCCTCACGGCGATACCGTTAAAGCGTGTTTCACGGCGGCACCGCCCAGGAAGCCTTGAGCATGAACCGCTCGCTGTTACGATTTACTGCGTATCTTCAGCTTGGGATGACCATCCTTTTTGCGAGCGGATGCGCACCGACACAACCGTTTTTTCTGAATGAGTCTCCGGACCTTCAGTTCTATCTCAACCAAGCGACGGCGATCGAGTATCCCGACGTCGAGGTCGAGCATTTGGCTGAAACCACCGGTGCCCTTCCTCCGTTGACCGTTGGTAATCACGATTACCAATTCTGGGATCTGTCGTTGGAAGAGTGCGTGTCGATCGCACTGCAGAACTCGAAGTTCTTCATCACCACCAACGGTAACGCTGAATTCCGCCAGAACATTGCGGCTCAGTTCACCAGTGGGAATGCGGACCAGTTCGGCAGCATCTACGACATTGCCGTTCAGCAATCGACCACCCAATCGGTTCCATTGACCGTTGATGGCAACGGCAACCGCGTTCTGCCGCGAGGCGTTCTGCGAGCCAACCAAGTCGGCGGCGTGGAAGACGCATTGGCCGAATTTGATGCCCAAGCCAGTGGTTTTGTTAACTACGGAACGACCGACCGCACACGCAACGTCGGTATCGCGAATAGCATCAACCCACAAATTTCACGAGCCACTGACACCACTCAGCAAGCCGCGATCAGCAAGCGACTTGCCACCGGTGGCGTCGCAACGCTTCGTCAACAAGTCATCTACTCGCGAAGCAACGCGGAAATCAGTGCCGTATCACGAGCCGTTCCAAGCGACTGGACCGCGTTGATCGAGGCTCAGGTGCAACATCCGCTGATGCGAAATCGTGGCACGTTGATCAACCGCATCCCTGTGGTGTTGGCGAGTTTGAACGAAGACCTTTCGATTGCCGACTTTGAATCTCAGGTTCGTAACTTGGTCCGTGACGTCGAGAACACTTACTGGGACCTGTACGTGTCCTACCGAAATGTCGCGACCTCGATCATCGGTCGTAACAGTGCGATCGCCACCGCTCAATTCGCTCGTTTGAATTTGGAAAACGGCACCGGCACTCGCCAAGAATTGGCTCAAGCGGTCGAGCAGTACTACCAATTTCGTGGCATTTTGGAATCGGCTATCGCTGGTTCGAACGTTCCTGGTGCGGACCGTTTTGGTGTCTACGGCAACGAACGCCGCATGCGTGAATTGCTAGGGATCACCGCTACCGACGGTCGCTTGATTCGCCCGATCGACGAGCCCTCGCTCGCCCGTGTCGAATTCGATTGGAACGAATCGGTTGCCCAAATGTTGTATCTTAGCCCTGAAGTCCGCCGTAACAAAACTCGGATCAAACAAAACGAGTTGGAGTTGATGGCTGCAAAGAATCAAATCCTTCCCGAAGTCAACCTGTCGCTGCTTTACCGTTGGGTTGGCCAAGGCGACACGCTTGGGCCGCCACAGCGACGTGACGTCGCCGGGCCGAACCCAGGCAGCAGTGCTTTGGCGGAATTGACGGGTGGCGATTACCAAGAAGGTGCCATTCGTTTGGACATCACGCCACCTGCACTCGGAGCACGTCGTGAACTGGCTCGAATCCGTGGCGCCCAATTGCGTTTGGTTCGCGAAAAAGCGTTCCTGCAAGAACAAGAGCGTTTGTTGGTCAGCCAACTAAGTGACGCGACGGCGAAAGTGGCAACACACTACCAATTGGTGCAAACCAATGCACAACGATGGCAAGCTGCCGAGCAAGAAGTGGAAGCTCGTTTGGCCGAGTTCAAGGGTGGACGAAGCCCCGTGAACGTCGTGCTGCAGAGTCAACAACGTCGTGCTCAAGCACAAATCGATTACTACCGAGCCCTGGGTGAATACAACAAATCGATTAACTACGTCGACTATATGAAAGGCACCTTGCTGGCCAACAGCAACATCACGCTGGCGGAAGGGCCTTGGAACAAGAAAGCATACTGGGATGCACTGGAACGAGCACGTGAGCGAAGTGCTGGGAAACAAGTCAAGTACGGCGTGACCCGGCCCGAGGTTGTCCGCACCGGACCTGTGCGTGATGCCGATGCAGTCGTCAACATGATGGGCGGATCCGCAGACCACAACGGTGAGATGATCTTCGGCGATCCGAACGATCCGCTGAGCATGAACCTGTCGCCCTACCGCAACACGATCGAAGTGGACGATGTTCCGCTGAGCGAGATGGGAACACCACAGCAAATGTTTTCACCGGGGGTATCGCCAGAGCAGTTTGCACCCGCGAATCCAACCACCCCGCGAGCTAGTGGATCGGTACCGCCGATGCCAACGATCGACAGCTTGCCTGATTCGGGATCGCTACAACCTTTGGACATTCCGATCGGCAGTGCCGTCGCACCGATGAATTACGAAACGCCCGCCGTCTCGGCCCGCATTTCGGACGACGTCGACGTCAGCTATGCACCAACCCCGGTCGCACGTCGACCTTTACCGTCTCGTTAGACACGAGACGGCCACCAATTTTCCTTCGGGCGGAGGCATACGAGGGCTGCCCGCATTACGCGTCGGGAACGACAGCCCTCGTAAAACGAAAGTTCGAGAGCGCCGCAAGGCGCCTCGAACTTTTCGTCGTTACCGTAGCATAGGCTTCCAGCCTGTGATCGATGTGGGATAGGCTTTCAGCCTGTCATCTTCTTTGAACGTAGCGAAAGTCGCCAAGACTTTCGGTGTTTGCGATCGTGAGATCAATAAAAGTCGTGGATTGCTCCGACGATCCATCGTTCCGATCGCGGTGCGATCAGCGGCGATCCGCCAGCAGGGACCGAAACTCTTGGCGAGTTTCGCTACGGGGAAATTCTTGGCCTCTTCCTGGCGTAAAACTTCGTCGAAGCGGCGTTGTTTCGGGCTTGGATTCTGCCCACAAATCGCAGTGGGATACCATGAATCGCTCGCCGAAATTATGTTGATCGTTGTGTTGCTAGCGCTCGACGTGATGTCAAACCAGGGTTGAGCGATCTTGCAACCAGCAGAGGCAAACTAGATCCACCCTCTTACGGGCCCCTTCGGAACATGTCCACAAGCACAAATCAGCCGTCACATTGCTCGTCCTCCGCCACGAACGCCATCGACTTTGTCGACGGCTTTGCGCGGCGTCACATTGGATCGTCGGAAACCGAACTCGCTGAGATGTTGAATTTGCTCGGTTTCGATTCGTTGGACGCACTTGCCGACGCCACCGTTCCGGCCGATATTCGTTTGGATGCACCGCTGGACATTCCCGATCCACGCGGCGAACGTGAGTGTCTGCAAGGGCTGAAAGCGATCGCTAGCAAGAACAAAATTTACCGCTCGTGTATCGGGATGGGGTACACCGGGACTGTCACTCCGCCGGTGATTTTGCGGAACGTTCTCGAAAACCCAGGCTGGTACACCCAGTACACGCCCTACCAAGCCGAAATCTCGCAAGGGCGGCTCGAAGCGTTGCTGAATTTCCAAACCGTAATCGCCGATTTGACGGGGTTACCGTTGGCCGGGGCGAGTCTGTTGGACGAAGCGACCGCGGCCGCTGAAGCGATGGGCATGTGCATCGCAATTGCCAATCATAAGAAAACCGGCTTCTGGGCCTCCGACGATTGCCACCCACAAACAATCGCACTGCTGAAAACGCGCGCGGCCGGTTTAGGCGTCGATTTGAAGGTAGGGCCGATCAGCGAGATCGATTTTGATCACGGCGACGGCGGTCTGTGCGGCGTGTTAGTTCAGTACCCCACGACCGATGGCCGCATCAACGGTTACAGCGAATTGGCGGCACAGGCGAAGAGCCACAAGTGTTTGACGGTTGCGGCAGCGGATTTGTTGGCACTCACACTAATCACTCCTCCGGGCGAATGGGGAGCCGACATTTGTATCGGCAGCGCGCAGCGATTCGGAGTTCCGATGGGATTAGGCGGACCGCACGCTGCGTACATTTCAACCCGCGACGAGTACGCCCGCAAACTGCCCGGCCGGATCATCGGGGTTTCCAAAGACAGCCATGGCAACCGCGCCCTCCGCATGGCGATTCAAACTCGCGAGCAACATATTCGCCGTGACAAAGCGACCAGCAACATTTGCACCGCCCAAGCACTGCTGGCGATCATCAATTCCTTTTACGCGGTCTATCATGGCCCCGAAGGACTGACCCGCATCGCTCGCCGCGTGCAAGGGTTCACCGCCGCACTGGCCAAGGGACTCGAGCGACTCGGTCACAAGGCGACTCATGATGGTCCCGTCTTTGACACGATCCGAATTCGCTTGGGCAAAGGACGCACGCATGCTGCCCGCCAAGTCGCCGATGCGGCACGCGAGCGGCAAATCAATTTGCGTGAATATGATGACGGTTCGCTTGGCGTGACCCTGGATGAAACCAGCGATCGTGGATTGGTTGCGGATCTTTTGGCTGCGTTCAATTTTGGTCATTACACCGGTTTTGATATCGATGAATTACTCGCCGAGGCGGAAGCCGAAGGTCTCTGTGATCTTACGGGATTTGCCCGCACCAGCGATTTCTTGACTCACCCTGTGTTCCACACCTATCGCAGCGAAACCAAGCTGTTGCGGTACATTTTCAAGTTGATGAGCCGCGATTTGTCGCTCGCGCACAGCATGATCCCGCTCGGGTCGTGCACGATGAAATTGAACGGCACGAGCGAAATGATCCCAGTGACCTGGCCCGAGTTTGCCGAGATTCATCCGTTCTCGCCCGATACACAGTGGCGTGGCTACACTCATATGTTCCGAGAATTGGAAGCTTGGTTGTGCAGCGTGACGGGGTTTGCGGCCGTCAGTTTGCAGCCCAACGCGGGGGCTCAAGGCGAGTACGCCGGACTGCTTGTGATTCGCGCCTACCATGAACATCAAGCGGCCAAGGCGGGGCAGAAAAACGAACGCAATGTTTGTTTGATTCCGACGTCTGCGCACGGAACCAATCCCGCATCGGCAGTGATGGCGGGGATGAAAGTGGTGCCGGTCAAGTGCAACGACCGCGGCGATATCGACATGGATGATCTGAATGCGAAAGCGGTCCAGCACAGTGACAAGCTTGCCTGTCTGATGATCACCTATCCATCGACTCACGGCGTTTATGAAAGCACCGTACGACGCGTTTGTGACTTGATTCATGAACACGGCGGACAAGTTTACATGGATGGTGCGAACATGAACGCCCAGGTTGGGCTGACCAGTCCTGGCAAGATTGGCGCGGACGTTTGTCACTTGAATTTGCACAAAACGTTCTGTATTCCCCACGGCGGTGGTGGTCCCGGAATGGGCCCGATCGGCGTGGCTTCGCAGCTCGCTCCGTTTTTGCCCGAGCATCCAGTGGAGCGTCCTGATACTGCGGGTGAATTCGCGATTGGTCCGGTCTCGGCGGCACCCTATGGCAGCCCCAGTATTTTGACGATCAGCTACGTGTACATCGCGTTGATGGGCGCGTCGGGACTGAAGAAAGCGACACAAGTTGCGATTTTAAACGCGAACTACATGGCCAAGCGTTTGAGTGATCACTACGACATCTTGTACACCGATTCCGATGGCTTCGTTGCCCACGAATTCATCGTCGATTGTCGCAAGTTCGAAAAGTCCGCAGGGGTAAAGATCGACGACATTGCCAAACGTTTGATGGATTACGGTTTCCATAGCCCGACAATGTCCTTCCCGGTGCCCGGCACGTTGATGATCGAACCGACCGAAAGCGAGAGCAAAGATGAGCTCGATCGATTCTGTGACGCGATGATCTCCATTCGCGCCGAGATTCAAAGCATCGAAGACGGCAAGATGGACGCGGACGATAACCCGCTGAAGCACGCACCCCACACGATGGGAGCGATCGGCAGCGACGATTGGCAGCACCCTTACACGCGAGAGCAAGCGGCGTGGCCAATGGCGTGGTTGCGAGACGCTAAGTTCTGGCCCACCGTCGGCCGAATCGACAGTGCCTATGGCGACCGCAACCTCGTTTGTAGCTGCCCGCCGATGGACGATTATTCGTAACGCTACCCGCTTGGAAAGCGGGCCGTCAATGTCGCTCGGTTCTCCGAACCGTTAGCGTCCAAGCGAAGAGGAGGGGGGCCCACGCGCCGCCTTATTCACGTTCGGTTGATCGATCGGTTCAGCGCTGCCCGCTTGGAAAGCTGGGCGACGGTGTCGCGTTAGCGACCGGTTGCAGCGACGTTTGCGGCGTTTTGCAGATTGCGTTCGGACGTTTCGCGAAACAGATCGGCGATCACATCTTCCAGCGGTGGATCCTCCACCGCGACGTCTTCGATCGGATTGTCTCGCAGTGTTTCTGCGAGCACTCGCGGTACATCGGCCCGATTGACTCGGACTCGGACCTTGGGCCAATTTTCGTCCAAGACTTCGCCAAATGTCGACATCGACGGACGATGCCCTTCGGCGAATTGCAGCGTGATGATTTTGGAACCCGAGAATTTGTCGATGATTCCCGACAGTGATCCGTCGTACTCGATGCGTCCATCGGCAACAATCACCACGCGTTTGCACAATGCCGCGATGTCCTTCATGTAATGGCTGGTTAGCAGAATCGTGATCTTGCGTTTCTCTTGGTAGTACCGCAAAAACTTTTGGATATTGTGCTGGGCGATCACATCGAGTCCGATCGTCGGTTCGTCCAAAAACAAGACCTCGGGACTGTGCAGTAGTGCCGCGATCAGTTCCATCTTCATCCGTTCGCCGAGTGACAATTCCCGCACCGGTTGGCTGAGCAATCGGCTGACGTCGAGCAGGTCGGTCAATTCGGAGAGTGTCGTTTTGAATTGGTCGGCATCAATGCCATAGATCTGCTGGTGCAGCCGATACGATTCTTGCGCGGGCAAGTCCCACCAGAGTTGGTTTTTCTGGCCCATCACCAAGGCGAACCGGCGGCGATAGTCGTTTTTGCGCTGCCAGGGGACGTATCCCATCACCGACGCCGTGCCGCTGGTCGGATTGATTACCCCGCTGAGCAGTTTCAGGGTCGTCGTTTTGCCGGCACCATTGGGGCCAAGGAAGGCCACGAATTCACCTTGCTGGACATCCAAGTCGATCCCGCGAACCGCTTCCACCTCGCTGTATTCGCGATGGAACAGTCCTCGGATACTGTCGGAAAGACCCTCGCGTTTCTTGTAGACACGGTAGGACTTGGTTAATTGACGGACTTCGATAATGGACATGAATACGGCTGACTCGAGCAAAGGTCGGTACATCGCGCGGAGGCTACGGTCGGTTATTGTAGGGTGCAAGAGCAAAGACTGTAGATCCCCCCGCGCCGTCCTGGGTCCCACCCCACACTCCTGTTAGCAATGATTTTTAGTGGGGACGATCCGCTAGCAAGTTGTTGAGTATTTGGGGATGTTGTGTTTTCTCGCGTCGTTTTTCGCTGTCCCCCAACCATCCCTCTCTGGAGTTTTCCCACATGAGCACGCCGATTCCTGCGATTCGTATAGGACTGGGGTACGATTCCCACCGTCTCGGAAATGGAGGTCCGCTGCGGATCGGCGCGATGGATATTCCGGCCGAAGTGCATGCGATCGGCCATAGTGATGCCGATGTTTTGCTGCATGCGATCACCGACGCGTTATTGGGTTCGGTCGCCGAGCCTGATATTGGCCGTCTCTTTCCCGACAATGCCGAGGAAAACCGGGACCGTGACAGTAGCGAATTCTTGCACGAGGCCCTCCGCCGGGTCCGGCATCATGGCATGGAGATCGTCAATCTCGACTGCGTGATCTTGGCGGAACGCCCCAAAATGGCACCTCATTTGGACGAGATGCGAGAAACGATCGCCGGGTTATTGGATATCTCGGTCGACCGAGTGGGGATCAAAGCAAAAACAGGCGAAGGAATTGGCTTGATCGGCAGCGCGACGGCGATTGCGGCCCGAGTCGTCGTGCTGGTGTACAGCACACGGGAATCTTAAATCGCCCTCTACTTGATCGGCTTCTCTCTCTATAATTCCCCGATTCCCACGAAGTTCGATTCTGCGTCGGAATCGTTTGCACCCCTGAAAGTCATTTTCCCAGAACTATTTCGATGAGCACTGCTACCGCATCCACCAGCGTCACGGGAGCTTCGGAGACGAAGCCGCCGATCAAAATTTACAATACGCTGAGTAAAACCAAGGAAATCTTTCAGCCAATTAGCCCACCCAAGGTCGGCATCTATCTGTGCGGGCCAACGGTTTACGCCGAGTCGCATATCGGCCATATGGTCGGCCCCGTCATTTTTGACACCGTCAAACGCTATCTCCGCTACAGCGGTTATGACGTCACTTGGGTGGTCAATATCACCGATGTCGACGACAAACTGATCGCGAAAAGCCGCGAACGTGGGATCCCGATGAGCCAAATCGCAGTCGAAATGACCGCCGATTACTTGTCGAATCTGCGTGAGTTGGGAGTCAACCAAATTGACTATCTGCCGCGTGCGACCGACCACATGCCGCAAATCATTCGCTTTATCGAAGCGTTGATCGCCAAAGGTCACGCGTACGAAGTCGATGGCGATGTCTTCTTTGACGTGATGAAAGACCCGAACTACGGCCAACTTTCCAATCGCAGCGTCGATGCCCAACAAGGCGAAGGGGGCGAAGCGGCGGCGAAGAAAAAGTCGTCGGGCGACTTTGCGCTTTGGAAGAACGCCAAAGGCCAATCGATCGCCTGGGACAGCCCCTGGGGCAAAGGACGCCCCGGTTGGCATATCGAATGCTCGGCAATGAGTCACGAAATCCTCGGCGATACGTTCGACATTCACGGCGGCGGCTTGGATTTGATGTTCCCGCACCACGAGAACGAACGAGCCCAAAGTGGTTGCTGCCACGATGCACCGATGGTCAAGTATTGGATGCACAATGGGCTAATGCGAGCGGGTGAAAAAGGCAAAGTCGGTGGCAAAAGCGATCGCGAAGAATCCAACGAGGAAGCCGCTGCGGGCAAGATCAGCCGCAGCAAGGGAGCGGGCGGATTGTCCGATCTGATTCGCCGACATACCGGCGAACGCATCCGGTTCTTCTTGCTTCGCACGCACTATCGATCGACCATCGTGTATGGCGAAGAAGGGCTGCAAGAAGCGGGGACGTCGCTCGAAGCGTTCTATCGTTTCTTTGATCGTTTTGCCGAGATCAGCGGCAAATCGGTATACGATTTACAGCCCGCTGCATCGCGTAGCGAAGGTGAATTTGATCCAGGTAAAGACGCGCTGCTTGTCGAGATGCACGGCGTCCGGCAAAAGTTCTTGGCCGCGATGGATGACGATTTCAACACCGGCGCCGCGATCAGCGTGTTGTTTGATACGTTGCGTTTGATGAATCGTTTCATGGACGAAAACAAACTCGACGCGAATAGCGATAAGGATTCGCCGGCGGTCGCTTCGCTTGTCGCCGCCGCGACGATCATTCGTGAATTGACCGCAGTGCTTGGCATCTTTGTCAAAGCACCTCCAAAATCGGGTGGCGATGATGGCGACGCGGCGCTGTTGGACAGCGTGGTTCACTTGTTGATCGATTTGCGAAAAGAAGCACGCGAGCGGAAAGATTACGCTACCGGCGATGCAATTCGCGATCGACTAAGCGAACTTGGCGTCGCGCTGCTGGATAAGAAAGAAGGCACGAGCTGGGAACGTAGCTCGTGATCAAAGGCGGCGTATCAGGACGGCGGATTCTAGGCATTGACCCTGGTTTAAACACAACCGGGTACGGGGTGATCGAGGTTCATGGCGCGACGATCAAGTTGTGCGAAGCCGGGATCATTCGCAGCCGTGCCAAGGACCCGTTGGAGATGCGTTTGCGAGAAATCTATACCGGCGTCAAGGAAGTGATCGAGGCGTTGAGCCCCGAGATGATGGCGCTGGAGCAATTGTTTTCGCATTACGAGCGACCGCGAACGGCAATCTTGATGGGACACGCCCGCGGCGTGATCTGTTTGGCCGCCGGTGAAGCAGCGATTCCGGTGGGACATTTCGAGCCCACGCGAGTGAAGAAGGTGCTAACCGGAAACGGCCGAGCCCCCAAAAGTCAAATGCAATTGGCGGTGAAGCTGCAACTGCGGTTGGCGAATCTGCCCGAGCCGGCGGATGTCGCCGACGCCTTGGCGATCGCGTTGTGTGGCCATCACTTGGGTATCAACACGCCGCTAGACAAGTTGATGAAGTAAGGAACAAGCGGGAAGCGAAGTGGATCTTGCTAAAGATCCCAGAATCCATGTAGCCGGTCTTGCTAAAGATCCCGGCAGTTAGGGAGGTTTAGCAACCTCCACTACAGGTTCTATCCCACTTTTTAATAACACGTTTTTGTAGGATGCAGTCTGTTGATCGTCACGATTACAGGAAAATTGGTTCGCGTCGGTGAGGCGTCGGTAGTGATTGAATCGGCCCCGTTCGAGTACGAGGTGTTTGTTGCTGATTTCACCCGTCGTCAATTGCAAGGCAAGATCGGTGACAATGCGCGGTTACACACGCTGCAGTACATCGAGGGCAATGCGGCCCAGGGCGGACGTTTGACTCCGCGATTGATCGGTTTTTTGTCGGAACCTGAACGCCAATTTTTTGATCTGTTTTGCAGCGTCGACGGTGTCGGCGTGAAGAAGGCGTTGCGGGCGATGGTGCGTCCGGTCAAGGAATTGGCGGTGCTGATCGAACAACAAGACGCCAAGTCGCTATCGGCGCTTCCGGGCGTGGGACCAGCCACCAGCGAGCGAATTATCGCTAAACTACGCCGCAAGATGCCTCGTTTTGCCTTGATGGTCGATCCAGGGGCGATTGGCGAAACGCCCGAAGCTGGCAGCGAAGTGATCGGCGAGACGTTTGATGCCTTGATCACGCTGGGACACACCGAAGCGGATGCACGGCGTTTGATCGACGAAGCGATCGCGGGCAAGAAGAAGTTCAAAGACACCGAGTCGCTGCTGACCGCAATCTACCAGCGGTCGAGCTAACGTGTTGTCTGAATTGAAAATAAGGGTTTGACCGTAGCGGAAGTCGTCAACGACTTGTTGATTTAATCCAGATGCAAATCGCAACGGTGAGCCGTGGGCCGTAAGGCACCGGGTGGCGCGCGGGACCCGGCCGCTGACGCGCGAGCGGCTCACTAGATCAACAAGCCGTCAAGACTTTCGTTGCAGAAAAGGTCTTTTCGCGGACAGGGTGGACGAAAGTCTTCGCGACTTTCGCGACTGGAAGCCTATCCCACAAATAAACTGGGCAGCGCCGCGTCAAATTGGCCTCGCGTCATCACCGTGGGAACACCGGCTTGCCGTGCCGCGTTGAGCTGGTTGACCTGGACATGAGGCCCATAGGCGATCACTTTTGCCGCTGGGCAACGCGATGCAATCTCTGCGACCACATCGGGAATCAATTTGCTGCGTGTTGACAAGTCGATGATCACGTAGGCCACCGAATCGAGGTCCCCTGCGGGCAAATTCCCGCTGAACTTGAATTGCAACTCGGCGTTCGCTGCCGCACCACGCACGCGGGATGCGAACATCAAATCGCCGGACAGAAACAGTACGAGATCAGCGGATGTATTTGCCATTGGATTACTTACGCTTCTCGACTTCGTTCTTCATGAATTTTAAGCCTTCCGTGGCCAACGTGATTTCATCCTTGAACATGCGGCGCCAAATTTTGGTGGCGGCTGCGATTTCGGGAAGGGCCAGTCCAAATGCTTCGATGACCATCCAGCCGTCGTAGCCCATTTCAGCAATGGCGTCAAAGTTTTCTTCCCAGCGAACGTGTCCTTCGCCGGGAGTGCCACGATCGTTTTCGCTGATGTGGACATGATACAGTTTATCGCCACCGACTTTGACTGCGTCTTTGATTCCCTTTTCTTCGATGTTGCTGTGGAAGGTATCGTACATCATGCCGCAAGCGGGATGGTCGACTTCGCGAACGAAACG
Organism: Novipirellula rosea; assembly: GCF_039541335.1. NCBI lineage: Bacteria > Pseudomonadati > Planctomycetota > Planctomycetia > Pirellulales > Pirellulaceae > Novipirellula > Novipirellula rosea. The sequence goes on along the minus strand of NZ_BAABGA010000046.1, from coordinate 133,739 downwards.
GGCCGAGTCGGCGTGGCAGTTCAGCAGATAACATTCGAAACGGTTCAGCGCTTCGACGCCAAGTTTGACTCCGACGTCGCCTGCATGTTCGGCGACCGCACGCATGCTTTCGACGCCCCACTTCCATTCATCTGCGGTGGGACCTGCACCGCTGAACACGCCGATTGCCGAGTGGTAGGGGCCGACCAATGTTTCCACACCTGCGGCGGCACAGCAGTCCAAGGTCTTCTTCGTCAACTCGATGCCCTTGGCACGCACGGCGGCGTCGGGCGAAATCGGGTTATCCTCTTCACCGCGAATGGTGACGGCGGTGCGGGCTAGCCCCATGTCGTCAAGCTTCTTGCCAATCGCTGCGTAGTCGAGGTCGATGTTGAACATCGGCAACTCGACTCCATCGTAGCCGGCCGATTTGAGTTGTTCGCAAACAGGCATCAGTTCGTCGGTGACTTCGCCGGACCACAAAAGGAGATTCATGCCGTATTTCATTGTTTGCCTATCGAGTTGGAGTGTTGAAGCGAGAGGAAAGGAGACTCGCCCGTCGGTGGTGTCAGTAATCGCGTTCGTCGCGACTGCACCAACGTGGACGCTTGCGAGAGCCATTGGCCAACTTGTGGGGGTAAAGCCGCAAGTCCAACGCGGCTCATCACTTGATTGAGCCGGAACAAGAGTTTGTCATTGTCGAGGTAGTCGTACAAGAACCGCAATTCGATAAAACGATCGATCGCTTTTGCGAGGTTCTCCGTCGGTTTGCCTGTGATTTTGTTAACACAGGTCTGGATTTTCTCGGATGACAGATCCGTTAGCAAGCCATAGTAGCGATCCACGGTCGTGGGATCGTCGCGAATCCAGAAGGCATCGAGCAAGATTTCGATCAGAATATGGCCGACAAACGTGGGGCGAAATCCTGCGTCGCCTGGCAACAGATCACGAAGCTGGATCGCCAGCGTCATGTTCGTTTCGACGAAGGCTTGGGTGGCGTGAAACCACTCGTCGTCGTCGACATGTTGAATGATCCCCTGGGCGACATCGCGGACGTCAGGATCTTCATCCTCTGTCCACAACACGGCATGCCGCCGACGAGCCCGGATTTTACGGTCCACCACGCTCAACCAATCCGGAACCGCAGTTCCGGCTGCCTTCATTGGCTGGTCAAAGTAGGGCAATGCGTGGCTCAGAAAATTCATGCGGCTAGCCTACCAAGATTTCAAGCGAGGTGGCAGGTCTGCTGAAAATCGCAGCGGATTCGCGGGGCTTGCTCCTCGTTTGGCCGCGTGCAAACAGGCTTAGGATAACTGCGTTGCCGGACCACTGAATTTGGCGGCGATCAGTGACATGCCTTCGCCTAGCCATATTTTTATTTGCGGGCTAATGAAGATCACCGTCGAAACGCTGAGGACGGCTACCGCCGGGCCCAGCATTAAGCTTGCTGGCAAAATGCTAATCGAGATCATGGTCAAATCAAACTTGAATCCACACCACGCCATCGCGATCCAAATTCCAATCATCACGGTTCCGTGAGCACACAGGGTGGCAATCACGGCGCCTTGCAGTCCCAGACGTGGCAACAGCAGTGCGTTGAGGATTAGATTCAGCGTCAAGCCGACGGCGATCGCAATCCCGACTAATTTGCCTCGCTCGGCTACCCACAAGTAGTCTTGGCCGATCATCACAAGCGATGCCCAGATGTAAAACACAAACGCCATCGGCATCAGTGCCAAGCCGTCCGCGTAACGATTCTGCAGCAAATTGGCAAACAACCAAGGGGCGATCCATAGCGTTCCCGCAGCACCGAGCGTGAAGACAACCGACAGCGCCGCGAGGACTTTGCGGATCCGATCGACCACCGCTTCGCGACGACCCGATTCCCAATCGGCGGCGAGATACGGCATCAAAACACCCGCAATCATGCTTGCCAAACTCATTAACAACACCGGAAAAATGCGGCCGCTGTGGTATTGCCCCACCGCCGCTTGTCCCATTTGTTCGCCACCGCTGGTGAAGTGCAAAATCATGTAGCGATCGGACATTTCGAACAAGTTGCTCAACAGGTTCATCACCCACAGCGCCACCGCATACGGCAGCAACCGTCGCCACATCGAGGTGGCGTCAAAGCGAGATTCGCTGCGTGGCAGTCCTCGCCAACCCTGTGCCAGCGTCCATCCGCCGGGCAGAATCGCGATCAACGATGCGATGGCAAAGCTGAGGATCAATCCCGCCAACCCGCCGCCGTTGATCAGCCATCCCACCCCGATCAATGTGAACGCGACGCTTTGCACAAACTGCATCATCGATGCCACTCGTACTTGTCGTAGCGAGGAAACCAATTGGTGGACAAAGTTAAAGGCGATGATCGCCAGCACTCCGGCAGCGACACTGTAGGTCAACGTGTTATTGTCGGACTCAAGAAAAATCAGCCAGCCAAACCAATCCGGTGCTACCATCAAGCCGACGAGGAAGGCACCCGCACAGGCGAGTGTTGCGATCAACAACCGACGAACGAGTGATCCGAGGTGGCCTTGTTGCCGATATGTTTCCACATACCGCGGCAGCGATCCTGGCATGCCAAACAACATCACCGGCGTGGCCATCGTGATGAAATCAAACGCCATCGCCCACTGGCCGACCAGGGCATCGTCCATCAATCGACAGAACCAGATACTTCGGAGAAATCCGAGCGATCGTTGAATGATCGTCATGCCCAGCACGACCAGCATCCCAATCGCAAGTGAATCAGCAGCAAAGCTTGCGGGGGTTTCGGTCTTGGTCGATGTCACAGCTTGCAGATCGTTCAATGTTGGAAACGCCGTGGATGAACAGAAAACCCCACTCTGGTGCCTTTCGAGTGTGTCCAAAGGAGAATCAGCTGGGGTCGTTGTAATGTGGGATGCAGGCGGCATGCATGCCCGAGGAACTTGGAATCCAAGTCGAGATTGTCGTTAAGTTTTGCCGGATACAGCGGTGATGCCAGTTGTAGGGTGTCGGAGTGATGTCACTTCTACGCCACGCGGGTAGGGCAGCTGAGGGGATATTGGCCTTTCGGGATTCCGAAAGCCGAAAGGTTTGATGGGGGAATCCCTTAGCTTTAGAGGCCTTAGCTTTAGAGGACGATGGAACGGTGTTCGGGAGGTCGGTGATGGGGGGGCATGAATGGCAGCTTCTCGTCATGGTACCGACGGCACGGTCCGTTCCTCTCCGTTGAGGGGGGAGTCGTTTTTCCTCGCATTTATTGGTGTTTGGGAAAGGTGGAAGTCATCGATTTTGTTTGGCTTATGGTCATTTCCTAACCTATGTTTCAACTCGCAGCGATATTGTTCTCTCGACCTCACGGTTTCACCGAATGAACCAGCCCCTTTCTGTACCAGCATCTGTTGACCCTATCGCTGCTCCGGTGATGGCAATCGAGCCGATGAATTTGGCCGACAAAAATAGGCAGCTCGAGCAGTTGCTTGCCAAGCTGCAGGAAGCGTCGCCGATGAGCGAAGAGCGTCGCGCTGCGCCATCGGCGGACGTCAGATTCGAGAGCCAATTAGCGATGGTCCGGCTTGGGATCGCCAGTTCGCTGTTCTTTTCGCTGCGGGCAAAGCATGTCGCCACGGCGGCGCATTCGCTTCGTGTCGCGTTATCCTGTTCTGCGTGGGCACACCGCTTAGGGCTCGATGAATCATTGCGAGACCGTATCGAAGTTGCATCGCTACTGCATGACCTGGGTAAGATTGGGATTCCCGATCGCGTGTTGAGAAAACCGGGCAAGTTGACGGTCGAAGAGCAATTGACGATGGATTGTTGTTCACGTTTGGGGGTCGAGATTTTACGCGGCTGTACCCACGACAACGAATTGCTCGATATCGTTCTGCATGCGAATTCATGGTTTGATGGTCGTCGTCATGGTGATGGTCCACGTGGCGATGCGTTGCCATTGGGAGCTCGAATGTTAGCGATTGCAGACGCATTTGATGCGATGACGACCGACCACGTTTACCGCAGTGCGCTGAGCCGCGAACGAGCCATTCAGGAGCTCGCCAAAGGCAGTGGCACTCAATTTGACCCCGAATTGGTGCTGGACTTTAGCAGCATGCTCGAAGATCGCCCCGAGCTATTGCAAGGCGTGGTCGTTGATCGCTGGCTCAAGCAACTGCAAAGCGATTCCGAATTATCCATTTGGAATTCTGGATCCAATCACAAACATGTGGGCGTGGTAACCGGGGCGGGGCAAGATGAGTTGTTTTTGAATTCGCTCGTTGGCAAGCTCAAAGACGGTGTGGTGTTCACCGACAGCGAGGGGACGATCACTCGTTGGAATGACACCATGCAGCATCTGACTGGGATCTCGTGTGACGCGATCCAAGGCAAGGCATGGAGCAACGAGACCGTTCGTTTGCGTGAGAGCGATTCGTCGCGTCAGCAAGATTCCTGTATCGTCACGCAGTGTCTTCGCTCGTCGAGTTCCATCCAGCGAAAAATGGTCATCGAACAGCCCGGCGGCATCTCGACACCGGTGCACGTTCAGGTGACGCCAGTGACCGGAACCGAGCCAGGGTGTCTGGGGACGGTGATCGTGATTCGCGACGTTTCGGACGAAGCGAACATGCGTCAAAAGCTCGATTCGCTTCATCAACAAGTCACTCGCGATCCATTAACCGGGATTGCGAACCGAGCCTATTTTGATGAGCAGTTAACGCTGTTGACTTCGCGTGCCAAGGCTGGCGGACCGACATTCAGTCTGATTATCTGTGACATTGACCACTTCAAACGCGTCAATGACGTGCACGGTCACCCCGCGGGCGATGAAGCCTTGATTCGTTTTGCCGAGATCTTAGAGAGCCATAGTCGTGATGGCGATTTGGTCGCCCGTTATGGCGGCGAAGAATTTTTGTTGCTTGCCAATAATTGCGACAACGCAACCACCACCAAGCGTGCGGAGGTGATTCGCGCGGCACTCGAGCGGACTCCGCTGCCAAGTCTTGGCAATGAAGCGGTCACCGCTAGTTTTGGGGTGACGGAATATCAAGCTGGCGATACCGCTGAAACGATCCTGGCTCGATCCGACCGTGCTCTTTTAAAGGCGAAAGACAATGGGCGGAACCGCGTGATTCAGCTCGGTTCGGGGAACCGTCCCAACGAAACCGCTGAAACGACCAAACGAGGCTGGTTCGCCTGGTTCGACGGCAGCGAGATTGAGAAGAACAGTGAATTCGATATTTTGACGCCGGTTCCGACCGCATTGGCGATCGAAAAGCTTCGCGGCTTTATCGCCGACCACGACGCCGAGGTGATTCATGTCACCGAGAATCAGGTGTCGATCAAAGTCAACGCGGTTTGTACCACCGGAGGCCGCCGCCGCGTGGATCATCAAATTGTGCTCAATGCCCAATTGACCCTTAGCGAACAGAAACGAAGTGATTCGGCCATTCCAGCGGTGCGAAACTGGGGAGGAACAAAAGTGCACGTCACGATTCGTCCTATCCGGAATCGTGACCGGCGCAATCGGGCGCTGAAACCTTGTATCGTCCAGCTCGTTTCGAGTTTGAAGAGCTATTTGATGGGCGAGATCTTTTCCGATTCGGATGTGTCCTAATTTGCTGTGGTTCGGTTTATCGAATCAAGGGGTTATTTCCCTGGCTTGAATCGGGCGTTATCGTTCTAGGGTAGCGAGAAGTCTATTATTTCGACCCTAAAACGGAGCAAATTTGGCCATGGCTTACACATTGCCTGCACTGCCTTACGCGTACGATGCACTGACGCCTCATATCGACGCTAAGACGATGGAAATCCATCACACCAAGCATCACCAGGCCTACATCACGAAGGTGAACGATGCGATCGCGGGTACCGATTTGGAAAGCAAGTCGATCGAAGATCTGATTTCCGATCTATCTGCCGTTCCCGAGGCCAAGCGGGGCGTGGTTCGCAACAATGGGGGTGGACATGCAAATCACTCGTTGTTCTGGACCGTCATGGGACCGAACAAGGGTGGCAATCCCTCTGGCGATTTGGCTGCCGCGATTGACAAGGCCTGCGGTTCATTCGATGCGATGAAAGAACAGTTCGGTAACGCCGCCGCAACGCGTTTCGGCAGCGGATGGGCTTGGCTATACGTCGAAGGTGGCGAGCTAAAGATCGGCAGTACCGCGAACCAAGACAACCCTTTGATGGGTCAATCGGTGGCCGGAATCGGCGGCACGCCAATCCTCGGATTGGACGTTTGGGAGCATGCTTACTACCTGAACTACCAAAACCGCCGTCCCGACTACATTTCCGCGTTCTGGAACGTGGTCGATTGGGACGCTGTCGCGGATCGCTTCGCGGCTGCTAAGTAAATAGACGTCACGAAACGATTGGTTTCGAGTCCCTCGGTTGCTCGCTTTGAAGTTGTGCGTTTTTCACAACCCGAAGCGTAAGCGAGGGAATCTCGATCATGACTCGGTCCCTCGCTTATGCTTGGGGGGATGATTTTCCCGAACGAAACGAAAAGGCGTTGCCACCAAGTGGCAACGCCTTTTTTCGTGTCATATCCATTGGGAAATGGCGAGGGCGCATAAAAAAACGGCGGACTCGAAAGTCCGCCGTCAGTTTTACTGAATCGCAAGCGGTTGAGATTTTACTCTTCGCTGCTTGGTGGGAAGAGCGGACCGGCACTGCCTAGACCACCCTTCAGTTCGCCTTCGACCGACGACGCAGGGACTTGGTTCTCGGCCGCTTCGGCAGCTGCCGCAGCACGCTCTTGCTCTTCGCCCCACTCGACTCGTTTGAGCGACAGACCGATCTTGCGTTCGTCGGTATCGACTCGCAGAACCTTGACTTCGATGTCGTCGCCAACCTTGACCACTTCTTCAGGATCTTCGACCTTTTGCTCAGCCAATTCGCTGATGTGCAACAGGCCTTCGAGTCCGTCTTCCAAGCTGATGAAGACGCCGAAGTTGGTGATCTTGGTGACCTTACCCTTGACCAATTGGCCAGGTTGGTACTTGTCAGGAATGTCGCCATCCCATGGGTCGTTATCAAGCTGCTTCAGTCCCAGTGCGATACGGCGACGCTCTTCGTCGACGCTCAAGACGCGGCAAGCGATCTCTTGACCCTTTTCGAGCATTTCGCTCGGGTGGCCGATCTTGCGAGTCCATGACATGTCGCTGACGTGAAGCAATCCGTCGATGCCTTCTTCCAATTCGATGAACGCACCATAGTTGGTCAGGTTTCGCACCTTACCAGTGACATCGGTTCCCTCAGGGTAACGCTCGAGCACTTCGTCCCAAGGATTCTTCTGAGTTTGCTTCATACCGAGCGACAGCTGTTGGCCGGCGGGGTCGACACCGAGGATCTTGACATCGATTTCGTCGCCGATGTTGACCAATTCGCTTGGGTGATTGACTCGCTTGGTCCAGCTCATTTCGCTGATGTGCACCAAGCCTTCGATGCCCGGTTCGAGTTTGACGAACGCACCGTAGCTCATCACGTTGACGACTTCGCCCTTGTGATCGCTGTTGACCGGGTACTTCTCTTCGATGTTTTCCCACGGGTTGCGGTCCTTCTGCTTCAAACCGAGAGCAATCTTTTGCTTTTCGCGGTCGATGTGCAGCACCTTGACTTCGATTTCTTGATCGATCGAAACCATTTCGGTGGGGTGACCAATTCGCTCCCAAGCCATGTCGGTGATGTGAAGCAAACCGTCGATGCCGCCGAGGTCGACGAACGCACCGAAGTCGGCGATGTTCTTGACAACCCCTTTGCGGATCTGGCCCACTTCGAGTTCTTTCATCAAGTACGCGCGATCTTCTTCGCGTTGACGTTCGATCAACGAACGACGGCTGATCACGATATTGCGACGCATGTCGTCGATCTTCAGCACTTCGGCTTGGATCACGCGGCCAATGAAATCGCCGATGTCGCCAGGGCGTCGAATGTCGACTTGGCTGCCTGGCAAAAAGACGTGGATCACGCCCAACTCGACCAGCAAACCACCCTTGATCTTGCGAACAACGGTACCGGTGACCACTTGGCCCTCGGCAACCTTGTCCATCATGTCTTCCCACTCGATGATCTTTTCCGCTTTGCGCTTGCTCAGCGAGATCATGCCGTAAGGATCGTCGGCCGCCCCGAGTTCGTCCTCCATCTCTTCGATGAGAACTTTGACGGTATCGCCCACCTTGGGTGGATCTTCATCGCCGCCCCACTCATCGAGACTGACGGTGCCTTCGCTCTTGAATCCAACGTCGATCAGAGCCCATTCATCGTTAATTTCAACGATTCGGCCGTCGACAAGTTTTCCCTGTGCATAATCTTGTTGTTCCGCTGCCAGGGCTTCAAAAAGCAATTCTTCGGCTTGGTCTGCAGGGACTAGCAGAGCCAATTCGGCTAGAATGTCGTCGTCTTCGAGATTGCGGATGAGGTTACGGTTGACCATGAAAATTGATACCAATTGAGCTTTGAACCCGTGGTGCGAGACATGCACCGGCTCAAAGTCCGGGGGGGTTAGAGTGGTTATTTGTCTCTTAACTTGACACATCGTCAAGCGCCTAGTCGCGTAACCTAACAAAGCGACAAAAACGTCACAACAGCTTTACCCGTAGTTTCACGATGAAAAATGCCGATCCGTTGCCATTTCGACTCGTCCACGGTATCAAATGGCCTGTTCTAAGCATCGAGAAAGCTTGTTTCGAGATCGTCCATTCTGAGATCACATGACTGAATCACTCCCTCTGCGAGTCGCCATTGGTGGCGATCACGCTGGTTTTCCCCTGAAAAAGATGATCGTCGAGCGTTTTGGCGACCAGGTCACCGCGATGATCGATTGCGGTACCGACAGCGAAGCACGCTGTGATTACCCCGATTTCGCGGTCGCAGTAGCAAAAGAAATCCTGGCTGGACGCGCCGACAAGGGAATTATGGTCTGTGGCAGCGGAGTGGGAGTCAGCGTGGCTGCCAACAAAATCGACGGAATTCGAGCCTCGATCTGCCACGATACCTACTCGGCCCACCAAGGCGTCGAGCACGACGATATGAATGTGCTCTGCATCGGCGGCCGTATCATCGGCTCGGAATTGGCATTTGAGATCGTCCAAGCGTTCCTGGCCGCCCAATACGAGCCCGAAGATCGACATGCCCGCCGCTTGGCCAAAGTCTTGAAAATCGAGAAAGAGGGAATCTAGTGCTGCCTCGCAGCTTGCTGTTAGGGTAGCGGAACTCGTCGGAGTTTCGGATCGGCGGGCAAATACAACGAAAGTAAAGACAACGAAAATCACGCGTGACTTCCGCCACCACCAAATTTCATTCTTGGCGGCGACGAAGGACGCGTCTGCGATTGTTTATTTCGCGTAGCCGTTTGGATGGGCTTGATGCCATTTCCAAGCGGTTTGGACGATCGATTTGACGTCCATGTACTTGGGTTGCCAGCCCAGTCGCTCTTTGGCCATGCGGGCATCCGCGATCAATTCCGACGGATCGCCCGCCCGACGGGGACCCATTTTTTCTGGAATCGGGTGCCCGGTGACCTCACGGCATGCCTCGATGATCTCGCGGACGCTGGTGCCGCGACCTGTACCTAAGTTCACGCACAAGCCTTTGCCAAGCTCGATTTTGTCAAGCGCCAGCAAGTGAGCGGCGCCCAGGTCATCAACGTGAATGTAGTCACGCACACAGGTGCCATCTTCGGTCGCATAGTCGTCACCAAAGATGGTGATCGCGTCGCGTTGTCCCAGAGCGACCTGTAATACGATCGGGATCAAGTGCGTTTCCGGGTCGTGATCCTCGCCGATCGATCCGTCTGGACGTGCCCCGGCGGCATTAAAGTAGCGAAGCGCCGCGTAGCCAAAACCGTAGGCTGCGGCATAGTCGGCTAAGGCATGTTCAAACACCATTTTGGTGAATCCATACGGATTGATCGGATTCTGGGGTGTCGTTTCCGGGATCGGGACGGTGTCGGGTTCGCCGTAAGTCGCGGTGGTGCTGCTGAACACGATTTTCTTCACATCGGCTTCACGCATGGCATCGAGCAGTTCGACCGCATCGATCACATTGTTGCGATAGTAGAGTGCCGGATCGTTGACCGATTCGTTGACCAATGCGAAGGCGGCAAAGTGCATCACGGCGTCAATTTTTTTGTCGCGAAGCGTTTGCACGACTTTGGCTCGGTCCGACAACTCGCCTTGAACCAGCATCCCGTCGGGCACCGAGGCGGCGTGGCCTCGCGAGAGATTGTCATAAACTGTGACTGTGTGTCCGGCGTCTAGCAGCAACCGAACCGCGTGAGAACCGATATATCCGGCGCCACCTACCACTAGAACATTCATGGCAATCGTACTTTCTAAAACAGTTGGAATGGTCGGACGTACAAACAGGCAAAACCGAGCGAGATCACCATCCTCGTCCAAGGGCGACCGTGTCGTGTGTCGAATCAGGATAAGGGTAGTTTGTTGATTCTGCCAATGCCATAGCTGTGGGAAAGGCTTCCAGCCTGTCATCCATCCACCGCGTCACAAACGATCGGCTTTCAGCGTTGCATCCGCAGAATCAGCAGGCTGCAAGCGGTGAGCCTCGTCATAATGACAACCTAAAAGCCTGTCCCACTCTATTCACCTTTGAGGGAATGCCTTGGCAAAGCGACCTACCAAGCTCGAGCTGCTGCAGAAGGCGGGGCCGCCGCCAAAGTCCAATCGTGCGACCGAAACGGTTTGTAACGAGTTTCTGGACTATCTGCGGAGCGAATGCCACTTGGCGGCCAACACGATCGCCGCCTACGGCCGTGACATGCGGCGCTTCGCAACTTGGCTTGGCACCGGATCGCTGAATCAAATCTCGATCAGCGATTTGTCGTCTTACATCGGCGAGCTTCACGAAGCCGAGCTTGCTCCTGCTTCGATCGCTCGCAACGTGGTTGCCGTTCGCACTTTTTTCAAGTACTTGCAACTCGAAGGGATTGTCCAAAGCAATCCGGCCGAATTGATTGTCACCCAGAAAATGTGGCAACGTATCCCCGGCGTTTTGTCGACTCGGCAAGTCGACATGTTTTTGTCGTCACCGCGGAAAGCGGATGTCTATTGGCAGCGTGACGTCGCGATGTTGGAAGTGTTGTACGCAACCGGTTGCCGTGCCTCGGAAGTCTGTTCGATCCGTGTGCGTGACATGTCGCTGAGCGAAAAATTCTTGAAGTGCGAAGGAAAAGGGGGCAAGCAACGCGTCGTGCCGATCGGTTCTCAAGCGATCGCGGCAATCACTCGCTATTGCGAAGAGTTGCGAGGCAAGTTAGCGGAGAAGAGTCCGCATCCGCCGGAGGAGCTTTTTTTGTCACGCAGTGGCCGTGCGCTCGATCGCATCCAGCTGTGGCGGCTCGTCAAGTTTTACGCCAAGCGTGTCGGCATCGACCCGTCGATCAGCCCTCATAGTTTGCGGCATAGCTTCGCCACCCACTTATTGGCTGGCGGCGCCGATTTGCGTTTGGTGCAAGAGATGTTGGGGCACGCCAGTATCCAGACCACTCAGATCTATACGCACGTAGAGCATTCGCGGTTGAAGAAGGTGCACCAAGCGTTTCACCCGAGAGCTTGAATGTTGAAGGTGCGATTTTGCCGCTGCGTAAGCGTTGCCGCTTGAATCAATTCGGCCAATCGGGATCGGCAATCTTGCGTCCCATGTTTGCCAATTTCGCTTGGGCATCCAACAGACGTTGCCACGCGGAGAACGACAGTACGACTTCGTCGTTGCTTTCGTTAGTCTTGGCCGCTTCGATCAATTTATGAAGTCGTGATTGAAGGTAATCAAGGATTTCACAAAGCTGTGCTTTTTGGCCTGGCGACAATCCGTCGGGAATCGACGGGACTTCCAAGATTTGCACCAACTCGGCTGGATAAGGCGATTTGGGCTCTTGGTTTAGCTCCAACGCGATCGAGCTTTCCGAGGATGCCATGTCGCGGCTGACGGTCGGGTTGTCACCGCCCATGGCGGCCAACCGTGCAGCAATCTGTTCTTCCGAACCGACCAAGATCAAACTGCGTCCCAACGCAATCAAATCACCGTGGCGAAGGATCTTGAGTTGGCACTCGGTGCCGTTGACCTTTGTTCCATTGGTGCTGTCCAGATCGGTCAGCACGAGACGTTCGTTGTCGCGCTGGACCTTGAAATGACAGCGGCTGACGCGTTCGTCGTTGAGCTGGATGTCGTTGCCTTCTTCGCGACCTACCGTCAGCGGTGGGTGCAAGTTTTCGTACACCTTTCCGCGATCAGCGCCGTGCAGAATCTTGAGGGTCACGCCCGACATGGGGCACTCCGACGGGAGGGAACAAGGGAGACAAGAATCATGGGTCGAGGGTGATAAGTATAAACGTTGTTTACGGTTGCGTCACCGCAGTTCCTGCGGTTTCGCGAGATCTTTCTATTGTTTAACAATTCTTCTCGACTCCTGATCCGTGGCCAGTAAAAATCCGTGGGCCAGTAAAAGTGAGCTGACTTAATATCGCTGACTTAATATCAACGCGAGATTTCTACTGAACCTCTGCAATTATACATTTTAAATAATCGCTTTCGGGACAGGAAATCGCGCAGGGGTGGTCGGGCGCGGGGCCTCGATTTTCTAAAACGATCAAATCACGGCGTTTTCGTCGCCCGACATCCAACAACATATTAAGAAACTCGGAGCGTGAGACTCGACCGCTGCAGCTGCATGTGACCAAGACTCCGCCGGGGGGCAGTAGGTCCACCGCCAGTGAATTAAGTCGTCGATACGCCCGCAGCGCCGTGTCAACTTGATGCCGGCTGCCCGCAAAACGAGGGGGATCCAAGACGATGGCGTCGAAGCGTTGACCCTCATCGCCGAGCCGTTTCAGTTCGTCAAAGCAATCGCCCTGAGAAAAGCTGATCTTACCGTGCGGGTCGCTGCCCAAGCCATTGCGGGTGACCGCTTCTTGAGCGTGATCCAGTGCCGCTTGGCTCGAGTCGATTCCGAGCACCGACTTGGCACCTTCCTTCAACGCAACCAAACCGAACCCCCCGTTGTAGCAGCAGACATCCAGCACGCTGCGGCCTTTCATGTATTGGGCTGCCGCGAGGTGGTTGAGGCGTTGGTCGAGATAACCTCCCGTCTTTTGTCCGGCATGAAGATCGACGGCCAATTGCAGTCCGTTTTCGCGATAGAGCACCGATTCCTGTTGCTCGACCCCTTCGAACCATTCGTTTTGTGGCTCGATGCCTTCGTGTTTGGCTGTTTTTTCATCCACGCGGACCATGATGGCTCGCGCCGACAACGCGGTTTTCAAATGCTGCAGAATCGGCTGCTGCCAACGCAATAATGCGCCGGCCGTAAATTGCACGCCCAAGCAATCGGCGTAGCGGTCGACAATTAGACCGCTCAGTAGGTCTGATTCGCTGAAGACAATTCGTTCCGCGGCCTGGGGATCCAGTGGTCCCGTTAACCGGCGACGGGCAATCGCCGCATCCATTCGCGATTGCCAATGGTGCTCGTTGATTTCGATATTGGCGTCAAAGGCGTACAATCGGACTCGCAACCGGCTGCCGGGATTGACCACGCCTCGGGCGACCCAGTTGCCGTCGAAGTCGAGTAGATCGACGACCTGGCCCGTTTTCAAGTTGTGGCCGGTTTCCGCTAACGCATGGGCGTGAACCCAAGGATGGCGGGCCAGGAATGGGAATTGGCGTGACGGTTTTAAGCGAAGTGGAACAGGGGTATCGGAATAGGTCACGCGTGGTTGGTCCTGAAGGAATTTCTGAAGGAAATAGGGTGCAAATCGAAGTGATTTTGTGGCGTTAGCCCATTTTGTCATCTCCCGCAGTGCCGCAAGGTGGCATGCGGATCGCTGTGCGCCCTTTCAGCTTGCCATCCCCGTCGAAAAACGCAAGCTGGAAGCTGGATGCCGCTGGCAAATCATCGCAAAATAACCTCCACCGCGGCAGCGGAGTCCGGCTGGGGATGGCTCTCCAGGGGGCATGCAGGATGACCGATTCAGTCGGAAATCAAAATGCCCGCTCGTCAGCGAGAACCAAACTGGGCACAATGGAGTCGGTTAAACTGGAGCGACTGGGGTGTCCGGTCGATAAACACCGAAGACGGATCGGCACGCGGATGGTGCGTGACGGTCGTACGCGAAATTGCTTCAAAGAAAGGTCATCTGCCATGACACATGTTGTTTGCGAGCCATGCTCAGGATGCAAATACACCGATTGTGTTGTTGTTTGTCCAGTAGAGTGTTTCTACGAGGGCGATCAAATGTTGTACATCCACCCCGAAGAATGCATCGACTGTGAAGCGTGCGTTCCGGAATGTCCCGTTGAAGCGATCTTCCACGAAGACAACGTGCCTGAGGAATGGAAGAGCTACATCGAGCTGAACGCGGAGCGATCGGAATCGGATGAATGCGACGTCATTACCGAAAAGAAAGAGCCGCTGGCCGATAAGTAAGACGTTTCGCCGTAGCTGCTACGGAAACGCCCCGCGCCCTATTCGACGCGCCCTATTCGACGCGCCCTATTCGACGCGCCCTGATCGACGATTTTTCGTCCCGATCAACGCTACTTGAAAAACCCTCCGTGAGACGTCTCACAGAGGGTTTTTTTTATTGCTTGGGGCTCAGCCGATCTCAACTCATTGCTGGCAGGAATGTTTTCCAGCATTCGTAACGTGGATCTTCCATCGATTGAGCCAACATGGGGTTGAAACGCGGTTTCACTGGGCGGCTTAGCAATTGCATGCGAGCTTGTTGCGGTGTCCGCCCCCCTTTGCGGCTGTTGCATTTCAAGCAGCAGCAAACGATGTTTTCCCACGTTGTCGGCCCGCCATGGGATCGTGGGATCACATGGTCCAAGCTCAATTTGTTGGTCGGTTCTTTCCGGCCGCAATATTGACATTGGTTCTCGTCGCGAGCGAACAGATTCCTGCGGTTGAACCGCACCGTCTGGACCGGCATGCGATCAAACCGTGTGAGACGAACAATCCGGGGGACACGTAGTTCAAAGCCCACCGCTCGGATGTAGTCTTCGTCAGGTTGTTTTTCCAGAGAGGTAATCTGGCTGAGTTCACACCAGCTTTCGAAGTCGTAGCTGACGTATTGATCATCGTCATGACAAATCACTTCCGCACATTCGCGGTACAACAACGTGAAGGTACGTCGTACGTTGACCACGCGGATCGCCATGTAAAAACGATTCAGCACTAACACATTCGTGTCGAGAACACTTTGCGACATAAGCAATTCGATCCTTCCGTTGTCTCTCTAAAAAGGCACTTCGTGGGACGAATCCATTCAGTCGGGTTTGTCAAAAAAACGACTGAATCATCTTCATCAGTTTAATAGACTGGCTTTGCATTCACTATAAGCATGCACGAGGATAAGCTACGCTTTCTGCGACACGGAAAAACTGACTGGGGGTTCGCAGTGCTTTGGCAGCGTTTCTTTCCCATCATTGTAGAGTGCTGGCGATTGGTCGCCATCAAATTGCCGCAGCGGTTCATCGCAATTTCATCGAAGATTCACGGTAAAACGCCTGCTTTTTCCACGATTTTTCCTGTTTAGAAAACGGTTTTGTCCACCTTGATGCTCGTCGCCAGTTCGCTCACCTCGATTTTTTTGCTGTCGTTCGATACCGAGCGCTGGTTCGGCTGGCTCGGGCCCACCGGAGCGGTGTTGGCCGCAATTTTGCTGGTCGTTTTTTGTATCGTCGCGTGGGGATTGAATCTGATCACGCTGCCAGGAAATTGGATCTCGGTCGCCGCCATGGCATTGTATGCGTGGTTAGGGCCGAGTGAGGGCCGCATCGCGATTGGCGCTACCACCCTGGCGGCCGCGTTTCTGTTTGCCTTGCTTGGTGAAATTATCGAGTTCGCCGCAGGGGCGATGGGAGCTCAAAAAGCCGGAGCGAGCCGCCGTTCGACTCTGTTGGCGGTGGTCGGTTCGATGGCCGGAGCCCTGATTGGTGCGTTCGTCGGGATCCCCATCCCTGTCGTCGGCCCAATTTTGGCAGCCATCCTGTTTGGCGGGGTGGGGGCCACTGCGGGAGCGATCTACGGCGAATGGACCGACGGGCGTTCATGGCGAGAAAGCTGGAGCGTCGGGCACGCCGCGTTCTGGGGACGCACCTTTGGCACGCTGGGTAAGTTTGCTGCCGGTTTGGCCGTCGTGCTGGCGGCACTCATCGGCGTGCTGTTTTAGCGAAAAAGTAACTTCACATGGTTCGCTAGCATTTGCCTGAGATTGGTCGGTTCGTGGATTGCATTGACTTTGGTGGGGCCATTTTCCTACGCTCGTCGCGGCGGAAACTCTTCAAAGAAAACATCATGGCCAAGGTTGCATGTCCCAGACGCGGCGCACGATCGACCGTCGGCGGCGAGTTCTTTATTCGACTCAGCAAGCCGACCTGACTTCATCCACGGCAGCGAGTCGTCGTACGGCCGAGCAGTGGCGCGAAGCACGGCGGCCGACGGCAACCTACGCTGCACGCGTTCATCGGCGGCTGCGCGGACGTTGGTTCTCACTTGTTCCCGTCAAGCGACGAACGTTGACAAGTGTGGCGGCGGTGCTGTGGGGCGTTGCGATTCTGTTGTCTGCGGCTCATTTCGCATCGGTCGCTTGGCCCTCGATCGTCAACCACCCCGAAGTCGCCCGGCCGCTGCGATTGGATCGCCCCGACAGCTTTGGACGCTGGATCACGTGCGTGTTGTTGGCGGGATCCGCCGGTGCGTCGCTAATGATTTATCAAGTTCGCCGCTATCGAGTCGATGATTACACCGGCCAATACCGTTTGTGGCGTCTCGTGTTGATCGCAATGTTCCTGGCCAGCATTAACTCGCTCGTTTCGATCGTCGATTGGGCTGGCGCGTTGCTCGACTTGGCCATCGGCGAACGGGTCGCGTTGTCCGGCAGCGATTGGCTTTCGATCGTGATTACGATCGGTGGCGCCGTGTTAGCGCTGCGTCTGACTGCCGAAGTTCGTCGGTCGCGTTGGTCGCTGGTGACGATGATCGTCGCCTGGACGTTGATGGCCATCCCGGTCGCCGCAAAATGGAATATCTTTGCCGTTGATTCGATCGGGAAATGGTCGCTCGTGACCACCGCTCCGCTGCTAGCCTATACGACCTTGTTCATCTCGCTTGGCGGGTATTTGCGGATGCTGTATCGCCAAGTCCGTAATCTTGATGAAAACGACTCGCTGGCCGAGCGGTTCCAAGAGTGGAAGGTGCGGTATTTGACGCGGGATCGCGAAACCGAAGGGGACGATGATCCGCAAGCAGATACCGAATCCAAAGTCGCTGTAGAAAAGAAACCGAAGCCCAAATCCAAAGCGAAACCGGCCAGTAAACCACAGCGTGAACATGTCGGTGATGATGCCGAATCGGATCAGGACGATGACTCAAGCAGCTCAGACAGCGGCAAACGTCGATGGTGGTCACTGCGCCGAGGCAAGAAAAATAACTCTGCAGCCGCGGATGACGCCGCGGCCGACGTCGTAGCGGATCAAGACGAGGAAGCGGTCGAGGATACTGATGCCAACGTCGATTCCGAGCCTCGTAAGAAACGACGTTGGCTAGGATTGCGAGCGGCAAAGGCTGAACGCACGGACATCGAGGAAGAGGATTTGCAGGATGCGTCGCCCGCCGGAGAGTCATCGGGTGAGGAAGCTGTCGAGGATGATCCGCCGAAGAAGCGGGGCCGATTCTCCTTCGGATTGGGACGCCGCAAGAAACCTGAATCACAGCAGGAGGACGATTCCGCCGAGGAATCTCCCGCAGTGGCCGCGTCCGCTGAGCAGGCCGACGATCAGTCCGACGGCGAGAGTGATCCGCCCACCAAGAAACGCGGACTCGGGGGGTGGTTGAGTCGCGGTGCTAAGAAAAACGAAGCAGCGGCCGCCGCGGATCATGCAGACGAACATGACGATGATGGCAACGACGATGCGTCTGGCCATGGCTCGGGCGACCAGGACTGGCAGGATTCCGATTCGATCGACTGGGATTCGCTCAGCAAAACGGAGCGGCGGAAACTTCGCAAACAACTCAAACGCCAAGGCCGCGCCGCCTAGAAGGTCCACGATTCTCGTAGCGAAAGTCGCCAAGACTTTCGGTCACCCGTGTCTTTGAGTCCCTTCGTACCACGCGTGCCTCACAGACCTGCCTGCCACTCAGACCTGCCTGCCACTCGGGCCTGCCTGCCACTCGGGCCTGCCCAAAGCGTCCTCGTCTCGTTCGTGAAACGGATTTGCTCCGACCGCCGCAGTGGGCTTCTATGAGCCGAACCCCATCTTCGGGTATCTTCTCCCACATCTTGTTCTTGTTCGCCCTTTGCGATTTTTCTCCGTTTCCCACTCCCCTGCTCGATCCGATCCATGATTCGAACACGATTTGCCCCCAGCCCGACCGGTTATCTTCACATTGGTGGTGTTCGCACCGCCCTTTTCAATTGGTTGGTCGCGCGAAAGATGGGCGGTCAGTTTATTCTTCGCATCGATGACACCGATGCCGGGCGGAACGTGAACGAGGCGATCCAGCCGATCTTGGATGGCTTTCGCTGGTTGGGAATGACTTGGGATGAAGGTCCCGAGGTCGGCGGACCCCACGAGCCCTATTTCCAGTCCCAACGCGCCGATCGCCATGCTGCGGCTGCCAAGTCGCTGTTAGAGAGTGGTCATGCCTACCGAGATTACTCACGCCCCGAAGAGTTCGCGGCGCTGCGAGAGGAAGCACAAAAGGCGGGCAAGCAGTTCATCTACGATCGCCGCTGGATGGCCGAGGATGATGCCGCCGCAGCGGCGTTTGAAGCTGAAGGACGCACCGCCGTCGTTCGGTTAAAGATGCCACGCGAAGGCGAATGTGTCATTTCGGACCTCGTTCGCGGCGAAGTGCGGGTGGCATGGGGGGCCGAGCAAGACCATGTGATCCAACGCGCCGATGGCAGTTGTTTGTATCACCTCGCCAGCGTGGTCGATGACCACGACTACGAGATCACCCACGTAATCCGCTCCGAAGAACATCTGTCGAACACGCCGCGGCAGATCTTTATCCTCGAGTCGCTCGGGTACCAACGACCGGCCTATGCGCATTTGCCCTACGTTGCCGAACCCGGCGGTCATGCAAAATTGAGCAAGCGAAAGCTGGCCAAATACGAGAAGAACAAAGATTTCGCCGAGCTGCTTGCACGGGGACGTCGGATCGCAGACCGCTGTGGGATCCAAACCGAAGCCGATACGTTTAACCCCGTGATTGTCGACTTTTATCGCGAAATTGGGTTCACGGTCGAAGCGATTTTGAATTACTTGTTGCTGTTGGGATGGTCGCTCGACGGCGAACGCGAAAAATTCACGATTGCTGAAATGACCGAACTGTTTTCGCTCGAGCGAGTCACCAAGGCGCCCGCCTCATTTGATCCGCAAAAACTGTTGTCGTTCCAAGGGGACGCGTTTGCCGCACTGCCGCTCGAAGAACGAATCGAGCGAGTCAAACCGTTCGCCGAGCGAGCAGGATTGCTCGAGGAACCGGGCTCCGACGCGAAGCTCGGCGAAGTGGTTCACGGAGCCGGTGACCGACTGAAGATCGCAGGCGATATCCTCGATTTTGATTACTGTTTTCTGGACGAGTTTCCGGTCGATGCCAAAGCCTACGCCAAGCGGATCGACGGTGACGCGGCAGCGAAAGATCTGCTGAAAAAATTGAGAGACCAGTTTGCGGCCGCCGACTCGTGGTCGATCCAGTCGGTTGAAACGCTCGTCAAGCAATTCTGTGAGGGCGAAGGCATCAAACTCGGCAACATCATTCATGCGTTGCGAGTGGCGACCACGGGCACCGCAGCCGGATTTGGCATGTTCGAAACGCTGGCGGTGATCGGCAAAGACCGAGTGTTGGCGCGAATCGACAAGGTGGTCCAAGCGTAACGTTTGAAGTTGCGTCTTCTTCACAACTCGAAGCGTCAGCGAGGACATCTCGATCTTGACGTGGTCCCTCGCTGACTCGCTTCGGGTTCGGATTTGCCTGGAAAACGACAATAACGCAACTTCAAAAAACGTAACGCCGGTTCCGACAGCCGCACAAACCCGTTTGCCCCGCGAAACCGCGACAATCTGTGCCCATGCAGATTTGGGGTGATTTCGGGTAAACTGTATCATGGATATTTCGTCACCCCTTTTTGTTCCATTGCGAGTGTTAGCCATGCAACGTTTCCGTTTCTCATCCTCCGTCGCGATCGTGGTGTGCGCGGCGGTTTGCGTTTTCGCGGCCGGATGCAAACGTGAAGAGACACCGGTGACATTTGAGCCCAACTTTGTCCACGCGATGAAGTACCAAATCAAAGACAACGTCTCGATGGATCAAGCCTCCAAAGACTCGATGTGGGTGGTGACGAAGATGTTCGGCACGCCGGACGAGCCCAAACTGCCTGACTTCGTTGCCGAGGAAGAGGATTTTGCCGAGCTGCTAGATCTCGATCGGCTCGTGCGTGCTTCGGGGCCTGCTGATGCCGAGGGACGTGGCCTGTACCGCAAACATTGTGCGTTGTGTCATGGCGTGACCGGAAATGGACGTGGCACCACTGCGGCAATCTTAAACCCGTATCCACGCGATTACCGGATGGGGGTGTTTAAGTTCAAATCGACTCCGCTTAGCTACAAGCCAACACGAGAGGACATCGCTCGTTCGATTCGCAACGGGATCGCGGGTACCGCGATGGTCAAGATCCCCGAGTTGACCGAAGACGACGTGCAAGCGCTCACCGACTACGTGATCTATTTGTCGTGGCGTGGTGAGACCGAACGAGCCTTGATCGACGACGCCGTCATGGAAGGTGTCGATTTCGAAGGCGGCGAACGCATCATCGATCCTGAATTGGCCAACAGTTCCGACGAAGAAGAACAGGAATTGTACGAGGAGCAATGGGAAATCTCGGAGGAGATCGCGATGGGTATCGCCGAGTCCTGGCTCGAAGCGGAAGACGAAGTGCTTGAGGTACCCGAGCCACCAAGCGATTTTCCCGTTGCCAATTCGCACAAGGATTTCGTCAAGCTGAGCCAAGGCGATCAGGCCGATGCGTTGGCGAAGTCGGTTGAGCGAGGCCGCGAACTATTCCTTGGCAAAGTGGCGTCCTGCAGTAAATGTCATGGTGAGAAGGGGCTCGGTAACGGCCAGACCACCGACTATGACGAATGGACCAAAGACTGGACCGCTCGAATCGGAATCAAACCCGAAGACCGCGAAGCGTTGATCCCGCTGCTTGCCCGCGGAGCGCTGCCGCCAATCAATGCGGTGCCTCGAAACTTCTCGGAAGGCTTGTTCCACGGAGGTTCGGAATCCAGTGATCTGTACCGCCGGATCACGCAAGGGATTGACGGTAGCCCGATGCCCGCAGCGACGTTTGTCGAAGGCCAATTTGAAAAGCAAGATGTTTGGCATCTGATCAACTTCATTCGCTCGCTGCAAACCGCAGATGCCGAGGATGCAGCGAGTGCCGATGCGGCGGCAAGCGAAGCGGTGGGCACCGAGCCGAAAGCGAGCCCCGCGATCTAGCGACAGCGATACCTTTCCTGGTATCTCATCGCAACGGGGTATTTGGGTGACGAAATTCGTCAAGAGTTTCGGATGTATCCTGAGATGCCGAAAGTCACGCACGACTTTCGCTACGACAACGCGTTTAGCGCCGATGGAAGTTGCCCTATCTATTCCCACTTTTTTAATTAGTCAAAGCGATTATGAGCGAGCAAGAAGCGAAACGCGAAAGCAAACACTTTATTCAACAGGCAATTGAGGCCGATTTGGCGGCGGGGCGTTTTTCAGGCGTGTTCACGCGGTTTCCGCCTGAGCCGAATGGCTATCTGCACATCGGGCACGCTAAAAGTATCTGCCTGAACTTTGGATTGGCCAAGGAATATGGTGGCACCTGCAACCTCCGTTTTGACGATACCAACCCCACCAAAGAAGAAACCGAGTACGTCGAGTCGATTCAAGAAGACATCCGTTGGTTAGGCTTCGAGTGGGACAGTTTGCATTACGCCAGCGACTACTTTGACCAACTGTACCAGTGGGCTGAGAAACTGATCGGCGAAGGGCACGCGTACGTCTGTGATTTGACTGCGGAACAGACTCGCGAGTACCGTGGAACGCTGACTGAGCCCGGGAAAAATAGTCCCTTCCGCGACCGCACGGTCGAAGAAAACCTCGATCTGTTTCGGCGGATGCGTGCGGGGGAATTTCCCGATGGTTCACGTGTGCTACGCGCCAAGATTGATATGGCATCGCCGAATATCAATCTGCGGGACCCCGTGATGTACCGCATTCTTCGTGCAACGCATCATCGCACCGGGGATGCTTGGTGTATCTATCCAACCTATGATTGGACGCACGGGCAAAGCGATTCGATCGAAGGGATTTCCTTTTCGATCTGTACGCTCGAGTTCGAGAATCATCGTCCGCTGTACGATTGGTACTGTGAAAAACTCGGCATCCATCACCCGCGTCAAATTGAGTTTGCCAAGCTGAAACTTAGCACGCTGTTGATGGGCAAACGCCACATGTTGCGAATGGTCAAAGAGGGCTACGTCAACGGTTGGGATGATCCGCGGATGCCGACGATCTCGGGGTACCGCCGTCGAGGTTACACGCCCGAATCGATCCGCAACTTTTGCGCTGACGCGGGAATCGCAAAATTCAACAGTACGATCGACATTATCCGGCTTGAAAACGCGGTTCGTGAACATCTAAATGCGGTCGCGCTGCGGCGAATGGCGGTGTTGGATCCGATCAAATTAACGATCACGAATTGGCCTGAGGGCAAGGTCGAGATGACCGAGGCAATCAACAATCCCGAAGACCCGTCGGCAGGCAAACGCGAGATTCCTTTTTCAGGCAGCTTGTGGATCGAACAAGATGATTTCCGCGAAGAGGCGCCACGCAAGTTCTTTCGTCTAAAGAAAGGGGGCGCGGTCCGTCTGCGTGCCGGTTACATCGTTGATTGCCACGATGTAGTCAAAGACGCCGATGGCAACGTGATCGAAATTCTCTGTACCTACGATCCGGAAACCAAAAGTGGCTCCGATTCCTCGGGACGCAAAGTCAAAGGAACGATTCACTGGGTCAGCGCCGAGCATGCCGTCGAGGCGGAAGTCCGCTTGTACGACCGCTTGTTCACCGTCGAAAACCCTGGCGACCCCGAGGAAGGCAAAACGTTCCTTGATTACTTGAACCCCGATTCGCTAAAAGTGATCACCGGATATCTCGAACCGGCGCTTGCGGAAGCCGAATTGGGTGATCGCGTTCAATTCGAGCGATTGGGCTACTACGTTGTCGATCCCGATACCACGCCGCAGAAGAGGGTCTTCAATCGAATCGTCTCGCTTCGCGACACCTGGGGCAAAATGGAAGCCAAGGGCAAAGCGAACTGAGTCGCTCGTGGAAGTTTTGCGATTCGATCATTCGCCACAAAACGTTGCTCCGCGACTTGGTGTCTATTTCAGAACCAAAGCCTTGGGCTAAAGTCCAAGGCTATCACGTAAAGTGCCTCCGGCACAAAATTGAGCATCTTCAAAGCGCGTGTGCGAGAGATTTCAATCTGATCACCGTGCTCATTCAACAAAAAAACAGGGCACGGTAAACCGTGCCCTGTTCGTTTTCAGTTTCGATTCGGCTGAATCCAACTAGCTATTGTTAACGTTCGCGACTTCCGCTTCCGCGCTTGCATCTTCCGCGTCTTCGCCCTCTTCGATCGGAGCTGCATACCCTCCAGCGGCAAGCACTTGTTGCTTGATTTCGTCCGCGACATCCTTGTTCTCGATCAGGAAGTTACGAGCCTTCTCTTTGCCTTGTCCCAGATACGTTTCACCGTATTTAAACCAAGCACCGCTGCGGTTGACGATGTTGTGAGTCGTACCGAGATCCAGCAGGTCGCCTTCGTAGCTGATCCCGTTGCTGTGCATCATGTCGAACTCGGCGATGCGGAAGGGAGGTGCCACTTTGTTTTTGACGATCTTTGCCTTGACTCGTTGGCCGACCTGTTCTTCGCCATCTTTCAAGGCTCCGATTCGACGCACGTCGATACGGCAGGATGCGTAAAACTTTAGGGCTCGACCGCCCGGAGTCGTTTCGGGGCTGCCGAACATCACTCCAACCTTTTCGCGGATCTGGTTGATGAAGATCACACAGCACTTGCTCTTCGAGATCGCACCGGTCAACTTACGCATCGCCTGGCTCATCAGTCGAGCTTGCAGACCGACGTGGCTGTCACCAATTTCGCCCTCAAGTTCTTTCTTGGGAACCAACGCGGCGACCGAGTCGATGATGATCACGTCAACGGCATTGCTCTTGACCAGCATTTCACAGATTTGCATCGCTTCTTCACCACTGCTCGGTTGGCTGACCAACAGTGTGTCGAGTTCGACGCCAAGCTTTTTGGCCCAACTGGGGTCAAACGCATGCTCGGCGTCGATGATCGCGGCGATGCCGCCTAGTTTCTGGGCTTCGCCGCCAATGTGCAGTGCCAACGTGGTTTTACCACTCGATTCGGGACCATACACTTCGATGATACGACCGCGTGGAACGCCAAAGCCACCGAGGGCCATGTCGAGCCCCAAGCTGCCTGTCGGGATGCCGTCGATTTTGAAGGTTTGATTTGCACCCAAAGGCATGATCGAACCTTCGCCAAAGGTCTTTTCGATCTGCTGAAGCGTGGTTTTTAATCCTGGCTCACGGGAAAGGATTTCCTTCAAGTTTGGATCGACTTTTGCGCCTTTGCTTGCCGCTGATTTTGCTGCTTTCTTAGCCACTGTATTATTCCCTTTCAGAAAAATCCCGTGAAAGTTCCCGCACCTTGGATCAGTCAATCTTCGTGTGAGGTGAACGTGTTTATCGTACCGGTGTAAAGCGGGACTGCCAAGCATTACGTTTGCATTCGCAGTGACTTGCTTGGTGAAACTTGCGTCTCCGTCCGATTTACTTGCCACACTCTTAGTATCAGTGCAGGTCCAGACACGTCTGGTCACCGGCCTACGTTTTTTCTGAAATATTCTTTCTGTCATTCCCCAGCGGGAAAAACGTCATCAAAATCGGCATTGCTAGCAATGCTTACCTAACCGGCAAATTCGGCTTGTTAAGTTTATGGGCCGCTGGCGTGTGAGCGGCCGGACGCGACGCATAACCCGGCGTCCTACGGCCCTTGGCTCACCAAGGGCATTCACATCTTGATAAAACCAGCAGGCCGTCAAGACTTTCGGAAGCATGGCATGAATCATTGGGAAATCGAAATTCTTGACGAATTCCGCTGCTAAATTTCCGGCGCCGATGCGTTCTCTGGCAGAGCCTAGAAGTCACGTCGTGAAAAGTAGACGCAGCTGGTCGTTAACAGCACCGCGATAAACAGCGTGCAGCTGAGTACCGGTTCGAGGATTTTGTAGCGGACCAGTTCGACGGGGCCAAACTCGTCACGATTCATTTCAAGCGACGATTCGCCACTGACAATCGCAGCGATAGTGCCCCCCAGTTCGCTCGTCTGAGGCGTGATACTGCGAAGCGGACCGATCAGAAAACGATCGATTTGACGCCATGTCGACAACTGCGGTCGCAGCGTGCGGTGCAGCGTCAATGTATCGGCATCAAGCAGGTCCACTTGGTCGATGTCATGCGCGATCATCAGCGTCGAGGATCGTTTGTCCGTGGCAATCGCTTCGATGTTGGATTGGGGCAAGGGATCAGCGAGGATCCACTTTTCCGAATCAGGGTCACGCGTCAAGACGCGACATCGCTGATCGCTGGTTAAAACGGCGAAACGCGAATCGTCGCCAATCGCAATCGAGGACACGACCGACAAACGGTCAGGTAGCGGCACGCTTGCCGTCGGTGTGAGGGTGTCGCGATCAAAAATCTGAAGCGAGTCGTCGTTGCTGGCTAGCAGTACCGAGTCGCGACTGAGCGAGAGAAACGCAAAGCGAGGTAGCGGGGCATCGATGGTGTGTGTGGCGACGACTTGCCATGCCGCGCTGGATGCAAGTTGGGTCGTTGTGGAATCCGTTGTCGGTTGGAGTCGTGACAGTTGCCTGCCGCTAAACAGCACCATCGTATCACCCGAGGCACTGATCCCAACGCTGCGGGGCGGAGTGAGCAGGACGTCGCTGGGCAGGATGTCTTGGAATCCTTCGGTAGCCGCCCCCATCATGCTCGCCAATTTTTGCAGCCAGCTGTTCTGTGGGGCCGCGGATGACATTCCGCTGGCGGACGCTGCTGCCGCTACGGAATCGTCGTCTGTTTTTGGGTTGTGGCTGGAATCCCCCACCGTTTCGCGGATTTGTTGTTTTGACGTAACGGCAATGCCACTGGAGTTGATTGCAAACACGCCGTTATCGGCACTGACTAGCTGCAAGGTCGCCGTCGGCAATCGCAGACTTGGTTGAGCACGCCACTGGTTTGATTCGTCGAGCACGAGCAAATCAAAGCCGCCGAGTCCAAATGGATTAAAGCGACCGCCGCGGACGACCGCGGTCACGATGGTCGAGTCATCGATTGCCACTGGCGCAAGCACGCGGTTGCGTCCGAGGGCTTCGGATTCATAGATCTCGTCCCACTGTTCGGTTTTTGCGTCCCACCGTAACAGGCCCTCGCCCCGCGTTGTCGCGAACACTTCATCGCCTGCGATCGTCATTTGGTTGATCGTGCTCGGGCGTGTGACAAAGCCGTCAAAGAAGCCGCCGATCATGCCCACGACGACCAAATAGGCGCCAAACATGCATGTGATTCCAATCGCCAAAATGGGCGATCGAAAACGAAGCCCCGCAAGCGTCGAGACGCTGTAAAAGACGGCAAACACAAACACCGAAACTGGGATGCACAGCAGCAGACGGGCATTCCAGACATCCAACCGTAGTCCCGCGATCAAGTACAGTCCGATGATCAATTGAATGACGCACAGAAACACAAACGCACACCCCCCCACAAACTTGCTGAGCAGCAGCAGCCAACGCGAGACAGGTTTGCTGAGCAGCAGGTGAAGCGACCCCGGCTGCAGCATGTCGGGGATGATTGATGCTGTGACCAGGATTCCCAAAAAGACCAGGATGAATCCGAGCAGCCAATTGATGATCGTTGGCACCACGATCTGGTTTAACAAAATCAGAAATTGGGTTTTGTCGACGGCAAAGCGTGCAGGGAAATCGATGCCCAGATAGGTCAGCATGATCGAACGAGCCGAGCGTGATTCAAACACACCAGGGATCGCGGCCTCGATCCGCAGTCGCGCCCGGCGTTTGCGTAGCGTTTCGTCGATTTCGTCGGGGCCGAGTTCATCGAGCTCGCGAAGCTCACGCAGACGGGCCGTCGATTTCCATAGCTCGGCGTCGTACCACGACTCGTCCTCGAACAACGAGTTAAGCGAATCCGCCAGCGTGGTGAAGTAGAACCGCACATCTTCGCCTTGGCCAACCTGACGCAGTTCGCGTTTGACATCTTCGGGCAAACCATTTGCGATCTTGCCGACCGGTGTGTTCGCTTTGCTGGGGTCGGCGATACCCGCCGCCAACATCGCTTTGAGTCGACCGCCGTTATCGATATCACGATCGCGGAACGTGGTGGTAAAGTCTTCGCGATACCCGATTGGCGCTAGAGCTCCTAGCAGTATCCAAATCGCGATAAATGCCACCCATAAAATTCGCGACGACAGCGCCGCGTGAAACGAATCAAGAATGATCGCGATGTAAGGCCACAAACGTCTCACGTCGTCTCCTTGGATCTTGAGACTTCACGCATGAATGTCTCTTCAAACGATTCGCGTTTCAGTTTCAGCCCGCGGAGCGAAAATCCATTGCGTCGTAAGCCATCGACCACGTCATCGACCTCACTTTGCGAGGACAGTGGCAACGTGAACTCCAGCGTCATCGCATGCGGAGCATCAAGATCGGTCGCCGACGGTATGGGGTCCGAGGGCGTACCGCCAGCGAATTGGATGGCAGGAAAGGTTTGCCGCAGCCATTGCGCGGGGTCTTGAGCCGAGGACCCTGGTGCGGGCATCGCGACTTCGAATGCGACTTCTTCGAAGCGATCAAATTGAGTCAGTTCGTCGATGCGTCCGGCGACACAGATCTTGCCATGAGACATGATCGCGACACGGGAACAGATCAGTTCAACTTCTTGCAAAATATGGCTGTTCAGAAAAATCGTCTTTCCTGATTCTCGCAATCGATCGATAACCTTGCGGACTTCGTTGCGGCCCACGGGGTCGAGCCCGTCGGTGGGCTCGTCCAGGACGAGCAGATCGGGATCATGCATCAGCGCTTGGGCGAGTCCGAGCCGCTGATACATCCCCTTGCTGAATTGGCGAACCGATTCGCGGTCGCGTCCTCGTAGCCCGACCAGTTCCAGCAGTTCGTCGCTGCGTCGGTTGATTTCAGCACCCGACATTTGGCTCATGCGAGCGTAATAGCGTAGCGCGGATCGCGCGGAATGATGGCGATCAACCCGCAGCGATTCTGGCAGGTAACCAACTCGCATACGTGCGGCAATGCTGCCTGCGGGTTCACCAAACAGCGACGCGGAACCTGAACTGCTGCGAATGACGCCGAGTAAGATTTTGATCAGCGTTGTTTTGCCGGCACCGTTGGGGCCGAGCAACCCAAATACTTCGCCTGCGCGAACTTGCAGACTCGCCCCTCGCAGGGCCTCGACCACATGGCGGCCGCGAAAGGACCAAGCCGAGTACTTCTTTTTCAGATCCGAAACATCAATCACCACCCGTTGCGATGGCGATCCATGTGACAAAGGATCGACAGATTCGCGATGTCGATGGTCTGCGGGCGGCGTCTCGTCGAGATCCACAGAGTTGCGGTCCGTGATGTCCAAACGCTAGACCGACAAAATGCGGAGGAGTAGATACGACAGCCAGGTGAAGGTCACCGCGACCATCCCAATCGCCAACCAGCGGTGGGCGGGTTGACGCCACGATGGAGGATGAACTTCGCGTTCGTAGATATGGCGAAATCGTTCACGCTGTTGTTCGGAATCAAACACGCCATCGTCGACTAATTCATGCAGCCCGAATTGAACCGAATATTCGACCACCCCGAACACGCTGCAGCGATGTTGATCGATATCGACGCCGACTCCCTCGAAATACCACAGCTGGTTCCCGAAGGAATGTTCGGATTCGAGCGATTCATCCACGCACCGCAACTGGACAACGTCACTCCGCTCGGGACAGAATCGTGCTCGCGTCATCGCGCGGTTACAATCCAACCGAACCTGTCGGATCGTTCGCTCTGAAAAACGTCGTGTTCGCGTATCAGCGCCCATCGGCCTGCTCCGGATTTTGCCGTTAAAGGGGGTTATATCGCCTCATCCCATTATTATTGCGGCTTCCGGTAGTAGCGTCACTGCCAGAACTCTCGTTTTTTTAAAACTCAGCGGGGATCCGCGAAGATCGTCCTCTTTTATTTTTCCTAAGCCGATTCTTTTTACAGCCTCGTTGCAACGAAATCACTCTCTAGAGTGGGGGGGGGCGTTGCGGCTTGTTTTTTTGTCTCTGAATTGCAGCAATATCCCTTATGGCCATCAGCATGTTTGAACGCCGTTCCTTGACCGCTCCCATTACTTTGGGGGTGGTGATGATTGTGATCGTCGTGGTGTTGGCGGCGGTGTGGATTATTGCCAGCTGGTTGAGCGCGCAAGGCGGGCAAGCATCGAAGCCTGTTTTTTGGGTAATTCTTGCCACCGGAGTGATTTTGCTCGCCGGCATGCTGGCTGGCTCGATCGCCTATTTGACGTTGACCGTCAAAGCGGTGAACTTGAATCGCCGGCAATCCAATTTCATTGACTCGGTGACTCACGAGCTGAAAAGCCCGATCGCGTCACTGAAGCTGTACCTGCAAACGCTGACCCGGCGGAACGTGGGCGAAGAGCAACAAAAGGACTTTCATCGGTTCATGCTCGAGGATGTCGAGCGACTCGATTCGCTGATTAACCATCTGCTTGACGCCGCCCGCATCGAGCGTGGGACCGAGCCAAGTGAAAAGGAAGAGGTGCGGCTGGATCAATTGTTGCTCCAATGTAGTTCGGCAGCCTGCTTGCGGTATCGTGTTCCCGAGGACACGATCATCGTCGAGAGTCCCACCATCACCTTGCGAAGCCAACCGGTTCAGTTAGAGATTCTGTTTCGAAACTTGATTGACAATGCAGTGAAATATGGCGGCACCCCCAGGGCGGTGGTGGTCCGCGCCCGAGTGGCTGATGAGCAGCAGGTCATCGTCTCCATTATCGACAACGGCAACGGCATTCCAGCGAACCAGAAACGCAAGGTTTTTGGTCGCTTTGTTCGGCTGGGAAACGAACTCGAACGCAGCCAACCGGGAACCGGGCTTGGGCTGCATCTGGTTCGTAACGTAACCAAATCTGTCGGAGGGTCGGTGCGAATTCTCGATCGCAGTGATCAACCCGGCACTGAGTTTCAGGTGATTCTTAAAGGGCTCGTTCGCGGCGAAGAGGCTTCCTCTCGCGACGCAGCAAATGAAGATCCTCACGCAACGAGATGAATTTAGAAAGTAATCGTCATGCCCGCGCATATACTTGTTGTTGAAGATGAAAAGCACCTTGGGGTCGGTATCAAGTACAACCTCGAGGCCGAGGGATATCGCGTCTCGCTGGTCGAGGACGGTCCCACCGCGCTGCGTTTGATTGACGCCAGTTCGGCACCGGTGGATTTGGTCGTCTTGGATCTGATGCTGCCCAGCATGAGCGGGTATTCGGTCTGCGAAGCGATTCGCGAGCAAGGATCGATGATTCCAGTGCTAATGTTGTCCGCCCGCACGCTTGCCGAGGATCGGACTCGCGGTTTCGACGTGGGGGCGAACCAGTACATGAGCAAGCCGTTCGAGTTGGATGAATTGCTCAGTCGGGTGAAAAACCTGCTCCAAATCGCAGGCTTCGAACGGAACAAGCCCGCACCTAAAAAGGCTCGAACAGCGGTATCCGAAGTGCAGTTCGGTTCGCTCGACGTCAACTTTGAAACCCACGAAGTTCAAGCTGCCGGTAAACCGGTGCGGATGACCCCCAAGGAGTTGCGGCTGCTGCGTTACTTTGTCGAAAACCCGAATCGCGTCATCAGTCGCAACGAATTGTTAAGCGAGGTATGGGGGATGTCGGGCAATCTGCAGACGCGAGCGGTGGATCAATTCATCGCCCGGCTGCGAAAGATCATCGAGCCCGATAGCACCGTTCCCGTCCATCTGCTGACAATCCGTGACGCAGGCTACCGATTTGTGCTCGAGCCTAACGCGAGCGAAAGCGGCGGCAGCTAGAAAAGGGCCGTCAATGTCGCACGGTTCTCTGCGTTTGAAGCTTTCCGAGATTGAAGCCTTCTGCGATTGAAGCCTGGGGGGCGATATCAGTCCATGAAAAAAGCCAACCTGCTTTGCGAAAAGCAGATTGGCTTTTTGTGTTTTGAACCGCGGGATCGCGGGTTCAGGATTTCGATTACTCGTCGCTGCCTGCAGCAACGGTTTCTTGCTCTTGTTGCGGAGCTTCGGATTCAAACGAAGGGCGTTCCGCTTTACGCTTGACGCGATCGTTCTTGCCAACGAGTTCGAGGATTGCGCGGGTACCGGCGTCGCCCAAACGAGGTGTGGCCAGACGCAAGATGCGTGTGTATCCACCGGGACGATCCGCGTAGCGTTCGGCAATCGTGTCGAACAGAATGCGAGTCGCTTGGCGATCGCCAATCAACTGCACCACGCGTCGCTGAGCGGCAACAACGGGAGCACGGGCTGCAGCCCACTTTGCCCAATCGTCGCTGGTTCGCCATTTCTTGTAGGCGTCGGTGCCACGTTCCGCTGGCGCTTCGTACTTGCGAGCTTCTTCAGCCGCAACCAACGATTTCTTCGCGATCGTGATGCACTTTTCTACCAAGGGGCGAACCTCTTTGGCTTTGTGCAATGTGGTCGTGATGCGTCCGGCAACCTTAGGGGCGTTGTCGTCGTAAGTTGCATCGCGTTCAGTAAGGAACAGTGCACTGGCCAAGTTCTTCAGCAGCGCCTTGCGGTGGCTTGGACTTCGTCCAAGCACGCGGCCTCGTCGTCGGTGTCGCATGGCGGAATATCCGTCAAAAAGTTTCTATAGAAATTGTAAGGGGTTTTCGATGACGCAAGCGTCATCTTAGAACAAAGGTTGGTTTGGCACTCGCATGCCAAGATGCAGCCCGTACTGAGAAAGTTTCTCGCGTACTTCGTTTAGCGTGGTGTCGCCAAAGTTGCGAACTTCAAGCAGCGAATCTTCGGTGCGTTGGACTAGGTCGCGAACCGTCATGATGTTTTCGCTTTCCAAGCAATTGTTGGCTCGGACCGACAAACGCAGGTCGGCTAGCGTCATGTTCAGTTTCGCTTCGAGTTGAGCCTCGGGCGATCCCGTTCCACCGCGTGCAGCCGAGAAAATGCTCGGTCCGAGTTCGCGGTACTGAACGAATGGGTTGAGATGTTTGCGAAGGATCTTCGCTGATTCCACCAATGCCAATTCGGGGTTCAGGCTGCCATCGGTCCAGACTTCGAGGATCAAACGGTCGAAGTTGGTCTTTTGACCAACACGCGTTTCCTCGACTTCGTAACGGACACGGGTGATCGGGCTGAAGACCGCGTCGATTGGAATGATTCCAATTTCGTGGTCAACGCTGCTGTGCTCGGTGCTAGGCACGTAACCACGACCATTTTCGACAACCATTTCCATCATGAATGGAACATCGTCGGTGAGGGTCGCGATGACGTGATTCTTGTTAATGATTTCGACATCGGCATCGGTTTGGATGTCCGCGCCGGTGATCGGGCCCGCTTTGTCACGTTCAACCGTGATCACGCGAGTCGCTTCGGTGTGGTTGCGAACGACAAGGCTTTTCACGTTCAACACGACTTCGGTCACGTCTTCCATCACGCCTGGGATGGTGGTGAATTCGTGTTGAGCGCCACGGATTTTAATCTGAGTGACCGCACTGCCCATCAAGCTACTTAGCAGTACGCGACGCAAGCTATTGCCGACGCTTGCACCAAAGCCGCGCTCGAATGGTTCTGCTGAAAACTTACCGTAGGTCGATGTGAGGGTATCGCGATCGACTTCGAGCGAGCTTGGAAGTTCCATGCCACGCCATCGAATGTGCATCGTCATAAAGCCTCAATATGTTTGTGGGTGTGTGGGAGTGGGGTCAGCTGCAATTACGTCGGGCTAGGTAAATCGGCCACTCGGTGATTGAACACGTCGGGTCGATCGCACCGCCCTGCATCGCAACGCAGACAAAGGGGGGCGTCACCGCAGGAGCGGGACGCCAAGGTTGATTACACGCGTCGTTTCTTGCGTGGTCGGCAACCGTTGTGAGGGATCGGAGTGACTTCTTCGATCAACTTCACGTTCAAACCAGCGGCTTGCAGCGAAGTGATTGCACTTTCGCGGCCTGAACCTGGGCCCTTCACGCGGACTTCGACGTCACGCATGCCGAACTTGGTTGCCTTTTCAGCGGCTTGTTGTGCAGCACATTGGCCCGCAAACGGGGTGCTCTTACGGCTTCCCTTGAAACCACTGGTTCCCGCACTCGCCCAGCACAATGTGTCACCTTTGGGATCGGTGATTGTGACGGTGGTGTTGTTGAACGTTGCGTGGATGTGGGCAATGCCGCTGGTGACGTTGCGACGAACTCGCTTCTTTTTGTTGGTCTTTGCCACTGCAAAGTCTCTATCAGTGAAATTGGGTGAGGTTCAGTAAGTTGACGATGGGGTGTTTCAGGCAGGACGAGAAACGAAGACTTTCTGCGTTTCTCAGCCACAGGACGGCGATTAACGCAAATCCTTGACGCCCTTCTTGCCCGCAACCGTCTTGCGAGGGCCTTTACGAGTCCGAGCGTTGGTTTTGGTTCGCTGGCCACGTACTGGCAAACTGACGCGATGACGGATGCCGCGATAGCATCGGACTTCGCGAAGTCGGTTAATATTTTGGGTGACTTGACGACGAAGAGGACCTTCGACCGTGTATTCACGCTCAAGTAGTGCGGTGATTCGGCTCAGCTCATCTTCAGCCAAGTCGTTTGCATTTCGTGTCGGCTCAATCCCAAGCTTTTCGCACACCTCACGGGCCGTATGCAAACCGATCCCATACAAATAGGTCAGCGAATATTGGATTTGCTTGTCGTTTGGCACATCGACGCCCATCAGACGGGGCATAACGGAACTCCTGCAAGTATCGATCAGAGGGACGGCAAAATACGACGAACGTGTGACACATTGGGTCAAGGTGCACGATGCATCGGCCAAGAATCCCGGACTATACCGTCTGGCCCCCTTTTTGCTCAATGGGGACGTGGGATGATTTTTCTAAGAATTTTCACGAACCATTC
Source organism: Novipirellula rosea (assembly GCF_039541335.1). NCBI lineage: Bacteria > Pseudomonadati > Planctomycetota > Planctomycetia > Pirellulales > Pirellulaceae > Novipirellula > Novipirellula rosea. The sequence continues at coordinate 99,432 of NZ_BAABGA010000046.1, read as the reverse complement.
GGATGAACTCCGTTGGGACGCTGTTTTTCGAAGAGGCGATGACGCGGGTTTGCTCGATTTGGCGGAATTTGGAGAGCTCGATCGACAGAGTCGTGTCTCCACAAACCGAGGACCACACTCGAGTTAGCCAAACTTCGTCGCAACATGGTAGCAATTGTCGGTAGATTTCGGCACCGCCCACCACATAGATTCCACGGTTCTTGGAGGAAGTGTCCGAGTCAGCGGAACTTTCTTGTTGAGAAGTTGGGGACGATTGCGAAGCTGGGGCTTGGCGGGCCATCTGGACCGCTTGTTCCGGATTTTCGGCGCGGCACACCCCTTCGCATTTCCAATCGGCGTTGCGAGTGACCACGATCGTGCGGCGGCCCGGCAGCGGACGGCCAATCGAATCGTACGTCCGCCGACCCATAATCAGCGTCCCCCCCATCGTCAGCTGTTTGAACCGCATCAGATCGCTCCGCAATCGCCACGGCATATCGCCGTCTTTGCCGATCACTCCCGTGGGGGTCATCGCCACCAACGCAATCACACGCGATCGGTCTGTGCGCTGCTTGGCGGCCACAGCGTCGTCGGTCCTCACACCTGCAGAACTCATACGGCGATTGGGGCTTTGATGCGAGGGTGCGGATCGTAATCGGTCAACTGGAAATCCTCGAACTTGAATCCGTCGATCGAGTCGGGGGTCGATTGAATTTGCATCTTTGGTAGCGGTTTGGGATGCCGTGTCAGCTGCTCGCTAGCTTGGTCAAAATGGTTGCGGTAAAGATGGACGTCCCCCAAGGTATGAACGAAATCGCCCGGTTCGAGTCCAGTGACCTTCGCCATCATCATCGTCAGCAGTGCGTAGCTGGCGATATTAAAGGGAACGCCAAGAAACAAATCGGCACTGCGTTGGTACAGTTGGCAAGAGAGTTTTCCGCCCGCAACGTAGAACTGAAAGAGCAGATGGCAGGGGGGCAACGCCATTTTGTCGATCTGATGAGCGTTCCAGGCCGAAACGATCAAGCGACGGGATTGAGGGTTCTCGCGGATTTCGTTGGTGACCCAGGCGATTTGGTCAACCGTTTCCCCGTTGCCGCCTTCCCATGAACGCCATTGTTGGCCGTAGACCGGCCCCAGGTTTCCCTCTTCGTCAGCCCATTCGTCCCAGATGCTGACCCCATTTTCGCGGAGATAGCTGATGTTGGTATCGCCACGCAAAAACCACAGCAATTCGTGCAAAATCGAATGCATATGCAGCTTTTTGGTCGTCAGCAGCGGAAAGCCTTCGCTCAAGTCAAATCGCATTTGGCGACCAAACAAGCCACGCGTTCCGACCCCGGTGCGGTCGTCGCGGTCGAGGCCATGATTCAAGACTTCGTCGAGCAATTGAAGGTAAGTTCGCATCGGATGAAGTTTGGATTTAATAAGAGTAAATAAGAGGATACGTCGGTCGACGGCACGGCCGGGCGACCACGCAATCATTCGATTGCTAATTCTATCCAGTTAAGAATGAGTTTGCCGAGTGCTGGCATCTCCAATATCTTCGGCGCCCGGTCCCTGTCGGCCCAGTCCCTGTCGGCCCAGTCCCTGTCGGCCCGGTCCCTGTCAGCCCGGCCCGTATCGTGTCACGGCCGAGTCCAATCGAGCGTCCAGTGTCGGTCGCTGGTCGCATGAACGCACTCGGCGTCGATTCCACATTCCGCAGCAGCGACTCGGATTTCGTCCAGCGTCAATGCGGCGTGCAGCGATTGTCGCAGCAATTGCTTGGCCACCTCGTTTTCGTCCCCTGCGTGAGTTTGCACTAGCGATTCGACTTCGGCTGCGGATTCCGGACGCATCAGGTCACGGATGAACACGCGTCCCCCGCTCTTGACTAATCGCATCGAGGTTTTGATCGCGTCACCGGACTGTTCCAGATGATGGATCAGGCTGTTGGAAACCACCGTGTCGGCAATCTCGTCCTCATACCCTGTCATCGTTTTTGCGTCCGCTTGGTGGAGCATAATTTGGTCCAGCATTCCAGCGAAGTCGACTTCTTGTTTGGCAAGTCCCAGCATCTCGGTCGACAGATCGACCGCCATGACTTCGATTGCCTTGTCACGTGACGCAATTTCGATCGCCAGAACCCCAGGGCCACATCCCAAGTCGATCACCCGGGGGCCGGTCGTGCCGCCGGCAAACAAATCGTCGACGAAAATGCGATTGACCTCGGCATGGTTCATCTGCAAATAGGCCACCGCTTCGTCAAATGCGTCCATCGTTTCAGGTTCGAGCGTACGAGCGAGTGTCACGTAATATTCCTGAAAAGTGAGAGGACAGAGCGGTGTGCAACGTGAGTGCAGATTTTACGGGATGCTTCTGGCCCAATCTATGAAAATTTCGCGATGCCGACTTCAAAACGTGTTCGTCTGACTACTATCGGGCATTAAACCCGTGCCCCGTTAGCCATCTTATGGTTTTGCTGCCTGGCCACCGCAGCGGAACGGACGCTGTTTAACCGGCAAACAGATTGCAGAACGCTCGGGGGCTTACGGAATAGTGCTGCGTGGTGGCACATTGGGCTTTGTGGTAACACATTGGCATCAGTACAAAACGACGCTCCCGCGGCGTTTCAATTGGAACGGTAGTCCGGCGGTGAGATCAGCTCAGCGGAACCAAATGATGATTGATTTAGGAAAATACAACGTTCTGGGGATCAACGTCAGTGCGATTGATTACGAAGCCGCGGTCAAACGGGTGATCGAAGCGGGCCAACATCACCAACCGCTCGCCGTCACGGCGCTGGCGGTACATGGCGTGATGACAGGGGTGGGCGACAAGGAACACCAGTATCGATTGAACCAATTCGATGTGGTCTGTCCCGACGGCCAACCGGTTCGTTGGGCGCTGAACGGGCTGCACCAATGTGACTTGCCCGACCGGGTGTACGGGCCAACGCTGACGCTAAAGATTTGTGAAGCGGCGGCCGAGGCGGGAGTTTCGATCTTCTTGTTTGGAGCGACCCAAGAGATGCTGGACGGTTTTGCCAAGAACCTGTGTGCAAAATTTCCCAAGCTGCAAATCGCGGGTAAGCGAGCTTCGAAGTTCCGCAATTTGTCAGTCGCTGAACGGGATGAGTTAGCGGCAGAGATTCGCGACAGCGGCGCTGGAATTTGTTTTGTCGGTTTGGGCTGCCCTCGCCAAGAGGTGTTTGCTTACGAAATGCGAGACCGCGTCAACATGCCATTGATCGCAGTCGGTGCCGCGTTCGCATTTCACGCTGGCGTGCTTGCCCAGGCGCCACCATGGATGCAACGCAATGGGTTGGAGTGGTTATTTCGCTTTACTCGCGAGCCCAAGCGATTATGGAAACGCTACGCGACGACGAACCCCGCCTTCGTTTCCTTATTGACGCTGCAAAAGTTGCGGCTCTATGTGCGCCGCAGCGACGCCGGAGTCAAACCCCAGGACGAAGTGTTGTTCGGCTAGGATCGAACATTCAAATATTGTCCGTTCTTAGAACGGCAAAACGGAGCCGACGGCGTTAACCCAATGCCGTCTACTTTGGTAGCGGCACGGCACCGCCTGTTAAGTTTGCGCAAAACTTGGCTTATCGCACTTCTCCGAGGCAGCCAGTTCATCAATCATAGCTTGAGCGCGGTCGTGTAGCGTTTGAAAGGCAATCGGTTTGATCAGATGCAAGTCGAAGCCCGCTTGGATGGCGAGGTCACGATCCGTAGGGCCACCCCATCCGGTTAACGCGATCATTTTGATGCCGGCAATGGTTCGCGAACGACGAATGCGACGCGCGGTTTCATAGCCGTCCATGCCAGGCAATCCGATGTCCATGATGATCACATCGGGATGGGCCTGTGTTGCCTTCTGGATCGCTTCGACCCCATCGTAGGCTTGGTACACCTGGAAACCTTCGGATTCAAAGAGTTCGGCAAGTAGTGCCGATGCGTCTTTGTTGTCTTCGACCAACAGTAGCGATTTGCCTTTGGTCGTGACGGAGGTTTCGGATTTGCATGACGTTCGCGATGCGTTGTCCGCGAAATCATCAGCAAACAAGCTTGCGTCGCTCGGCTGCATCGTCGTTGCCGCTGGCAGCGTTACGGTAAAGCAGCTGCCCATGCCGGGGCCGCGACTGGTTGCCGATAGCGTACCCCCGTGCAAGGCGACCAAGCGGTTCACGATGGTCAATCCCACGCCGAGCCCACCGTACTCGCGAGTGCGGCTCGCATCGATCTGAACAAATGGTTCAAAGATGCGGTCGGCTTGCACCGGAGCGAAGCCAATCCCATTGTCGCTGACCATGATCGAGACCAAGTCGTCGATCGGTTCTAAGTTTAGCGTGATCCGTCCCGCCTCGGGCGTGTATTTGGACGCGTTGCCAAGTAGGTTGGCAAGCAATTGAGCGAGTCGAACTCGATCACCGTCGACCCAAATTGGTTCATCGGGGATCAGCGATTGGAAACGTTGCGATTTGGACTCCAGCGAACTCTCGACCATTTCGATCGCATCGGCAATTGCTAAACGGAGATCGATTCGCCGGACTTGCAATTCGACCTTGCCACGACAAAAGCGTGACACGTCAAGCAGATCATCGGTGATGCGGATCAGGTGGATGGTTTGCCGATGGATGATTTCACGCATGCGGCGGACCACATCAGGCGAACTTTCGTTTCGCTCGAGCAATGCCAGACTTGTGCGAATCGGAGCCAAGGGATTGCGAAGTTCATGCGCCAACAGCGCTAGGAACTCGTCTTTCCGCAGGTCGGCTTTTCGCAAATCATCGCTGAGTCGTTCGTTTTCGAGCGAACGATTTTCAGCGAGGTCGCGTTGGCGTTCGGCGCGATTGAACAGCATGATTGCAACGCAGTTCACGAAAACGTAAATGATCAATTGGACCAAATCAGGAACGTCATCAATCAACAAACTCGACGAGGGAGGAATGAAAAAGTGGGCTGCGGCGACGGTGCCCAACCCAACCGCGAAGATCGCCGGTCCCGTGCCGGCGATCCAAACCGTCAACAGCGCGCTGAGATAGAACAGGCTAAACGGACACTCCTCGTTCAACCACGGTTGTAAAAGCGAACGGACCCAAATGACGACTCCCGTGCTGAGGATCGCGGTGCCATAACGTCGAACCAGTGCCCGCCATGGGCCACTGCTGCGGTCGTTTAAGATCGATACCACTGCAGGCCTCCGGTCGCCGGCAGATTCGTCGAAGCGAGGCGAGGTGAATGGTCCTGCTGAATCGCTTGCACCAATTCTTTGATATCCAGTGGCTTGGCGAACCAGCGGTCCCATCCGCGGCCAGCGGGCTCGTCTTCGATTCGGCGACGTGATCCTGTGATCGCGTAGACGCGCAAGTCTCGTGTCCGCTCGTTCTCACGAATCCGACGCAGCGTTTCGAGTCCGCCCAGCATCGGCATCTGCATGTCCATTAGGATCACGTCGGGCAGCGTTCCCCAATATTGCAGTCGCTCGCACGCTTCGCCTCCGTCGCGGGCCACGTGCACGACAAATCCTTGGGATGCGAGTAGATAAGTCATCAAGCTGCGTTCGTTATCAGAGTCTTCCACGACAAGCAATCGCACCCGCGGATCGGTCATGCCGGATTCACGCGTGCAAGCTTGAGGCTTGCTGGATTGGGGGATGGCAGCTTGGGGGATGACGCTTTCGCGAGACGAATCGACTTCGCGGTTGTCCTGGTTCATCCGTGCGACGAGCGTGTCGATCATCGCTTTGGCGTCGATCAATTCGCCTCGGTCAATTCGTGACTGGATCGCATCGAGGTGCAACTGAAGCACGTTCAGCTGGTTGCGTCGTCGATGTTCGGCGTCGTCACGCAGTGGGCCTGCGGCATGTGTGTCGCTTGCGAGATCCGATTGGGATGCAAGCATCTCTTGACGAAGGATCGAGACTTCCGGTGGTGCATCGATCCCAACCTTCACAATTTGTCCGCGGACTTGAAGGATTTGAAGGGTGACACCGAGATTGGGAAAAACAATTTGCTGCTGAGAGCGGCGAGAGAGAACCAACATAGTTGGAATACCTTCTGAGGAAGTTTTTTGCGGTGATTCGCATGCGAGGGCGAAAGCGGGGAAGCAAAAAACTTCGGCGGGTCACAAGGATTTCGAGCTGTGACCTACTCTAGCCGCCACCAGCGTCATCATCGACATCGGAGCGGCGTTTCAGGGCCTCTACGGTACATTCATCTGCACATCCCGGCCTGGAACTCGCTGGTAATATACGGCGGGGGGATCCCTCGGGCAACTAACAATGTTGGCCGACTTGGATCATTTTTGGGTTTCCCACCGGGGACCTTAGGGGCCGCAAAGCTGGCAATATTCGCCATTGACACCGCTTTCTTTGATCAGCGACATAGGGTTCACGCCAAAACTTGTGCTTCCCCTGCGCCCTGAAGACAATGTTGTCCATCAAAACAAATATTAGCCGACTGAGCCTTGCCATTTTTGCGATGGCGATCGTTTTCGTCGATGTCTGCGTTCTTTACGCAGCAGATTCACCGGAAACCAAGTCCGCCGAGACGGCGTCGCCCCGCAAAATGACGTGGCGACCCGTGTCCGGAAACGCTTCGCAGGATTCGGAGACGGTAAAGTTAGCCAGCGGAGAATCGGCCGACGCCGAGGCTTCCGCCGTGGCTCCCGTGTCGTACGATTTTTATGATTCATTCGTGGGCGACCCGCTGTCGCCCGGAGAAGAGTTTGCCATCGAGTTTGATGGTTGTGACAGCGGATTTTGCGATGGCTGCGACGCATGCGATAGCATGGGGATGGCGAGCCACCGAAATCAATTTTGGGCACGCGCCGAATATCTGGCGTGGGCACTTGATGGAATCCGTTTGCCGCCGTTGGTGACCACCAGCCCCGCAGGCACCACGCCGGAAAACACCGGCGTGCTCGGCCAATCGGGAACGACGGTGTTGTTCGGGGGAGACGAGATCTTGGATTCACTGCGATCCGGGGCCCGCATCAGCGTGGGACGGATCGACTCCAACCGCGACGGGGCAATTGAATTGTCGGCGCTTGGCGTGTTCAGCGATGGCGAGAGTTTCAGCAATAGCGGCAGCCTGCTCGCCCGGCCAGTCTTCAACACACAAACCGGCGCGGAAGATGCGATGTTAATTGCGCATCCCGATTTCCTCAGCGGGGCGGTTCGAGTGCAAGTCGAAAACGAACTGTACGCCTTCGATGTGCTACGGCGTCAACGATTGGTCTCGTCGGCCTGTGATAGCTTGGATCTGTTGATTGGTTATCGCCATGCTCGCCTGGACGAAATGCTTCGCATCGATCAAGCGTCCACCTATACGGCGGCGCGAGGCCAGATCGTGTCCGGAACGTCGGTCGTTTTGTTTGATGATTTCGACGTTGAAAACCAATTCAATGGTGCGGAGGTCGGATTCAATTACCGCCGCCGTTCGGGAACCTGGACATTGGCCACGCTGCTGAAAGTCGGGCTCGGCGTCAATACCGCCGAAGTCACGATTGATGGCGGGACCACCAATACCGTTCCTGGTTCTGGTTCCGCGTCGTTCACGGGCGGGTTGCTTGCTCAACAAACCAACATCGGTCAATACGACGATTCGCAGTTCACGGTGATCCCCGAAGTGGGAATCACCTTGTCCAAACGAATCGATGATTTTGTCGAGCTCTCGATTGGTTACAGTCTGCTGTATTGGTCCAATGCCACGCGAGTCGCTGACATCATCGACCGCAGCGTTTCGCAATTTCCACCGGAACCTTCATCGGGCAGCGGAAATCCCCGGTTCGGCTTTGAAACCGACGATTTTGTCGCCCACGGCTTGACGACTGGCGTGAAGTTCTCGTTCTAACGCGAATCGTCAAGCCAGTACGCTTACGCCGTCGTTTCGACGGAAAGCGTAAGGATCTCTTCGGTTGAAACACCGTAACGATCAATGCTCTGCACGCGGATGCTAAACGTTGTCGGCGAGCTCGAGTCGAGATCGACGTTGGTCTTTAGCACATTGCCTTCGATCGTGAATGACGCGTTGTCATCGCTGCCGGATCCGCTAACGAGCAGATAGATGTGTTCGTCATCGGCGTTCGCGTCGGTGGTTGACAACAGGCCTACCGAGGTGCCGGTCGCGGCATTGGCGGGGATCGTGGTGTTATCAAGGGCGATCGCGGTCGGAGCCACGTTGGGTTCGCTGATCGTGATCTCAAGTACTTGTTCGAATGACAATCCGCCCGCGTCTTCACTGCGGACACGGACCGCATACAAGCTCTGGATCGCCTCGTCAAAAACTTCGTTCGAGACAAGTTTGCCATCCGCGATCTTGAATGGTTCTGACGTTGCGCCGGCCTCAGGCACGATGGTGTAGGTGAATGTGTCGCCCGCGTCGGGATCTTCGCTGCTCAGCAATCCAATCTCGGTGTCGGCGGCTTCGTTCGCGGCAATGGTGGTGCGTGAAACCGAGATCGCTGTCGGAGCTTCGTTGACATTGGTGACGTTAATCGTGAAGGTTTCTTCCACGGTCAATCCGCCGGCATCGGTGCTTTGAACGCGAACGCTGTAACTCGATTTCGTTTCAAAGTCGAACGTCGTGTCGGTCTTCAGCGAGTCGCCGTCGATCGTGAACGATCCGTTGTCGGTGTCGCCGGTGCCGCTGACGAACGTGTAGGTATGCGAGTCACCCGAGTCGGCATCGGTACTCGAAAGCGTGCCGATGGTGGTGCCCACTGCGGCGTCCTCGGCGATCGAGGTTTCGCTCAGTGCGATCGCGGTCGGGGCAACGTTGGTGACCTCGGTGACGGTAATGGTAAAGGTTTCTTCGGCCGTCAATCCGCCGGCATCGGTGCTTTGGACGCGGATGCTGTAGCTGGATTTGGTTGAGAAGTCGAGCGTTGTGGCGGTCTTTATCGAGTCGCCGTCGATCGTGAACGATCCGTTGTCGGTGTCGCCGGTGCCGCTGACAAACGTGTAGGTGTGTGTGTCACCTGCGTTCGCATCGGTACTCGAAAGCGTGCCAATGGTGGTGCCCACTGCGGCGTCCTCGGCGATCGAGGTTTCGCTCAGTGCGATCGCGGTCGGTGCAACGTTGGGCGTGACCTCGGTGACAGTGATGGTAAAGGTTTCTTCGGCCGTCAATCCGCCGGCATCGGTGCTTTGGACGCGGATGCTGTAGCTGGATTTGGTTGAGAAGTCGAGCGCCGTGGCGGTCTTTATCGAGTTGCCGTCGATCGTGAACGATCCGTTGTCGGTGTCGCCGGTGCCGCTGACAAACGTGTAGGTGTGTGTGTCACCTGCGTTCGCATCGGTGCTCGAAAGCGTGCCAATGGTGGTGCCCACTGCGGCGTCTTCGGCGATCGAGGTTTCGCTCAGTGCGATCGCGGTCGGTGCAACGTTGGGCGTGACCTCGGTGACAGTGATGGTAAAGGTTTCTTCGACCGTCAATCCGCCGGCATCGGTGCTTTGGACGCGGATGCTGTAGCTGGACTTTGTCGAGAAGTCGAGCGCCGTGGCGGTCTTTATCGAGTTGCCGTCGATCGTGAACGATCCATTGTCGGTATCGCCGGTGCCGCTGACGAACGTGTAGCTGTGTGTGTCACCTGCGTTCGCATCGGTGCTTGAAAGCGTGCCGATGGTGGTGCCCACTGCGGCGTCTTCGGCGATCGAGGTTTCGCTCAGTGCGATCGCAGTCGGTGCAACATTGGTGACCTCGGTGACGGTAATGGTAAAGGTTTGCTCGAAGGTCAATCCGCCGGCATCGGTGCTTTGGACGCGGACGCTGTAGCTGGATTTTGTCGAGAAGTCGAGCGTTGTGGCGGTCTTTATCGAGTCGCCGTCGATCGTGAACGATCCGTTGTCGGTGTCGCCGGTGCCGCTGACGAACGTGTAGGTGTGCGTGTCGCCTGCGTTCGCATCGGTGCTCGAAAGCGTGCCGATAGTGGTGCCCACTGCGGCGTCTTCGGCGATCGAGGTTTCGCTCAGTGCGATCGCAGTCGGTGCAACATTGGTGACCTCGGTGACGGTAATGGTAAAGGTTTGCTCGAAGGTCAATCCGCCGGCATCGGTGCTTTGGACGCGGATGCTGTAGCTGGATTTTGTTGAGAAGTCGAGCGTTGTGGCGGTCTTTAGCGTGTTGCCGTCGATCGTGAACGATCCGTTGTCGGTGTCGCCGGTGCCGCTAACGAACGTGTAGGTGTGCGTGTCGCCTGCGTTCGCATCGGTGCTCGAAAGCGTGCCAATGGTGGTGCCCACTGCGGCGTCTTCGGCGATCGAGGTTTCGCTCAGTGTGATCGCAGTCGGTGCAACGTTGGCCGTGACCTCGGTGACGGTAATGGTAAAGGTTTGCTCGAAGGTCTCACCACCTGCATCGGTGCTTTGGACGCGGATGCTGTAGCTGGATTTTGTCGAGAAGTCGAGCGTTGTGGCGGTCTTTAGCGTGTCACCGTCGATCGTGAACGATCCATTGTCGGTATCGCCGGTGCCGCTAACAAACGTGTAGGTGTGCGTGTCGCTGGCATCCACATCGGTGCTCGAAAGCGTGCCGATGGTGGTGCCCACTGCAGCATCTTCGGCGATCGAAGTTTCGCTCAGTGCAATCGCGGTCGGAGCTTCGTTGACATTGGTGACGGTGATCGTCAGCGTTTGGTCGAACGATAGGCCTGCTTGGTCGGTCGTGCGGACGACGACGGTATGGCTGGCTTTGGTTTCAAAGTCCAACGAGGCGCCGACATTGAGCGTGTTGCCTGAAACGGTAAACAGGTTGCTGGTGGTGACCGAGTCGACCGAAACGATCGTGTAGGTGTGTGTGTCGCTGGCATTCGCGTCGGTCGTGCTCAGCGTGCCAACCGCGGTGCCGACCGCCGTGTCTTCGGCAACCGAATTGTTCGTGATCGAAACGGCTGTCGGAGCCACATTGGCTTCGGTGATGTTAATCACCAAAGACTTTTCGAAGGTGCGGCCCTCGGGGTCGGTCGTTCTGACACGGATGGTGTAGCTATCTTTGACATCCGCATCAAACACCGCAGCGGTTTTAAGCTGGTTACCGCTAATGGTGAAGGATGCGTTGTCGGTGCTGCCGGTACCCGAAACCAACGTGTAGGTATGTGTTTGGTTGATGTCTGGGTCATTGGTGGTCAACGTCCCCACGGTGGTGCCGATCGGTTGTGCTTCCGCCACCGTGCTGACCGACAACGATAAATTGATCGGAGCCTGGTTAGCGGGCAGATCGGGAATGTTAGGTGTCGACAATCCCACCACGCGTCGCAAGAGATCGCTGGCATCCAGAGGGCTCAGTCCGTCCGCTCCGGTGACATCGCCAAGCAACACAGGGTCGATGGTGGGAAACAATCGCGTGGTCGCCGAGGTGCTGGTTGGTTCCGAGAACACAAACCCTGAATCGAGTCCGACACCCACGCGGGCGATCAAGCGAGCGTCTTCGGCGTCGTAACGTTGGTTGCGATTCACATCGCCGGGAAACGCGACAACCTGAACAGCGTCATCGGCGGTTGCCGTCAGTGCTCCGGCGTTGACGTCAAGCGAGGTGATACGAATCGCTTGTGTTTCACCGTACGGAGCGTCTTCGGGAACCGAGGCGATGATATCGACCAGGCTTGTTTGGCCTGCCGCTAGCGGTGCCACCGAGAAAAACGAGATGGTCGCGGTGCCAGGAACGGTCAAATTGGATTCGACTTGACTTCCCGACGGTGCATCGGCTCCGAGCTGCACGTCGCTGATATCCAGCAGCGCCGGATCATACTGAATCGTCAGGGTGACCGAGGTGACGCCTTCGGCATTACTGATTTGGATGGGCAGTCCGGCGGGCAGCGGGACGCCGCTTCCACCTGCGGGAACTTGGATGCTCTGTGTCGGCCCTCGCACAATGTCAGGTAATCCCACAGTCAACGCATTGCCTGCCGCAACCGTAAACGTGTTGGTGTAGTCGCCGCCGGCGGTGCCATCATCGTCACCGTCCAGCAGTTCGCCATCGGCGAGATCCGTGAACGCGTCCGCCGCACTTCGCAGCGTTACCGAATAAGTATCCGGAACCAATGCGCCGCCGCTGGCAATGAAGGTAACCGTGTTGTCTTTGACGAATAGCGAACCGCGGACATTGCCACTGGAGGCTCCTGTGAGTGTAACGTCGGCTGCGCCAGCCGCTTGCCCCTGGGTGTCATACAGATTCAAGTTCAACGTGCTGACTTCTTCGCTCAGCTCCGCCGTGAAACCGCTGGCGGTGGGGGTAAAGGAGGTGATCGTCGCTGCCAATACGCGGCGATTTTCAAGCGATTGCAAGCTCAGGTGCCTTGCTTTGGCCGCACCACGACGTTTTTTCTGTAGAGGACGAACCGATTTGAAGAACTTGCGCATAACGTTTGACCTATTTCTGCTGAGCTTGTTTCTATAGGGCTGGCCCACCGCGACCGGGGGCTGCTCTTTGAGTTTGGTAGGGGGGCAACAACGACACGATGACGACTTGACTGCCCAGCCGAGCTGGGGCATCGAAAGCGAGCCGCATCTTCAAGGATGTTGAGGTCGCTTTTGAAATCGAAACGTTTCGAACATCCTTATTGGGGGGAAGCGAGCAACGTGGAAACGCTGTCGCTTTGCTTGTCTTTGTTAAAGGGTGACGATGATGGAAGATGTCCGGTGTCGGGACATTCTAGAACCCGGGCTTAGAGAGTCACTAGCGTGAGTAAGTTCCGGCAAATGAAATTATTTATTTGTGAGTTGGGTTGTAACGTTAAATACCGTTGAGCACATGCCGCTACAAGCAAAAGTCGAAGCAACTTATTTATTCGACGCTGGAAAAAAGACACTTGGGAACCAGAATTGGGAAACCTCTTCTGACTTTGCGAGTCTAACGAACATGAAACAAAAAAAATCACGTCGGCTGGGGCTTGAAAGTCTCGAATCACGTCGTCTGCTTGCCGCGGTGGACATCCCCGATGATTTGACCGGAGATGTGTCGGCGCAGGTCGCTGTCCCGGTCAATGTGGACAATGCTGCTGGAATTCGGGGCGTCGAAATACGGCTGAGCTATGACACCGATCTGCTCGATTTGACGTCGGCCGCCGTGACGGCGGGGTCGGTGTTCAGTGCATCACAGGACACCCAGGTTACCGCAAACGTGGATGATGCCGCCGGAACCGTCGTGATTTTTGTCTCGGCGTCGACAGGGCTCTCATCGACCAGCGGCAGCTTGGTGCTAATGTCGTTCACCATTGCCAACGATGCGGTTGCTGGCAATACAGCGGTGTTTGACCTTGTCGAAGTCGTTCTGAATGAAGGCCAGATCACGGTAGATCCAGCCCCGGTGGCTGGTGCCGATTCGACCGATGGATTGTTGACCGTCACTGCGGGGTCGGCAGGTGACCAGCGGATAGCGGGGTTCGTGTACGCCGATACCAACACCAATAATCTTCCCGATGCCGTCGAGGGGATCCCAGGTGTCGTGATCACGTTGACCAATGTGTCCACCGGCGCGACGACTCAGGCAACCACGGACGCCACCGGCAAATACGAGTTCACCGATCTGGCGTTTGGCGCCTATACCCTGACCGAGATCCAGCCGATTGCTTACTCCGAAGGCGGAGTGAACGAGTTGTCGTTAACGTTGGTATCGGGGCAAACGACGGCAGATCAGAATTTTCGTGAAACCGGACTCCTGCCGCAATTCATCTACAACCGATTGCTGACGACATCGACTCAGCCCGCTGGATCGACCGCGTGGACCGATGTCATTCGGCAGATCAACGTTGATGCCACGGCGGGAAGCGTCGCACCAGTGGCCGCTTCCTCGCCCGTTGCCTCCGCTGACGCCGCGATCGCATCCGCGTCCAGCGCTGCCGACACCATGGCGGTGACCACCAACCCCTCGGCCGATTCTGTGGCGAGCGTTTCACGATCGGCGGAAGGCGAATTGCCCCTCTTGCTACCATCGACCGCTGCTGATTCATTCTCCGCTGACAGCATGTTGTCATTGAGTGATCAAGAGGATCGCAAAGAGGATTCGGTCCGCGATGGATACGAGTCGGTGGATCAGGTTTTTGCTACCAACACGCTTTGGTAGACCGCGTCATCGCCGCGGCGTGAAACTAGAATCACGCCCCAAGTGCCATTGCGAATTGAGTTGTGTTTTCGTTACCAACCACTGCATAGAAAGCTGCGGTGAGCGGTTGATTCGCAATTCAAATCAGTGGGCAACGGATGGCGACAAAAGCATGCAAATTGGGTGTTCAGCAATTGGAATCGAGACGCTTGTTGGCAAGCGTTTCCATGCCGAGTGCCATCGTTGACTCGGTCCCGGAAATCTCGACGGCGGTCGAAGTCTCTACCCCCGTCGAAGTCTCGGGGGCTCAAGGTGTAAGGGCTGCCGAGGTGCGAATTCAATTCGACCCCGCGGAAGTCACTACCGATGCGACGCGAATCCAAGCCGGTTCGGTATGGAATGGCCGCGGCACGGTGATTGCCAACGTTGACGAACACGCCGGGACGATTGTCGCGTTTGTTTACTCGACCAAACCGGTGGCTCACGATGAAGGAGGGCTGATTGATATTGGCTTTGCCGTCAAACAAGATCGCCCCAGTCCCAAGCCGATTGAGATTGACCTGCAGCAGGTCCGGCTCAACGAAGGCCAAATTTCGTTAGCCGAGCCCCCCATCGTTGGTGCGGACGCCAGTGACGGCAAGATCGTCACGCGGGCCAGCGAAAGCGTGACTCACGTGACCCGAGTCGATGAGCGATCGAGCGAGTCTTGGGCAAATCATTGGGGCAACCGTCCGCTGATCCATGACGAGCCCTGTCCGTGGCCTGGCGGGCCCAACGCTGAGGTGGTTTCGCCACAGTCCTATGTTCCCGTTTCGTTAGTCGGACGCTCTGATTTTTCCCGGCCTGGATCGGCGAGCCGCTTTGCTGCAAGGGCGATCGATTCGGTCGCCCCCCCCACTGCCCTCCCCTACGGACCGCTGCAGCCTCATGTGGTCGACCAAGCGTTTGCGGATTCAGGTCTGGCAGGCCAGTAACCGATGCCGCGCGGTCTCGTTCGAACGTTTCACTCGCTGACGCTGGACGATTTCCCGCGCCGTCCGCTACCAAAGTAGAGGGTCTTGGTGTCGCGGTGCCCATTTTGCGGTTCGACGCGATGTCTACTACACTGTGGGCGTCCCACCCGAATCCCACCCTCTCCTGTGAAAGAGACGTTTCATGCGTTCGTTCCGTTTTGCGGCCCCCGCCGCGGTGTTTCTTGCTGTTTCCGTGACTCTCGCGGCCTTCTTCGGTATGAAGGTCAGTGACCCGCCAGGGATGCAGATGAAGGCCTTCGCCGACGCCTTTTTGCAGACGCTCGACGAAAAACAGGCGGCGCAAGCGACCATGGACTACGATTCGGCCGAGCGTGTCGCGTGGCACTTCATCCCCATGCCGACTCGCAAGGGACTTGTGCTGAAAGAGATGAATACGGCTCAGCGCACCGCGGCCCTTCGGCTGCTGCGTTCCGCGTTGAGCGAAGCGGGGTACAGCAAGGCGAGCAAGATCATGTTGCTCGAAGGCGTGCTCCGCCAACTCGAAGGTCCCGGCAGCGAATCACGCCGCGATCCTCAAAAATACTATGTCACTATCTTTGGCACCCCGAGCGATTCCGAACCGTGGGGGCTCAGTTTCGAAGGGCATCACATGTCGCTGAACTTCAGCTGCCGAGGCGGCGAGTTGGTCGACAGCACTCCTCAATTCTTTGCGTCCAATCCTGCCAAGATCATGACCGATGTGGAAGGGCCGCTGGGCAAGGGAACTCGCGTGCTTCGCGAAGAAGAGGATCTTGGGTTCGAGTTGGTCAACAGCTTGAACGATACTCAAAAGCAAGCGGCTGTGATCGCCGACGAAGCACTAGCAGAAATTCGGTTCGCCGGTGAGGCTCAACCCAAAGTGGGCGAGCCCGAAGGCATTCCCTTTGACAAACTGAATGCCAAGCAGGCTGAAGTGCTGAAGAAGCTGGTCGGTGTCTACGCAGATGCGGTTCCGGAAAAGACATCGCGGGCGCGGCGTGATTTGATCGAAAGCAACGGTTGGTCGAACGTCTATTTCGCCTGGGCGGGGGCTCTGAAGCCGGGCGTCGGACATTACTACCGAATTCGTGGCAAGGATTTTTTGATCGAGTTTGTCAACACACAAGCCGATGCGTCTGGGAATCCCGCCAATCACATCCACTGCGTGTGGCGTGACCTGACCGGCGACTTTGACTTGCCTATCGAGTAAAGTTTCCTGTCGCGTGTGGGCTAATGAGTCAGCAGCTTGTTGATCTAATTGATGCTCGGAACGCAAGTGTAAGCCGTGGGCCGTAAGGCACCGGGTAACGTCCAATGCCCGCTGTTCACACGCGTGCGGCTCACTAAATCAATAGGTCACTGTAGCGTCGTCAGTTCAATTTTCGACGCGGCATGCGGAAGAGAGGGGGAACGTGATGCTGACTTGGCTGAAACATCTCCGCCAGCGCTGGGATAATTGGTGCGGCGATCACGATATGGAAGAGGCGATCCGCAAGCACCTGTCGGATAACGGCTACTACGGCAGGACTGCCAAGTTTCGAAACGTTCGCATTGTCGCAGTCCAGCGTCCCGGTTGGCTGCAGGTGTTTCGTTTCGATGTGACCGCTCGGCTCGTCCCTCCCGAAGCGGACAGCGAGATGGCGGACCCGCCCCCGGTTTATCACGATCTCTACGGGTTGGTGAAAGACGACATTCGTCACAAAATAAATGTGGTTCGAGTGTTTGATTGCGAACACGAGCGGCGTTCTCTGTTCACTCGTTGGAGCGAAGATATGATCTGCCTGCGTGGTGCTCACGGTCTAAAAAACTCTTAAACCTCACGAAATCGCTTAGAATCGTACGCGACTGTACGCGTTACCCTTAACTCGAATGGATTGAAAATGTCGAGGCTCCTGTACTCGTTCGTTTTGGTTGCCACGTTGTTGGCTCGTTGTTTCGTTGCTGATAGCGGAGCCTCCGCAAAGCCACCATCGGTGACCAAGCCGACGGAGAGCAAGACCGCGCCAGCGGACGCCGAAGTGAACCCGGCGGACAACGACGCGGACAATGACGCGGAGGCCGCCGCAGCCAAATTACAAACGCCCAATACCGGCCAACCCGAGACCGGCCAACAAGAGCTCGATTTGGTCGATCACGTTCGCCAAATCACGTTCGAAGGTCGCCGTGCGGGCGAAGGCTATTTTAGCGCCGACGGCACACGCATGGTCTTTCAAAGCGAACGGGATCCGGCGAACCCGTTCTATCAAATCTATTTAACCGATCTGGAAACCGGCGACATCGAAAAGGTTTCACCCGGCATCGGAAAGACCACCTGTGCATGGATCCATCCCGATGGCGACCGCGTCTTGTTCGCCAGCACGCAAGCGGACCCGGCGGCAGAGCAAAAGCAGAAGGACGAACTGGAGCTGCGGGCCAGTGGGAAGCAACGCCGCTATGCATGGGATTACGACGAAAACTATGAATTGGTCGAGCGAAATGCCGAAGGTCAATACAAACAATTGACCGATGCTAAGGGCTATGACGCCGAAGCGAGTTACAGCCCAGATGGCACTCAAATTGTCTTTGCATCGAATCGCGATGCCTATTCGCGTGAATTAACCGCGGTGGAACAAGAGAAGTTCCAAATCGATCCCGCGTTTATGATCGATCTCTACATCATGAATGCCGACGGCACGAATGTCCGCCGTTTGACGACCGAGCCGGGTTACGACGGAGGTCCTTTTTTCTCGCCTGATGGCGAACGCATCTGTTTTCGTCATTTCTCGGAGGATGGTGCGACTGCCGAAGTCTTTACGATGAAAACCGACGGCAGCGATGTGCGCCGGTTGACCAATTTCAATGCGATGAGCTGGGCGCCGTTTTATCACCCCAGCGGTGACTATTTGATCTTTACCACCAACAAGCACGGCTTTGCCAACTTTGAACTGTACTTGGTTCGGGCCGATGGCCAGGGGGAACCGGTTCGCGTGACTTACACCGATGGCTTTGATGGGTTGCCAGTGTTCTTGCCCGAGGGCGAGCGATTGTCGTGGACCTCGACACGTACCAAGGAAAAACAATCTCAGATTTTCATGGGCGATTGGAATGACGCTCATGCTCGCGAATTACTAGGGCTCGACTCGGGGTCAAGTGATGATTTGAAGGCAGCCGTCGCATCGGCTGAGAACACATCTCCTGAATTTTCACCGACCGACGTGATGCGGCATGTTGATTTTCTGACGCGTCCCGAGTTGGCTGGCCGTTTGACGGGCAGTGAAGGGGAACGACGTGCGACCGCGTATGTCGCGGCTTATTTGGAAAGCTTGGGGTTTGAACCCGCTGGCGAAAACGGCACGTTTTTTCAAGAGTTTCAGTTCCCTGCCGGTTCGAGTTTGACGCCCGAAAATGCAATGGCCGTGGGGGATAAATCGCTCGAGTTGAACCAGGATTGGCGACCGCTTTCGTTTTCCGACGACGGTAAAACGGATGCCGCCGAAGTGGTCTTTGCCGGCTATGGAATGCACGTGCCCGGCGGCGATGAAGTCGAAGAATACGATAGCTACGTGCACTTGGACGTCGCAGGCAAATGGGTGATGGTGCTACGGGATATGCCTCAAGAGATCACGCCCGAGCGGCGGCAAGAGATGGCTCGCTATAGCTCGCCGCGACGGAAAGCCACGGTCGCTCGCGATCACGGCGCCAAAGGAATCGTGTTCGTGGCCGGACCGACCAGCAAAGTGACTCGAGAGTTGATCCTGTTCGATAGCAACGCGTCGCAGGCCGGCGTTAGTATCGCGGCGGTGACGGTCAGCAACGAAATTGCCAAAGGGATGTTCCAGAAGGCCAACAAGGATCTGGCGAAAACTCAAGCATCGCTTGATGATGGATCACCGCAAATGGGATTCCCGTTGGAGAACGTCTCGGTTTCGGCGACGATCGAGATCGAACGGAAAACCGGGGTGGGACGAAACGTCGTCGCTCGCTTGCCCGTCAAACCCAATCATCAGACCTATCCCGCCGTCATGATCGGAGCTCACGTCGATCATCTCGGTCGTGGCGGAGGCAGCAACAGTTTGGCTCGCGATGATGAAGAAGAGCTGATTCACTTTGGCGCCGATGACAACGCCAGCGGTGTGGGAGCGATGCTCGAAATCGCTCAGTATCTCGCAGCCGAAAAAGCCGCAGGGCGACTGAAACCAAAACGCGATTTATTGATCGCCGCCTGGAGCGGCGAAGAATTGGGACTGTTTGGTTCTCAGCATTACGTCAACGAGTTCTTCAATCTCTATCCGCAGGCTCCCAAACTGGAAACGCCAGCGCACGATCACGGCGGCGACGCGGCGCATGCTCATGCAGCACACGCTCACGGCGTCGCGGCGGACGCCGAACCATTGACTCAAGCGATTGCCGCCTATTTGAACCTCGACATGGTGGGGCGACTGCGCGAGAAGTTGATCGTGCAAGGGATCGGTTCTTCGCCTGGTTTCGCAGGCGAAGTTCAGCGGCGAAACGTCCCGGTCGGTTTAGAATTGCAGCTCGATAAAACCAGCACACGATTGCCCACGGATGCTTCGGCCTTTGTGGCACGCGACGTGCCGATCCTGGCGGCGTTCACCGGGGCTCACGAGGACTATCACACACCGCGTGATACGGCGGACAAGTTGAATTATGACGGTGCCGCGCAGACCGCTCGTTTGTTTGCCTTGCTGGCTCGCGGTTTTCTGACCGCTGCCGAGCCACCAAAGTTTGAGCTCGACGAAGGCGAGAAGCGTGAAGAGGCACCGCGAGCCGTATTGACCGCGTACCTTGGCACGATCCCCGATTATGCAGCGGGTGAGGTCAAGGGATTGAAACTGAGCGGCGTGGCAGGCGACGGGCCGGCCGCCAAAGCGGGCGTCAGCGGAGGTGACGTGATCATTCGTTTGGCGGGTCGCAAGATCGAAGATATCTACGACTACACCTACGCGATCGAGGCGTTGAAGATTGGCGAAGAAGTCGAGATCGTCGTCCAGCGAGGCGAAAAGACGGTGCCGATGAAAATCACACCCACCGCCCGCGAATAATCACAGTGGGATAGGCTTCTAGCCTGTCATCAAGCGTCCCGACAGGCATCCTGCCTGTCCTTTTTCACCGTGGTTTAGCCTTCCAAGCTTGCCGTTTCCCAAAACGACAGGCTGGAAGCCTATCCCATATTTCTCCTACCTAAAAGCTACTTCTTCAATCGCTCCAGCACGGCGGCGCCCATTTCTTTGGTGCCGATGTGCTTTCCGCCGCGAGCGATATCTTTGGTGCGAAGTCCATCGGCGAGCACGGCAGCGACCGCATTTTCGATCGCGGTCGCTTCGTCCAACAACGACAACGAGTGACGCAGCAGCATGGCCGCAGCCAGGATCGTGGCCAATGGGTTGGCAAGTTCTTGGCCGGCGATATCAGGCGCCGAACCGTGAATCGGTTCGTACAACCCAGGGCCGTCCGAACCGAGCGACGCACTTGGCAGCATCCCCAGCGAGCCGGGCAACATCGACGCTTCGTCGGTCAGAATGTCGCCAAACAGGTTGCCGGTAACGACGACATCAAAGTCACGAGGGCGGTTGATCAGGTGCATCGCCATCGCATCGACAAGCACAACATCGTACTGCACGTCAGGAAATTCTTCGGCCATCACGCGAGCGGCGGTTTGACGCCACAAGCGGCTTGGCTCGAGCACGTTGGCCTTGTCGACACTGGTCAAACGATTATCACGCTGCTGAGCCGCCTTGGCAGCCATGCGGACGATTCGCTCGACTTCGCGAACGCTATACGCCATCGACTGGAACGCGGTTTCGTCTTCGCCGCTGCCCGAGCGGCCGGATTCACCAAAGTAAATTCCGCCGGTCAGTTCACGAAAGAACAGGATGTCGGTGCCTTCGATGATTTCGCGTTTCAGCGGCGACGAGTCGACCAATTGGTCGAACAATCGGATCGGACGCAAATTGGCGAACAGTCCGAGCTCCTTGCGGATTTTCAGCAGTCCTGCTTCCGGACGCGTTTTCGCCGACGGATCGTCCCATTTCGGGCCGCCCACGGCGCCCAACAGGATCGCGTCGCTGGCTTTGCACGCGTCGATGGTTTCTTGAGGAAGAGGATCGCCCGTTTTGTCGATCGAGATGCCGCCGATCAATTGGGACGAGAACGAGAATTCGTGACCGAATAATTCCGCGATCTTTTCGAGGATTCGCTGGGCTTCGGAGACGATTTCAGGGCCAATGCCATCGCCTGGCAATAGTACGAGATTCGCTTTCAACGGTGTGCCCTTGGGGCGAGAGGTTTGAATGGATGAGCCTCCAATTTAATCCAATCGCCTCGTTTGCCCAATCCGATGTCACGCTAGAAAAAAACGGCCGTTGCGGCCGGGGATGTCTCGCGTGCCCTGCTCGCTGCCCTGCTCGCTGCCCCAATCCCTACATCCGTCGCAACCCGATCGATGCGTGAACAAGGCCGAGACGTTCATCCGGATCCTGGCTGCCTGAGCCGCAAGACCGTCCCAAGTTTCAGTATCCGTCGAGATTCTGTCGGCGGGATTTCCTGACCGCTGCAACCGTCGCTGACCCGATGGTCATTGCCCTCACGCTCTTAGCCAAAACACACTCTCTGCCCTCGCTATTATGCTGCAAAACCAAACCGAATTGGCGTCGATCCCCGTCCAGGTGCCCGTCGTTCTGCCAAACAAACCGGCGGCGTCACCCCCGTGTTCGATCGAAGCCAGTGTGTTGCATGTGATCAATGGCGAGTATTTTTCGGGGGCCGAAAGAGTTCAGTCCCATCTCGGCCGCTGTTTGCCGAACTTTGGAATCGCCGCCGATTTTGTTTGCGTCAAGCCTGGGAAATTCCCGCAAGTGATGGCGGAACAGGATCGGCAGTGGGGACGTTGCCATCTGGCCCCGATGAAAAGTCGCTTTGATCTACGCGCCGTCTTTCGCATCCGTGACTTGGTGCGGGCCTATGGTTACGAACTTTTGCACGCTCACACCCCGCGGACCGCGATGGTCGCGTCGGCAGCATCCCGCTTGACCGGAGTCCCGTGGGTCTATCACGTACACAGCCCTGCGGCACGCGATTCGGTCAATCGTTGGAGCAATCGAATCAACTCGCTGATGGAACGCGCGTCGCTTTCGGGGTGTTCACATTTGATCACGGTTTCGGAAAGTCTGCGGCTCGATTGCATTGCCAAAGGGGCCAGCGAAGACAAGGTTACCGTGGTCCATAATGGCGTTCCCAGCATTCGGCCCGAGCGGATTCATCATCCGGTCGTTGGCGGTCGCTGGGTGCTCGGCATGGTCGCATTGATGCGGCCCCGGAAAGGACTCGAAGTGGTGTTGGATGCTTTAAAAATCCTTCGTGGCGAAGGACTCGATGTGGTGCTTCGTTGTATCGGTCCGTTTGAAACCGCCGAGTATGAAACGGAGATCAACGATCAGATCGATCGGTTAAATCTGCGGCGTTACGTGGAACGTGTTGGGTTTACAGACGATGTGCCCAGAGAACTCGCGAAAGTCGATGCGTTGGTGTTACCGAGTCTGTTTGGCGAAGGGTTGCCGATGGTGGTGCTCGAAGCGATGGCGGCTGCGGTCCCGGTGATTGCCACTCGCGTCGAAGGCACCCCCGAAGCGGTCACCGATGGCGTCGAAGGCTTGCTCGCCGAGCCTCGTGATGCCGTTAGTCTCGCTAACAAAATTCGCTCGCTGGTGATGGGTGAATATGATTGGACCACGATGGCGGAAGCCGCTCATCAGCGGCAAACTCAATCGTTTTCGGACCTGTCGATGGCCTGGGGAACCGCCGAGGTTTACCGCAAACTGATCGATTCGCCTCGCGAGTTGCTCGGGCGGAACAAGCTCGATGAGGGCCGCCAATCCCATGTATCGCAACGCGACAATTTCGTCGCCGCCGGACATCGCGATTGAATCGTCGCCGGATGTCGCCGGGATCCGTAGATACAAAATGTCGGATAGGCTTCTCGTAGCGAAAGTCGCGAAGACTTTCGTGTCCTCCTACCGCCCTCCAAAACCTTTGGCGATTCTTTGCTACGCAAAGACCTTTCCCACTCGACAGGCTGGAAGCCGATCCCACGGTGGAGTCGACAGGCTGGAAGCCTATCCTACGGTGTGATCGTGTAGACTTAATGGATCGATGTAACGTTCGTTTTTTTGAATTCATCTGTGTACAAGCGAGATTCATGAACCCGACACCGCCTGTGCATTGGCTCTGTTTGCTGCGAACCGTAGCAAGGCGGGGACTGGGGATCTCGCTGGCATGCTGCGTGTTTTTCACATTCGCGCCGCCCACGTTTGGCGATGACGCGGCCGATCTGCAAACGATCGAATTAGCCGACCTGCCGCCGCCCCCCGCTGAGATCGCGGCGCTGATCCAACTTGGCAAAGTGCAATTTGTCTATGGGCCACGACCCGAATCGATGCAATCGGGGCTGCGATCGAGCGATTCGTCTGCGGCACCGCGAAAGGGGCGGCGACTTGCAGCGACGACCGAATACCGGATGGGGTATCACTATCGCAGTCGCAATCGATGGAAGTTTGTTGGCCAAGATCGCAACGCGGAATCTCGCGAAGTGAGAATTACCATGCGGTTTAGTGACGTACGACTCGAAACCGAGCACACCGTGTGGTTTCGCAAACGGCCTGCGGCCGAGACGTTTTGGACCGATCGGTTGGTGCTGCACGAACTCGATCACGTGCAGATTTCAATCGATCCGCTGCTCGAAAAACGGTTTCAAGAATATTTGCGTGCCAACGCGTCGATCACACGATCATTTAAACGAGGCGAAATGATCGATGAATCGACCATCCATCCGTTGGTCGACGCCAATGTAGCGGATCTGTTTTCGCGAATTTCTGACCTCGTCGACATTCGTTACCAGGAGCTCGATCGGTTGACTGATCATGGATTAAAGGCGTTTCCTGAGGGATCCTCGCTCGAATCGATCAAAGAATTCTCGTCAAAGCCCTGATTTTTGCGGCTTTCAGCCGGGTTGGACTAGCCCGCTGCGGAGCACGAACGCTTTTATCTCAGCCATTTTGGTCAGGGGGTTCAGATTCGCGGGTGAATCATGGTAAATTCTTCGGCCTGGGAAGCCGCCGCGTCGTGCGACGGCAACCAAAAAATACCTAATCGCTTAAGCTAGCATCTGATGTCAGTCGACCAATATGCAACCTGCCCCTGCGGCAGTGGGAAAAAAATCAAGTTTTGCAAGTGCAAGGAATCCGTGAGCGAGCTTGATCGCGTGATGAAAATGGTCGAGGGGGGGCAGGTCGTCCCCGCTCTGGATCGTTTGTCGACGATTCTCTCGGAACATCCCGATGCGGCTTGGGCTTTGGCCATTCGCGGACGTTTGCTGCTCGATTTACGCGAATATGACTCGCTCGCCGAGAACGCGGACCGATTTATTCGCTTGCAGCCCAGCAACCCGTTAGCGCTGACCCAGCGTGCTGCGGCTCAGGTTTTCCGTGGTGATGTCAAATCCGCCACCGATTCGATGCTCGAAGCATTGACCGAGAGCGGTCGCGACGTCGACGCGTTTGTCTTGGACGTCTCGTCCGCCGTCGCGTTTTTGCTCGGTCGCCAAGGCGTTTTCTTGACCGCTCGCGTCTATGCCAGCTTGGCAATGATGGCGCAAGGCTACGAAGGCAGCCAGATGTCGGGCTCGTTGCTGCGTCAGCTCAACAGCTCGCCGACATTGAACCAGTTGGTCAAATCGATTCCTCAGCCAATCCAACGGCCTGACGATGCCGATTGGGGTGAACGTTATGACGAAGCCGCCACGCTGCTTCGCAGCAACAAGGTTTTGCTTGCCGAAGCCAAATTCCAGTCGCTGCGCCGCACGCTGCCCGACGAACCTGCGATCTTGTCCGGCTTGTTGACCTGTGCGATTTGGCGTGGCGATGTCGCCGCACAAAGCGATTTCCTGAAGAAATTGTCGGCTTGCGAATCGCTTGATTTCGAAGAACGCGTCCAGTTCCGTGCCGTTTCCTGCTTGGTCAATCCCGATGACAAAGACCTTGCGGCGGAATGTTTCCGATTGGATGCCGACATCGAAAGCGCCGAGCCGGTGGAAATGGCAATGATCGCCGATTCGCGATTTGCCCCATTGCCCGCGGAAATGCTTGCTCAAATGCGTGAGTCCGAGGACGACGTACCGCCACGTGCCGGTTTCCAAGTACTCGACCGCGATCGCCCCGAAGTCGCCGAAGGCTTGCCACCGATCGATCAAATCCCCGAAGCGATCGCGATGGCGTTCGTCTACGGCAAGCAGACCGATCGCTCGGCCCGCGTCGAAATCCACGACGTCACCTCGTCGGTTCTGGATGATGTGCGAGCTCAAATTCAAAAAGCGATTGGCGATTCAGTCCAGCTGAATCAGAAGCCAAGCGATCCGCTTCCGTTCTTGGCCGTCGTGCAGCCGCAAGTCGCCATGGTGCGATTCAAAGCTAGCGCCGTCGAAGCCGACGCGATGCAAGAAGAACTGACCAACACGCGAATGCCTTTGGCGATTGCCAACGCGAAATGGGGCATCCTCGGAAACGCGTCCTTGGTTGACACCGCGGACGACGATTCGAAATTGCTTGAGCGAACCGTGGTTGTGCGTGTGGCAGAACAGTACGACGCGATCATTTCCAAAGGGGAGGAGGTCCTCGGTGAAGTCTATCGACTTGCCAAAATCGAGCCACTGCCGACATTGACGATTGGCGACGACGAGATCGAATCGGTTGCCAATACCGATTTGAACCGGATTGATTCGAGCCAGCTCAATGAAGAGTCCTGCTTGTACTTGTTGCAACGAGCTCAGCAGATCTCGTCGACACCGGCGATTCGTCACTTTGCAAAACGGCTGATCGAAGCCGATTTGCCAGAAGACCAGAAGATGGCGAAGCTGTTGGCCTATTCCACCTTGGTCAACGCGTCGGGGAACGCCAAGGACGCGATCGCGACCATCAATGAAGCGAAGGCATTCGCCGAAGCCAACGAATTGCCGACCGCGAATCTGTTGCTCAGCGAAGTCAGTTTGCGATTGCAAGCGGGCGATGGCGAAGGATTCCAGAAAGCGATCGAAACGCTGACGCAGCGTTACGGCAACGAACCCGAAGTGATGGCGCAGCTGCAGCAGATGCTGATTTCGATGGGACTGATTCGTCCCGATGGCAGCCCGCGACGTGGCCCCGCGCCCGGCGGTGTCGCTCCGGCAGGTGCCGAACCCGCAGCGGGCGGCATCTGGACTCCCGATGGCGGCGGTGCCGCAGCACCGCCGGCGGATCCCGCTGCCGGTGGCGGCAGCAAATTGTGGGTCCCCGGAATGGATTAATCGTGGGATAGGCTTCCAGCCTGTCGCGGCTTTCGTGGGATAGGCTTCTAGCCTGTCATGGCTTTAGTGGGATAGGCTTCCAGCCTGTCATGGCTTTTGTGGGATAGGCTTCTAGCCTGTCATGGCTTTTGGCGACAGAGCTCAAAGCTCATTGCACTTTTTATCTGTGTGATCTCAAACCGCTGAATTCCATCGCTGATGAACTCTTCTCGTTTCGAATCCGATGATGACTTGATGCGTCTCGCGCTCGGCTTGGCCGAGCAGGGACGCGGATCGGTCGAACCGAATCCGATGGTTGGTTGTGTCATCGTCCGTGACAACCAAGTGATCGGCCAAGGATATCACCAGCGTTTTGGCGGGCCGCATGCCGAAGTTCATGCACTTCGCGACGCAGGTGACGCTCGCGGCGCAACAGCCTACGTGACGCTTGAACCGTGTTGTCACCACGGCAAGACGCCGCCCTGTTCGGACGCATTGATTTCCGCCGGAGTCCGCCGCGTTGTCGTGGCGATGGCCGATCCGTTTGAACAGGTCGACGGTGGCGGGTTGGCGCAATTGAACCGTGCCGGGATCGAAACCCGCGTTGGGGTGCTCGAACATGAAGCACGAGAACTGAACGCGGCGTACTTGAAACGTCTGCAAACCGGTCGGCCCTTCACGATCGCTAAATGGGCGATGACCGTCGATGGACGAATCGCGACCAGCACGGGACAGAGCCAGTGGATTTCAAGCGAAGCCTCACGCGCCGATGTCCATGCTTTGCGTGGCCGTGTCGACGCGATTGCGGTGGGAATGGGAACGGTTATCGCGGATGATCCGATGTTGACCGCCCGGCCGCCAGGCGTTCGCACCGCAACGCGAGTCGTTTTCTGTGCCCATCGATTGCCCACAGCCCGTTCGCGTCTGATACAATCGGCGTCCGAGGTGCCTGTACTGTTGATCGTCTCGCCGGAGATTGACGCGTCGGAGGTTGCGAAACTGGAACAGCTTGGTGCAAGTGTTTATCGCTGTACAAGTTCCAATCTCGTGCACATGATCCATCAATCGCTTGATTTTCTGGGCAGTCAATCAATGACCAACGTAATGATCGAGGGAGGTGGTGAATTGATGGCGAGTTTTTTAACCGCCGACGCCATCGATCAATACGAGGTCTATGTTGGTGCCAAAGTGTTTGGCGGTCGCGGTGCCTTAGGACCGGTCGCCGGTGACGGGTTCGCAAGCGTTGCTGATGCGGCAGCATTGCAATTGGTCCGTCTGCAGCGACTCGGCGACAATGATGTCAAACTGGTTTACCGAAGAATGCAGCGTGATTGATTGTCAACGCTTAATTTGTTGCACTGAAAACACGGTTTTTGCCGTAAAAAGAAACGATTCTGAAACAAATTACGACTTTTGGAAAACTCGTCTTGACCGGACTAAAAGCTAACCTCTATTCTTCGCCCATCACTGAGTGACACCCAGCGTGTCGCCCAGAGAAGGCATTAAAGAATCATGACGATTCTGCACTTGGTAACGAAATTATTTGTTGCTGCGGAACACGTCGAAGTTAATTTCACACGGATGTGAACTTGCGTCGGCGACTATGATTTTGCAATGTTGAGTTCGTCCAGTTGATACAAGGATGTATCTACTGAGTCGAACCCCCAATCCACCGGCTCCCGGAACTGAAGCGCGTTGTCCTCCGCCCCCCTAGGATTACGTACTTTCCGGGAGCTTTTTTTATGCGCCGACCGAATCCAAGTTGGCAGAGGGGAATCGGTTGAGAGAATCAATCGGTTGAGTCAGAGTTGATCCAGTAGTCGATTGCGATTCGGTTCGAAGGAAATGCCATCTGGTCGAACAGTGGCGAGTCCTTGTCGACATAACGGAACTCGGTCAATTCCGAGGCCTGCAAGGCAATCTCCGCAGCGTTACTGACTTTGCAAACAAAGAACGTGTCGATCACCGCCACAATGATTCCGCCATAGTGATAATCATTCGGATGCGACATCAAGAATTTGTAGCTCGAAACTTTTAATCGAGTCTCCTCAAAGACTTCTCTTGCGAGCGCCTGCTCAATCGTTTCACTGCGGTCCACGAACCCGCCCGGCAAACCCCATTTGCCGCGTTCCGGGTCGCGGGCTCGCCGTACTAGCAGCAATTGATTGTGCTCGTTGGTGACCAACGCTCCGACAGCGCCGCAGGGGCCAAAGAAATTTGCAAACCCACACGCGTCGCAGCGAAACGGAATGCTGCCGAGGTTGGCGTTGGGGGTGCCACAGTTAGGGCAAAAGCGATGTGCAAATTCGATGGCGACTTCGGTCATTCGTTTTAGCTTGGCAGTGTTTTTTTGGGGGCGGGGCAGCGAACGGCATTATTCCGGGTCGGATTCAGCGAGCGGCAGATCAAACGTGCTGCCCGCGAACTGTGCCGCTCGTAGAATACCGCAACTGTCGAACGATTTGCTGAGATGCTGCAGTGCATCGAGCGATTCAATCGCACCGAGCCCCAGCGATTCCGCAACCTCGGATCCAAGTCTGCTGTGCAGCAGTAGCCGGTATTCACTGCCGACACGTTGGATCGCATCAGCAATCGCGATCGAATCGTCCCAGATCGTAAAGCCGTCCTCGGATTGGCCCAGCAGTGAGCGTTGTGCGAGTGCGTCGCTGTTATCCCCGTCGCTGTTGTCCTCGTCGTCATTGTCCCGTTCGATTTCCTCAAGATCTCGATCGCTGCTCAGTCGCAACACCAATCGATCACTCGGTGAATCCTCAATTTCGCTCCACAGCACGATGGTGCCACCAGGCATCGTGTGGGTGGCAGCGGCGGCGAGGGCACGGGCCAAATTAGCCCACGAGTTCTGCTGCTTCGTTCCTTCGAGCGTCGCGATCACCAAGGGAGCGGACGGAGGAAAGGCATCGTCGCTGTGGCGAGGCCGTTCGAACCAGCGACGGGTCGCTTCGGGTGTGCCGGCAAAAACGCCGCCGACATCGCCGTCGGGATTCGCCGCCACCGCCAACATCACTTGGACCCCCAACATCCAGCCAACGTGAGACTCGTTTGTTGTCTTGTTCTTGGACGGCGGTTGTTGCAGCGATTTCTGATGCCGCAACCGAGTGTTGGAATCGGCCAGCATCGGATAGACGCCACTCAGTTCATGATCGCCCACGGCATCACCCGGCCGAGCCGCCAGTATTGGCAAGACGAGATCGGCATCGGCAAGAAAGCGGTTCAAGTAGATCGGGTCGGCATCGATGTCGGCCCCGAGATAACGCAGCAAGTCACGCTTCTGAGAATCATGGCGAATCACATGCGCGATCGTCTCGAATTCACTTTCAAGTTGTTGCAGGATTTCGTCACTGGTTTCATCCCACAGCACGATGTCGATCGTTTCCGCATCGGCCTCTTCGATCTCCAGCAGCACGCCACGAATGACATTGCACAGATCCGGCACGTTGGGGTCGACCGCCAACGCGATCTGGTCTCCCGGAGCGATTGCGGCGGTCAGGGGAGGGAAATCGGCGGGGGCACGAAGCGCGTTGCGAGTCGCCTTGGCGACATCGCCGACACGTTGGTTAAAGCCGGTTTCATATTGCCAAACTTCATTCGCCGCGACTTTGTCGGCGACCTGGGCGGCGTTGGTAGATGGATTCAATGCAGCGTTCTCTGCCAGCGGGGGATTGCGATGGGCAACCCAATCGTCGCCCCAAAGTAATCAACGACGACGGAATCGCCGCGTGATCAGCCTGTATTCTCTTGAAAACCGCGTCGCTCGCCAGCACCCACCGATGGCAACAAAGAACGTTAACCTTGTTGCCAACCCCTGCGGTGGATCGGATTTGCTGAGAACGCCGGTGATTATGTTGCTGAAACGTCGGCCAATGGGGCGGTCGGCCGTTCAGCGGGGCGCGAGATGGGCTTCGACATCAACGCACCGCGAAGCCACGTTTGGAGTGGGCGTTCGAAATAGTGAAACGTGAGCCATGAACCTGGAATCAGAATCGCAAGGTAGATCAAAAGCGATGCCGGGTGATAGAAAATCCCCGAATCAAATCCCAGCTCGATCGCAGTGATCACGAAGACAAGCTGTAGCGGAAAATGCAGCAGGTATGTGGAGTAAGTTATGTCCCCGATCCAGGCGAGCGGCTGAAATAGTTTGCTGAATCGAATCTCCGTCACGATCAGTGTCAGGATGGTCAAGGGAAACACGGGCGTTCGGAATACGAACTTTCCTGTTATCGAAAAGCCAACCCAAACGAGCAGCGTTGCGACGTACAAGACCGCGTCGCTGCGATTCGTTCGCCGCTTCAAATATTGCATCGAGCCATAGTAAGTCAGCCCCCCGAGAAAAAATGCACCGACCGGTTCCGCCCAACGCCCGCCAAGATGCAGACGCTCAAGCAGCAACGCAATCGCTGCGATTCCAAGCGTCTTTCGCCATGTGGTGTGACCCAAGTAAGCGACAAGAAAGAAGATCGCGTACAGCCCGAGTTCCAGCGAAACCGACCATGTTGGAGCGTTGTAGGAATAGCCGCTTTCGAATCCCCAATAGGAAATCCCAATCAGATGCAGCCCAAAGTGATAGCCGTCGTTAAAGGAATAGGCAAAATCGCTTTCCCAGTGCTCGCGGCAATACCACTGCAGCAACGCAACAATCAGCAGCGTTACCAAGTGCAGGGGATAAAGTCGAGCAAATCGCAGGACTGCAAATTTCTGAAGCGAACAACGACGCTGGGAAATCGAATCACTGTAGAGCCAGAAAAAGACGAAACCTGAAAGCACAAAGAAGAACATGACGGCTCGATAGCCATGGTCATAGAAGCCGCTAAACCAGCTGTACAGCGGCTGCGACGCTGCATTGAACGCCGCCAAGTTGTTGTCGTGCCCCAGCGGGTTCACGTCCATAAAGAAATGCTGCCAATGCCAAAAGACCACTGCGAGTGCTGCGATTCCGCGAGCAACATCCAAGCTTCGAAGACGGTCTGGCATGTTGATCGTTCCACTCAGTCATCAGGCAAATTGGCGTAAGGCAAATTGGCATCACCCCGCACGCTCGCATATCACGCTTCCTCCAGGGCCATTTCTGCAAGATCGTCCTGGCGAGGGGGGGAATGTGAGAAAAAATTTGCCTCCAAGTCGCCCGGCTCCTTCGCCCGGCGTTGCTTCGCGGGAAAACCTCCCTCATCTTCACCCGCAAGCCGCAGGGAGTTTGGCTCGTCCGCGACGAAATCGCGGGTGCAGCTGCGATTGTGACCAACCGCTCCGTTTTCGTAATCTAGCGAGATAAACCGTCTGTCCGTGCCGTTGTTGTACCGTGCCGTTGCCGTACGCATTTTTGCTTGCAAATCGAGGATCCCCATGAAGCGAATTCTTCTTTGTTTGTCGCTTCTCGGTGGATCGCTGTTTGCCGGTTTGATCGCGGGATGTGATTCAGCGGACGATGGCGTGAGCGCGACCTCGACCGATGACGCCGCTACCCGTTCGGTCCGCACGGTCGCGTACCAGGAAATGAAGCCGCGTGATTATTTGCGAGCCATTTTTTCTCGCTACCACGCAGCGGGCTCCTACCGCGACGAAGGCCTCGTTCGACTGACCGTTCCGCAGACCGCCGACGCCCAATCCGAAACCAAGGTCGCTCCGCTGAGCGTTTGGACGAACCACGATACGGTCTATTTGCAAGCATACGACACGCGGTTGTGGTCCGATTCCGAAGGGGTGACGGCGTGGATCGTTGACCCGTCGACTCGCAATTTTGATTCACAAGTCTTACGAGCGCCGCCGATCGGCCGCCGACCTGAATTGAAACAATTGCTTACCGACCCGATTCTGGTCGAACAAGTCGCCGCAGGATTGGCGGGTCCGCCGCCTCAATTGGAATGGTTGTTCGCCGAAGAGCCGATGAAGCAGTTGTTTCTCGAGGAGCACCAGTTTGCCTTTGGCCAGCAACAGACGATCGAGCAAACGCAATGTCAAGAAATCCAAGTCCAGGCGGGAGATCAGCAGTACGGTTTTTGGGTTGATATCCACAGCGGATTAATCCGGCAAGTCGATTTGCCGTCGATCCCCGTATCGGCCACTGCGGATCCGGCGGCACCTTCGATTCGATTGACGCTGGAATTGCGAGCAGCAACGTTTGATGTTCCCACCACGACTCCGAAAGCCGATTCGTTACCGGAAAACCCAAAGTTTGTCGGTCATTTTGTGCCGCTGCCTCCTTCGCCACCTCCGGCGATTCTGGGGACACCGATTGATCGCGTCGACTTGACCACCTCGGGCCGCAAACCATTTCAATTTTCGGCTAGCCGGTCCGAAACGAATCCCACCGTGACGGCAGTGCTCTGTTTTGCCGATGACGTGAATGCACTGAATTCCGCAGTCGTACTTCAGCAGTGGAGCCAGCAGTTGCCGGCGGCATTGGCGGACCAGACGCGAGTCGTGCTGTTGCTGCATGACGCTGTTGCACTGCGAGAGGAGGTTAAACAGTGGCTGCGAGAATCGATCATGCTGCCGCTGATCTGGGATCCAAAAAACGAATTAGCTAGCAAGTTTGCGATCGCCCCTGGCACCTTGTTGCTCGTCGATTCCTCGGCACGGATTGTCTGGATCCAGCCTGGGGTGACGCCACAATCGCTTCCATCGCTCGGGGCGATTGTCAGTGATATCAGCGGCGGAGTTGATATTCCGCAGCGGATGAAGGAGCAACAGGAACGCGATCAGGCGGCTTACCGCAGCGTTTTACGCGACGAATACAGTGATTTAGTAAAGCAGGGACTTGTTCGCACGTCCACGAAATGACCTTGCTTCGAAAAGCCGTCTGTCACGACAATCATCAGCCCCGCAGCCTCCTTGATTCTGGTGATTTTGACATGCAATCTGGCGACCCAAACGATCTTCCCAATCCTTTTGCACTTCATCTCAATGGATCCGTGAAGCGGTCGGGCAAATCAGGTTCTGGGGGCCACGCATTCAAAGCGGCGCTAAAATTCTTTTTGATCGTTGCGGTTCTGTTCGGCGGCACGTTGGCGGTGGGCCGATACAGCAAACAGTGGATCGTTTCGCATTTGATGCGAGGTTTTGAGGATCTCGGTGTCGCTGAAAAACAACAGCGGTTGGTTCAAATCTCGGAACTCGGATCGCCTGCGATCGGGTTGATGGTCCGTGCGTTGAACGACGAATCGGCCGAAGTGGCGCGGACCGCTTACGAATTGCTCCGCGAGTCTCAGAATTCATGGACCTCGCTCGATTGGGATGCCGCCCGTCAACACCACCACACGATGGTGACATCGATGGATTCGATCGCCGCGTCGCTTCCCGAGGACCGCACCGGATGGACCACGGGGCTGCTGCAACAAACGATCATGGAATCGGTCCAGAAAGATGACAGTGAATCCAAATCACTTTACAACTTGGCCACCACCACACTGTCAAAAATGTCGCTCACCGAAGGTGCCGTGCCTGGCGTGATCGACAACGATCCGCTCGTTCCAGGGCAACCGGTTCGCTTGGCGGTCCGCAGCAAACCGCTGCCCGTTGCCGATGCCGACGCGCTGGATACTTGGACCGATTGGCCGCTTGCCAAGCCGGCAATCATTTCGTCGGGGGGATCGGGAAAAAACGATCCAGGCAATACGTCCGCCGATTCGGTGAGTGCACCGGCAACCGATTCCAATTCCAGCGATGGCGAACCCTCGGCATCGGTTTACCGCTCTTCCGCTACCCTGTTGAAACCCGTCTCGCCAAACGAAGCGATTGACTTGAAGGATGTGCATGACGCGGCAGCACAGTCGCAATCGATTGCAGCCTCTTCTTCACCTGGCTCATCACCCGCTGGCCCTTCATCCACTGGCCCATCCGCAGTCGTTGCTCGACCGCAGATGACTGCGGGCGAAGTGATGCCGACCAGCTATTTAACTCAGTCGCCGCTGGAAACGTACGCCACCGAGTCGGTCATCTACTGGCTTGCCAGTGACGAAGCGGTGCTGCGGGACCGAGCCAAAAACGAATTGATTCGTCGTGGTTTTTCGCAAGCTCAACTTCAAATCGCGACGCATGTTGTCTCAGCCGATGTCGGATCGCGTCTTGAATTGGTTGACACGATATCACGATCGAATATCGACGACCCGCGGCCTTGGTTGACGATGTTATTGAACGATGACAATCGCGAGGTGCGTTTGCGAACGATTTCGGTGATCGCCACCATGAAGGATGCGGCTATGAATCAGAAGCTGCGATCACGGTTGGCCGACGAGCGTGACCCGATCGTCACCTCCAAGATTCGCAGTGCGTTACAATTAAGGTAACGCGGACTTTCCCGGTATGCCGCGAATGCTACGAACGCAGGAGCGATCCCTTGATGCGTCCACTAAAACACGGCAGTGTGGAACTTGTCTTAGGCAATATCGTTGATCAGGACACCGATGCCATTGTCAACGCAGCAAACACCTCGCTTGCCGGTGGCGGCGGCGTGGATGGTGCGATTCATCGTGCTGCTGGTCCGACGCTCAAACAGCTGTGTCTAAAACTGCCCGAGGATGAACGGGGCCGCCGTTGCCAGACCGGCCATGTTCAAGTTACGGCGGCGGGGAATTTGCCGGCAAAGTTTGTGATTCACGCGGTGGGGCCATTCTACAACGAGCGTTACGCCAAGAAATGCCATGCACAGCTTCGTCAGGTCCACACGCTGGCTCTGCAAGCCGCGGTGCAACATGGCTGTGGTTCCGTCGCCTTTCCCGCAATTTCAACCGGGGCTTATCGATTTCCGATCGTCGACGCGGCGCGAATCGCGGTCGATGTGGTGGCATCGTTCCTGCAAACGCCGCCAGCGATTTCGCTGGTTCGCTTCGTGCTATTTAAGCAAAGGCAATACGACGTTTTTGCCGAGGCGTTAGAAGACTGGTCTCCAGCGGGTTGAGCAATTTGACGGATTCGCAAAATCAGGACATCCGATTTTGTGTCGTGTAGACTGGAGGTCCGAAAACCGGTGTTTCCTCGTACGAGTTTCGTTCTCATGCTGCTATTCTCTCGCAATTTTGTCATCCTCGCCCTCGTGATGGCCTTCGCAGGCACCTTCTCGGCCAACCTCGGCTTGGCTCAAACCGCCGAAATGCGGCGAGCGATGAAACAGCAACAAGAATTCCAGAAACGTTTACAGCAACAACGCAAAGAGGCCGCTGAGAACTCGCCCACACTGCCCACCGATCCCCAGTTGATGGGGCTACACAAAGAGTTCATTACCAAGGCCGAGAAGTTAGCTGCCGACTACGAAAAGAAAAAACAGACCGCCGAAGCTCGCCAAGTTTACGAAGCGATTGTGCGTTTGGTCCCCAAATACCAACCGGCCGAAGAGGGGCTCAGCCGGATGATCGCCGCCCAATCAGTACAAGATCGCAAATTGACCGAAGTCGTCGCCAATCGCGGTTGGCAAGATTCCGGAGTCACGCTGGTTCAGGGAATGCCCGTCCACATGGAAGTCAAAGGGGCCTGGAAAGTGGTGGTCGAAACCGACGCCAAAGGGGTAGAGATTCCCAATGAGATCAAACCTAAAAGCAGCGACATTAAACTTGGGACACTGATCGGCGTGATCGCAACGTCGCCGTCAGAATTGGATACTGAAAAACCATTTGTGGTCGCCAAGCAACTCGATTTCATTAACAAAAAGACAGGCCGATTGTTTTTGAAAATGTTTGATATCGACCCAAGTGACAACGAGGGGAAAATCCACGTGCTGATTCAAAGCACCTTTCCCTAACCTAGCGTGGTTTTCGCTTGTGAATCCCCAAACCAAGCTGTTGTAAATGGGCGAGCAATTCCGGTCGGTCCTCGTAGCGCTGGACCACGCGAGCGAGATTCTTTTTCCAACTGGCAAAACTCGGCGGTTGACCTTCCTGGTAACAGGACCATAGCCGCTCGCTCAACTCGGTGTTTAGGTCCGATGCCATCAGCGTGCAAATTGCTTCGTGTACCCGTTCTCGCTCGGTCAACGCATAGTCGGCATCACCCTCGGAAACCATGTGCCAGTAACTGAGGAAATCATTGCGTTGCCGCGGAGGAAGGTCGTGGACGATTTCGTCGATCACGTCCGCATCGGCGACGGTGCCGCGATCCAGTTGCGGCCAATCATCATCGCCGCGAACTGCGATCTCGATGCCATCGTTGTCCAAAATTCGGTCGTTGAAGATCAGCCAACCTTGCTTGTAAACCGCATCCTGCAATGCGTTCTGCACCGGGCGACATGAGGGTTCGTAGCGAAGCAACGTCCCAGGATCGACTTTGGCCAGACAATCGGCAATGAATTTGGTGAATCGTTCCCAGCGGATCAAATCGCTGCCGGACCGTGAATTCGACGTTGCCGATCTGACCAAACCTAACGCCGCATCGAGCGTTTTGCTCAAGTGGACTCGGTTGCCTTCGCACGGCGCGTGGGTCAACACATTGGCGGCGAGTTCGGTGGCATCGATGTGTTGCACTTGCGGCGAGTGAACAAAACGAATCACGCAATCGATGGCTGCCGTGACGACGCGGTGATCGATCCAGTATGACCATCGCGGTTCATCCACCAGACGAAAATGTTGGTTAAGCAGGCCCGGTAACTTGGCCTCGGTGTGCTTCAGTGCCGACAACATCAATTCACTTAAGAAATCACGAATCCGTTGCCGGTCCGCCATCGTCCGTCCCGCACCGGTGTCACAATAGGCTTGTAACCGCAGTGATTGCAGTGTGCTGGACGTGTCTGTTTTGATTTGCGTTTCAAGCCAATCGAGGTCGAGCGGGATCTGACGCGTGATCGCCAGACGCAATAGCGACGATTGCAAACGTGGGGATTGCGTAACATCAATCTGGTTGACCAATGACTCGGCGATCGCTCGGTCGGCGGAGTGCATCGAGATCTCGATGGCTTTGACGCGTAAATCGTCCGGCAAACTGCGAGCCAACGCAATTTCCATCACCACGTTTGCCCCTTGATCGACAGGGTGGCCTGCGAGCGTTTCGATGCAATGTTTTACTTCTGAGTGATCCGGCGGCAACATCGCCAGACGGCGTACCCATTGATCACGTTGGACGGGGCCGAGCATCCCGGTGCATGCGACACAGCAATGTTCCAAGGTCGATGAATCTTGGCCAGCGTCCGCGGCAATCGATGGTGTGCCTGCGAGTGACGATGCATTGGCAACGCCAACGCTGTCGGGAATCAGCCGACGAATCAGTCGCAGGACAAAATCGTCTAAATCATCATGGGAATTTGCTTTCCACTGCAAGAATGCTGGATCCAGCGATGCCAACGTCTCAACGTACAACCGCGTCACACTCGGGTCGCTGCTCTGCTGTGTCAAACGCCACAGTTTGTTGCGGATTGGGGCGATCGTTCGAGACCATTGGATCAGTGTGGAATCGTTTTGATGCATGTCCCGCTGTGCGTCTCGCGAGACCGCGGCGAGCTTGGCCAAACGCAGCAAAGTTTGATGAAACAAATCACCATGTCGAAGCCAGTGTTTGGTCCTTTCCAAACAAACGTTACGGAAGCGTTCGCTCAGCACGGCGGCGTGATACAAAACGTCCGAGCGATGTTCGGATTGGATCGCATGATCAAATACCGCGGTGTGGGCATCGACGTCGTCCATCTCTGCGATCTGCAGCGCCGCAAAGTAAGTTGGAAACGCGGAATCGGAAAAATGGTATTCATCGATCATCGCGTTGCCTCGATCCAGCAGACGGCTTTCCAAAATTGCCGATTCCGAAACGCCGAACGAGGCGGTTGCCCTTTGCAATTCCGTTTCGTGAAAAGGGTCGCGTACGCGCTGAGGTCCAAATTGCCGATTGTACGAAAATTGGCTTAACGCTTGTAAATGTTGCAGCGTGATGCCCCCCGTTGCATTTCCCGAAAAGTGAGGGCGTTTTCGCATCCAAGCGACGAGCTGTGTGATCACTTTGGTCGATAACAACGCGCCATCGTAGTGGTCGGCATCGAGCAGGACATGCACGATTTGGCCCAGAAACAGCGGATGTTGGGCTAAGGTTTGCAAATCATCCGAGGCACGGATTTGATCGACTATTTGTTTGGCATCGCCGCGACGATGGTGGGATTTCCGGTAGCGGCTGCGAACGAGATTGTGCGCCAAATCGATCATCGAATGGGGTGTCAGTTTGCCGATGTGATAAAAATCGACATGGTCTCGGTCCCGCAGCGATTGCGGCAATCCCGCCGGGCGTGATGTGATTAGCGTCACGAAGTGGTCGGATTCGCGTTCCAATTGCTCTCGCACGTTGTCTCGTTGGGCTGCGGGCACCTCGTCCCATCCGTCGCACATCAATAGCACACGGTGTCGGTCATGCGAGACGTGGCGAAGCCACAGCGAAGCTGCGTTTGCATCGACGTCGTGATTGTCAAGCGAAGCAAAGAAATACTGTAACGGAGTGAGCTCAGGTTGCGCGGCAATCGCTTCTGCGTAATCCTTTAGCTTGACGACGATGGGGACGTCAAAGTCACCGATGCCTGATTCCGCAATCGTGTGTGCCAACCATTGAATCAGCGTCGACTTGCCGCTGCCGGGGCCACCCACAATAACGCAGCGATCAAGCGTGCGTGATACGATGGTACGAACATCGTACGTCGATCCAATGATCTTGCGGTGCCTCGCTGCGCGCGGTGACGTCGCGTGCCGCCTCGGTTCCGTCGAGCAGTCGGCATCAAGGTTCGCATCGATTTCATCAATTCGATCTTCGTACAGTTCAAGTTCCACGAACATCTCGTCGATCGGCACCGGTTTGTCGCCGGGGATTACCGATGGAATGTGGGTCCAGCACTGCTTGCGATACAGATGTTCAAACCATGTTTGAAGTCCGTAGACACAGTGTTGTTCGGATTCCGCAGCACCGTGGATTCCGCCGGTGCAGTGGGCTGATGCAGGACGATGCGCCGCTGCGGGACGGTGGACCGAGGATGGGAATGGACCGGTGGTATCGTTACCGCGGGGCGGGGACGTACTGCGAGTGGATATGGGGGATTGGGCGATCGAGACCGTGGTGGCTAGAAAGCGAGGAATCGCGGCGGCAGGACGGTTGCGTTCTCGCAACCAACGCCGCGTGACGCTTCGCAGTTCATCCAGGCTGACGCGTTGACGGTCCGAAAACTGCTCGCACCACATCGCCGCGATCGACTTCATTTCGGACCGACAGCGGCGGGGAATAATGTCAAACAGGACGGCAAGAGACTCGACCCGATGACAAAGATGGGAATCAGCATCGTTGCCGCGTCGCGGCGAGTTATCCCAGGCCAGCTCTTGCCAGGGTGATCTCTCGGCGATGGAATCGGGATCGCCACCCGCCTCGGCATTGGCAAGTAAAGCGAATGCCTTTTTCAGAGGTGCAGGAGCATCGATCATCTTTGCCTCCATGACTTATGAATTCAAAAGCAGCAGGGCTGGGCGGAAAATCTTGGCGACTCGTCCCCGTCGTACGCATCGATCGGGCCGGGAGACGTCCCCCGGGTCTGGCTCGTCTTAGGGTCCCACCTGGATGCCCGTCGTCACGCCGATGTTCGCTTCCCTTAACCGATGGGGAACAAAAGTCGTTTGGCGACGGGTGGATTGCAGACGTTGGGTAGGGGGGCAACGAAGGTGTTTAGGAAGGGAAAGTCCCATTGATCCGGCTTTTACGGAGTTTTGGGGCCCTGTGATAGATTTTTCATTTGGGAACTTTTTCGTTGTTGGTAAGCTAGGAAGACTGGAACGCCAGCGAGAGGGCGGAGAATCGTTAATGGCGTTTAAGAAGAGTCCCTAAAGGCGTTAAAAACGCTTGAAACTAGCGAAAGCACCCGAATTCACGTGATTTGCAATCGATACGGTGTGGCTGTTAAATGGGGTAAGCCGCGACTTGAGGCGATGCCCCATTGGTCTGTTTTCCTAGACCCGCCTCAAGTCTCCGACTCGCCGAACGCTGCAGATTAGAATAATATCGATATTGCCGTGCGCAATATTGGCGCAAAGTGGTCAAGTCGGTTGTCAATTTCAGTTTATTCCGCACACGAGCGAGTACCGTGAAATGCCCAAAGGCAGCATCAAAATCAGTCAGACACGAAAAGAACTTGGGCTCTCTCAACTTCAACTTGCCGTTCAGGCCGGAGTTGCCGTTCGGACCTTGCAGTTCGCAGAAGCAGGCAAACGCCATTTGTCTGCAAAAATGCTCCGCCGGATCGCCGATGCTTTGTCGTTGCCCTACGAGGATGTGATCAGTGACACCTCGCAGCGAGATGACCAATTTGACGCTTGGCCCTGGTCATTGTCGCAATTCATTCAGAGCAAAACGGTACCTAGCGACGAAGCGTTTTGTGAAAACGAAGCAGACGCGTGCGGTGTCTTCCAGCGGATGCGAGACAGTTGGCGAATGCACCTTGACGGTTCGGATCCGACCGAGGATGACCGCTTGTTTATTGCTGCCGACAAGAAGTTAAACGAACGCTACGTGCGTTACGAAGATCGCTATTTGGCGCTGTGGCGACGCCATCCGCAAACGATTCTGTTGGCGGCGGCAGATGGAAAGCGATACGGCGCCAGCGTGGTGTTGCCGGTGACCGATTCGGCCTATGAACGATTGCGTGATGGAGTCATCTCGTTCATGGACATCGGTCCGGACGACATTTTGGACGAGAGCCAAAATCTGGTGCTCGATTCCGCAGTCGAATTCAAAGATGTCGGAGGTTCGGCATGGTACAAGGTGACCGACAGTCTCAGCTACGCTGTGTTCTGCCAAATCGCGATGTTGTCGATCGATCCGATGGCCGAAGATTTCCGCATGGTCTCGTTTGGCGCAAGTCCTACCAATATTCGCCGACTCAAATCGATCGGATTCCAAGAATGCGGCACCACGATGCCCGAGTTTGATTTTCCAATCTGTGAATTCGCGCAAGAGCATAGTGATGAGTCGGACGACACCTACACCCGTGTCTCCACCACCTCTCACTACGCTCATCTATTTCATCGTGTCGTCGGATCACGTTTCCGGTCGGTGACACGGCGACGTGTGATCACCAACTCGCTGCGTGCGTTTCAGCGAATCGTCAAACCCGTATGCGATGATAACGTATCTGATTCGGTTTGTTCCGTGGCGTGACGTTGGTGTCGACCGTGCGGTTCCATTTCGGTTTGCACTGCATGGAACCGGCATGTTGTTCCCAGAACCGGAAATAGCGTAGCTCGTTCTTAGCCTCTTCGCTCTCGATCCATTCTCGCAATTGGTAATTTACCGCAGTCGCGTCGGCCGCCAGATAGCCGGTGCGACGGTTCCAATCTTCCGATGACCATGACTCGAGTTCGTCTCGCACTTGCGGACACATCCGCCCGTGACCACTTTGGATTAACCATTCGCCATCGATTTGATCGGCGTAATCTTCGGTGACGATGCCGCGTCCATTTTCGTGATGCAGAGCAAGGTGACAGTTCGTTCCCACCACCGAAGCGACGACCTCGGTTGCCACTTTGTGAAAGCGAGGATGTCCCGATTCAAAACGCTCCATTGCAGCAAAACAGGTGTGCCCTATCTCCGCCACGCCGTAGCAGTGCAGGTACTCAATCTGGCACCCATGTTGCTGCAGTTGGTCCGAAATAAACCGCTCTAACGAGAGCGGGAAATAGTAGCCGCCCGCCGCCCACAAGATCCGCTCGGGGATTTCCGTTTGATTGCGTAGCATCCGCAGCAACAGGTCGACACCGGCCAACGGTTGGGCCGCCATTACCACCGTTCGTTTTTCCAGTGCAGCGAGCCGCATCGCGCGAATGAACGTCGGTGGATGCAGGTAGGTGTCCACCAGCGGTGCAAATCCAGCTAATCCTAATGCGGCCGGATAGGCGCTGACGATGAGTGCCTCGGGGTGCAGCATTGTGGAGATTTTTGGAAACGAAGCCAGCAACTGGGGCAATCGCTGATTGTCCGATTGCCCCAGGATGCGGAATCCGTAAGGCTCCAGCGATGATGAACCGGCTGCATACGACAGCTGGTTGGCTCCGAGATTCATGCGGTCGCTATGACGTGATCGGATCATCGTCGCTTCCCATACAGAATTTCAAACGGAGGTTCCGCGACCAAACCCGACAACCGGTCTTCGCGAACGAGCGTGCCTTTGACGTCCCACGTTGATAAATCAAACCACTCGCGGAAGAACTTCATCAAAAAGAACGGTTGCCAGATCTTGGTTTGAATCCACGTGTCATCGTACGAGAACAAGCCTTCGGTCCATTCGCGTTCTTCGTGAGTCCACGCCTGACGCCACTGGAAATCTTCGCGAGCGATACTCTGGATCCGGCGAGACGTGAACGAATCGCCAGGAATCACGAAGGCCACACTTCCGCCGGGACGCAGCAACGAGGCAATCTTCACCGCGGCTGCCTCGAGATCCTCGGCGGTATGCACATGGTTCCAGTACCATGCGGCGCTAATCAAATCGATCGATTCGTCGGCGGCATCAAAGTCCGCAAACGTCGAACAAACGTAGCGAACCGCGGGATCTTCGTTCTGAGAATTGGCAATGTCGATCAAGTCTTCGGAGCTGTCGACACCCACGATCGAATTCGCGAAGGGCTTTAGAATCTGAGTCGACTCGCCATGCCCACAAGCGATATCGAGTGCCAATTCACATTTCTGTGGAACCAGCTGCTGCAGCGCAAGTTCGTGACAGCGATGCACGGCATCGTAATACTCTCGCACGCAGGTTACTGCGGATTTGTATTGGTCATAGTTCGTCCAGCGATACACGGTCATTGCAGAATTCCTTGAGGCATGGTTTTAAAAAAATAGGAACAAAAACGGATGCGGCGACGTTGCCGTTAACCATCTCGGTGGTCAAGATTTGGTGTTTAAGAAAGGATCATGGGCGTGGCGTAACAGCTTGTTACGACGTCCTGCATCGGCAGGATGTCATCTAGACTGGCAAAGATGTCGGTACAGAACGACCGACGATGGGGGTCGGCCGACATCATCATGACGATGCTGTTAGTTCCCAGCGTGGGGTGAATGAAATCCGAGCCTTCGATCACTTCGTATCCGATTCGCTGATAGAACGAGGCCAATTTTTTGTCCGCGTTGATCAAATTCAGCCGCGAGCCGAGGTTGACTTGGTCGCGCCAAAATTCACGCACCATCGTTCGCAGTGTCTTCAAGGACGAGCAACCACTTCGGTTGATGCGAAACTTGCATGTCGACACCAAACAATCGTGATACCGCGTCATCAATTGAGGTGAATAGACATCTGCACAATCGACTTCCCCATCGACGGGCCGCGTTGCCGTCATCGCGCCAACCGGTTGCCCGTCGTACAACATGCTGTAGTGAAAACTGTACGAATCAAACGCAAACGAAGACTCGCCGCCTCCCTCACGACGCACCTGCATGACTTGTTCGTGGACTTGATTGTCCGTTCCAAAGTCACGTGTGATCGTCAGTCCAAGCGAGTGGTCTTCGAACAGAAAACGATAAGGATCGGCAACTGCCATTCCGCTAGAACGCATAACGATTCGATGCCTCCACTGCTCCTTCGCCTCCTATCGTTGCCTGCACCAGCGAAGCAACCTGGGTGGAAAAGCCATCGACGAAAGAGCTGTCTCGATGGCCTTACACTTCTTGGCCGCCGAGACATCGAGGGACAGCCAGGGGACATGCCGATGTCCCGGCGAAAAGACCACGAAACGAAGACCGAATGGGCCGAATGCGAACGAGCGAAAGCCGCCAGTATGTGAACAAATGACAACTCGCGATGATGACGCGTGATCGAGTTATCGCCGCGGTCAGAGAAGATTCGCTGTCAGCAAGCGATGAGAACCAAGCGATCCGCGGAAGAGGTCCGCGTGCCAGCAAAAAAAAATACAACGACGGCACGGCCTGTCACGTCGCTGTCCCACGCCCTCTCGGATGAGTCGCGGCAGGGACCGCTGCGATTAGCCCACGACGTCCAAAGTGGGACATGAATACCTCAACCACCATCCATGCCCGGTAGAGACCGTTGACTGAGTTAGCCGTTTTGGCCCACACGGTGAAGCGTTTGGAGGCGGCGATTACGGCATTTGCGTTTTGTAGCTACGCTCGCCAGAGCGTGGTTGGTTTCATGCAAATAGGATCAGCGTCCTCAATTCCTCGAATTCTCCCATACAGCAAGATTGATTTCTGCCTTGCATCCCTCTAGGATGGCCCCTAATCGCGATCTAATGCCGTCATTGCCACCGTAAAGGAAAGTCATGCGATCATCCAGACTGCAGCCTGCCAGCAGAAAATCACCGCGTCGCCTAGCCGCCAAACGGAAGACAATTGCTCAAGGATGTGGTCCTCGACTTCGACATGAAAAGCTGGAACCGAGGCAACTGTTGGCCGGTGACTTTGGCTTATCTCAATCGTAC
The DNA here is from genome assembly GCF_039541335.1 of Novipirellula rosea. NCBI lineage: Bacteria > Pseudomonadati > Planctomycetota > Planctomycetia > Pirellulales > Pirellulaceae > Novipirellula > Novipirellula rosea. Next base: position 54,744 of record NZ_BAABGA010000046.1, on the reverse strand, counting down.
TATCCTGATGCCATCGGTCCACAAACGAACGCGGCTTTTGGCGATGTCGTGGCAGTCAATGCACAATACCGGGTCGTGTCGGCGCCATTGACGAATATTGATGGATTCAACTCGGTGGGAGAAGTCTATGTTTACGACAACAATGCGGATGGAGACCTAGTCGCGACGCTGAAGAACCCAGGCTCTCCAGGAGATTACTTCGGACAATCGTTGGCGATTGATGGATCGACGGTTGCCGTTGGGGCATCGCGTGATTCTACGGGGGCGTCGGATTCAGGAGTCGTCTACCTCTACGACCTTGCTAGTGGACCGACACCATCGCCAATCACGATCGTCAACCCTACGCCATCGGCGAGCGACCGGTTTGGCGAAAACATCGCGATGCAGGATGGCGTGCTAGTGGTTGGGGTGCGAAGTGACGACACCGCAGGTGCCGACTCGGGAGCGGTGTACCTGTACGATCTGAGCGATGGGGACACCTCGGTCGATGCAACGCTGACAAATAACGGATCGCACTTATTCGGTACCTCGATTGCGCTGGACAACGATGTTTTAGCAGTGGGCTCACTACTGGATGGACTCGATCCCGAGCAACCCTTTGATCAACAAGATACTGGGGCGGCATATATCTATTCCACTGCCGAGTTTCGAGCGAATGGCTCGTCGCCCTCATTCGTCGCATCGCTGCGTCACCCTGACGCCGACCCTGATGACGGAATCGGTCAAAAGTCGGGCGGACTCGTTCGCCTGAGCGAGGGTCGGCTGTTCGTGAATGCAGTTTCGCTCTCGCCAACCGCGCCGACTTCTGCGGTCCTGAATGTCTACGCGTTGTCCGATATCACCGCATCCAGCCCAGGAGACGGGCTGCTCGGCACGCTCACCAACCCTGCCGGAAATATCGCCAACAATGTCTTCCTGTCGGATGTTGCGGTTTCTGGAAACCGTGTGCTGATCGGGGCTGATGGCGATGACACGTCGGAGCAAGACGCCGGTGCCGCATACCTGTTTACGTTGATGGAGCCAAACTCCACCAGCCTCATCGAGTCCACGGTCAAGATCGACAATCCCGATCCACGTCGACGTGATACCTTTGGCGATTCTGTGGCGATTAGTGGCGACTCGATCTTGATTGGGGCACCCGCGGTTGGGGCTTCGTCGAGCGATTTCGCTACGGGGCGAGCTTTTACTTTCAACGTTGTCGAAGGAATCGTTCAGCCCGGTTCATCCGTCACCAATGCAACGCCCGCCACTGACGATGCGTTTGGCACCTCGATCGAATTGAACGGACAGTGGATGGTGATCGGTGTCCCCGGTGAAACGGAAGGTCTACAGTCCGCAGGTGCGGTGGAAATCTATGATGCATCGGGGCCTTCCCCCGTGTTGATCGAGCGGTTGGAAAGCCCCAACCCAAGCCGAGGTGGATCCTTCGGAACCTCAATGGACCTCGATGGCGATCGCTTGGTAGTCGGTCAGCTCAGTAGCGAACATTCGACGGCATTTGTCTTTGAATTGTCCACCACCGGCACAACGTTGCTCACGAGCTTGGACAGCCCCGATGGTATCAGCAATGGCTTCGGTCGTTCGGTTGCCATTAGCGGTGACCGAGTCCTTGTCGGAGATTTCCGAAAAGGAAGTGCCTCGTTGTTCGACATCGGTGGTTCCGAACCGGTATTGATTGACACTCTCACGGATCCTGACACTGGATCCAATCTCTTTGGTTGGACCGCAGCGATGGACGGCGACCTGATCACTATCGGGGCGTTCCGCAGTGATACCGGCACCGCTGACCTTGCCGGGAAGACGCACGTCTATCGTGTCGTAAACGAGGATGCCGTTTTGATTGAGACATTGACGTCTCCTTCCCCTTCGATTGTGAACGGCTACAGCAGTGGGCTCGCCGTTGAAGGCAATAGGATCGTGGTCGGTGAACCAGGTCGCGATTTGGATCCAAACGCCACCAATGACAACACCGGCAGCGTCTATGTCTATGAGGTCGTAGGCAATCAGGTTTCACTACGCCAGTCGATTGCACAGATCGAATCATCTTATTTCGGACAGAGCGTCGATCTAAGCGATGGTCGACTGGCGGTGGGTGCGGTCTTCGATCGACACACCGGGGTCTCCGGTGGACGCGCCTACTTGTACCAGATCGTCGATGGCGAGTTCGTAGCCGAGGCTGATTTTGATAATCCGACGGGGTTGGTTGGCTCCGATTTCGGCAGTGCCGTCGCGGTCTCGGGGGATCGCGTATTGGTTGCATCGCCTGGCGATTCAACCATTGGCAGCGATCAAGGTGCCGCTCACTTGTTTGAATCAATCGCTCCGCAATTAACCCTGACGCGAATGGGTGACGACTCGTCGATTGATGAAACCGATGGGGTAGCACGCTTCCGGCTAGAACGAAATGTCAATCTGGATTCGGCAGTCACCGTGGCCATCAAAGTCGAGGAATCCACCGTCCTAGAATCAGACACCGGCCTTTCGTTTGCCGCCGGTCAAACTTCGTTAATCTTTGAACTGCGAGCCGTCGAGAACCAAATTCGCGAAACGGACACCAACTGGGGATTTTCGGTTGAAGTGGACGGCTATGAGTCGCTGAATGCTTCGATCGAAGTGGTCGATAACGAACCAGAGCTGCAACCGCAATTGCTGATTAACCCGAGTTCGATCAGTGAGTCCGGGGGCACGGCAACGGCAACGGTCCAGCTCAACGTGCTCTTACGAAACGATTACGAAGTCTCGACCAGCGCGACCGCAGAATTGGCTGGTCATCTTTCGATGCCGGCATCCGTTCGCGTCAATGCGTTAGAGTCGTCTGCAACCTTTGATATCGAAGCGATCGATAACGATTCGTTCGATGGAGATAAGACAGGTCTTGTCCAATTGTTAGCGCAAGATGTGGTCGCGGCGAAGCAATTAACGATCATTGACAACGAAGTTCCGCCACCCAACCAAGCCCCAACCATTGAGACGCTAAACGGGCCAACGCTCGATAATGCTGCGAGAGCTGGCCAATCATTCACATTGACGGGCGAGTTTGCTGACGCAGACATCGGCGATTCTCACTTGGTTCTCATCCAATGGGGTGATGGAACATCAACATTATTGACCGGAGACCAAATCGACCAGACAGGCAATGCGTTCATAATCGAACACAAATACGATGTCGCCGGCTTTTATGATATCTCGGTGACCGTAGACGACGGGACCGATTCAACTACCTCCACGCTACAAGCCGTTGTGGCAGGGATCTCATTGCGAGACGATGGTACTTTGCTCATCGTTGGAACAGACGATCGAGATCGGATTCAAGTGAAACGGAAGGGATCGAAATTGGAGATCCAAGCCTCCTTCGCAGGCGAACGCAACGTCAAACATTCGTTTGAATCGTCTTTGGTTGACGTCGTTCATCTCTTTTCAAACGGTGGCCGTGACAACATCAAGGTCGACCACAAAATCCGACAAAACGTAGTCCTGTTCGACTAACCGTTTATTAGTTAGTCAGTGTAGGGCTAACAGAGATTCCGCAAAATGGGCGTGAAGATCATGCGTCCAGCCCACAATCGAAACGTGGTGCCCTTTTTGGCACCACTTAGAAGGGGCATGATGGTTCAACGTGGTTCACGCTGTCCGCCACCTCCGAAAAACACGGTGTCTCCCGTGTTTTATTAATGAAAAGTACCCCCACAAGGGCTCGAACCTTGGACAAACGGATTAAGAGTCCGTTGCTCTACCAACTGAGCTATAGGGGCGTGTTTTGTGGGGAAACAATCGTCTCCGTCACATCAACGGCCCAATTTTAACAACTTCTTGCAGTCTCGCAATAACCGGTTTCGACAAATTCCAAGGCGGCCAAATCAATCTTGCTGCGAGCATCAATCTTGCTGCGAACTGGGCAAGGCTCGCAAAATCCCTTCCGCTTTGGTCCACGTTTCCGCTTCTTCGCTCTCGGGATTGCTTCGCGCCGTGATTCCTCCGCCGACCGGAATCTGCCACTGACCGCCTGTGGCGGTGACGGTGCGAATCAGAATGTTGAATTCAGCATGTCCCGAACAACTGATGTATCCCATCGATCCACAGTAGGGGCCTCGGCGATCGGGTTCCAGCTCTGCGATCGTCCGCATCGCTTCGATCTTGGGAGCTCCGGTGACGCTGCCGCCGGGAAAACATGCTTTCAGTAAATCGATCACATTGCAATCGTCTCGCAGCGTTCCCTCGACAATCGAAACCAGATGCTGAACGAACTGATACCGTTCGACTTGGCACAATTTGCGGACTTCGACGCTGTCGTCACGGCAGACTCGCGAAAGATCGTTTCGCATCAGATCGACGATCATGATGTTTTCCGCACGGTCTTTCAAGCTTCGCTGCAACGACTCGGCAAGTCGCTGATCTTCGCCTGCGTCTCCGGTCCGCGGAACCGTCCCTTTGATCGGCCGTGTTTGCACGTTACGGCCATCGAGTTTCAAGAACAGCTCGGGCGAGCTGCTGAGCACATCAAATGGGTCGCCGTGGTAGAAAACGCTGTAGGGAGCGGGGTTTGCCACGCGAAGTCGACGATACAGGTCTGCGGACGACAGCACCGCAGGGTGCAACAAACGCTGCGCCAAATTGACTTGAAACGAGTCGCCGCTGCGAATTCGGTTGACCACATCCGCGACAGCGGCTCGGAATTCCTGGCTGCTGAAATTGCTGGTGACTCGCTCGCGATCGCAGGGACTCACATGATCATCCAGGGGTGTCGCTTCCGAAGGGGTTTCCAACATCGTCTGGATTTGAGCTTCGATTTCATCCGCCCGAACTGTCGCCCGCCCGAGCCGGTCCTGTTCGAGCCGGTCCTGTTCGAGCCGGTCCCGCTCGAGCCGGTCCTGTTCGGTACCGAAGCAGGCCTCGTCGCTGAACCCTTGGCAAATCAGCCACGACGTTCCCTCGGCATGGTCCATTGCGATGGTCCAGTCGTACAGTCCGAGCGAGATTGCGGGAGTCGGCAAATCGTTACGCTGTGACACCCCAACCTGCTCGAGCCAAGTCGCAGCTTCGTACCCGATCAACCCCGCAATTCCTCCCTGCATCGGTGGTAAATTTGCCGCCTGGGTCGAGGGGAGTTGGCGATACCACTGTTGCAGTACCGGCCAGGGATCGGGATCCCCGACGTTCGCAACGAGCGTGGCGATCGGGTCGGACATCAAAAACGAGTAACGAGGCGGCGGGACATCGACATCGACCGGCGAGGTCGACTTGGGGACCGAATCGAACCACAAACAACCTGCCCGGCTGGCAAAATGCGAAAATACACGCTCGATCGAAAAATCGTCCGAGAGCCGGCGAATGACGGGTAGAGAGGGGGTCGAGCGAGTCATGTTGCTAAGGCTAGCAGGAAGCAAGTGTTTCTGTAGGTGGCTTGATTTCGAAAAAACAACGCGTCCGAATTGTCGGGGATTTGGACTACATTAGTTTGCAGCTATCTTGCATCATGTGACGGTCGAGTCGGAATCGACAAACCCCGCTCTGTTGGGGCTCGCACCGTATCGTTCCCGCTGCGGCCCGGTGAGACCCGGCGCGGCGCGGCCCGGCGCGGCCCGGCGCGGATTCGCAGAACTACAACCGATTAGCAGACTTATGCCATTCACCGTGACTCATATTGCCGCAGCGATTCCGGTTGCTTGGCTGTGTCGATGGCGGTTGCCTTTTTCAGCGCTGGCGATCGGGTGTGCGATTCCCGACATCGCGGCATTCTATCCCGCCTGGATTGACTATCGAGCCACCCATTCGATTGCGGGGATTTTGACGCACTGCTTGCCGATCGGAGTCGCGTTTTATTATCTGTACCAATCGCTGCTGAAACGTCCGTTGGCGGATTTGCTGCCCAAACGACTCTCCGAGCGACTGTGGCCGTGGCTGAACAAGCCGATCGATTTTTCGATCCCCGCCATCGCCGCGGTTGTCTTGTGCGTGATGTTCGGCGCCGGCACGCATGTGTTGTGGGACTCGTTCACGCACGGTGGGCGGTGGGGTGTCCAGCAATTCCCCGTCTTGAAAACCACTGCGATCTCACTAAGCGACCGAGCCGTTTCCTGGTACTCGGTGCTGCAACACCTTAGCTCCGTTGTGTTTTTGCCACCGATGTTAGTGGGATTCTACATCTGGATTTGGCGTCAACCGCGAGACCCCAACCAGCGCTGTCATTTTCAATTGCCGCGTGCGGTGACATGGCCAGTCCTGGGGCTGATGATGTTGACCATGGGCGTTCATCTCGTCTGGACGCGACTAAAGTATCCATCGGATTCACTGCTGGGCGTTATCGCCTACAGCATCAAACAGAGCGGTGCGTTGATGATGATCATCGTGCTGCTGTACTGCATCGCAATGCATGTGATTTGGGCATTGCAAAGTGACGAAACGCAGTCGACGGCAAGCGAAACGTAGGCGGCTGCCCAAATGCCTACGTTTCGCTTGCCATCGACTCTCTCTCGCCATCCGGCTCGGTTTTATACCGCAGCGGCGCGGGGGGACGTCGCCCGCTAAATTCTGAACGTTTTACTCGCTACCAAACGGGATTGAGCGATGCAGTCGGAGCCGGCTGGTGAGAACCAACCGCTACTCCAAACGCAACACCTCTTTCCCGCATCATCCGTACCGAATTACCTTGCGCCCTCGCGGATCAACTTGATCAATTCATCGGTGTTCATGCGAGCGGCGCGATCGGTTCCATCGAGAACGCCGGCAACCAGTTCACGTTTGTCCGCGTGTAGTTGCAAGATTTGTTCTTCGATCGTGCCTTCGGCGACCAAGCGATAAACGGTCACTGGTTTTTGTTGTCCAATACGATGAGCACGGTCGGTCGCCTGATCTTCCACCGCTGGGTTCCACCATGGATCCAAGTGGATCACATAGTCGGCCGAGGTCAGGTTCAATCCCGTTCCCCCGGCTTTGAGTGAAATCAGGAACAGTTCGCCTTCGCCATTTTGGAACGCATCGACGCGTCGCTGTCTTTCTGCCGCCGGGGTTGCCCCGTCAAGGTATTGGTACTCAATCCCTTGTGCATCGAGCGCTTCGCGAATCACGCCGAGATGCTTGACGAATTGACTAAACACCAACGCTCGGTGCTCTCCTTCGCGAAGTTCTTCGACCAGATTCATCAGCAGTTCGAGCTTGGCGGAACCTTTCTTCCACGTCGGATCGACCAAGCGTGGATGGCAGGCCAATTGCCGCAGTCGGGTCAGCCACGCGAGGGTGCGGATTCGTTGTTGGCCGGCTTGCGAGGCATCAGCGGACTCGCCGCTCAATTCCGCCAGTGCCGCAATTCGCACGTCTTCGTAGCGTTTGCGTTCGGCTTTGCTCAATTCGGCGTGCAGCGTGATCTCGGTTCTCGCCGGCAATTCCTTCAGCACCTTGTCTTTGGTCCGTCGCAGGATGAACGGGCGGACCAAACGCGCCAACGATTGACGTTGTTTGTCATCTTTGTGGCGTTCGATTGGATCGGCAAACCGGTTGCGGAAACGGTCCCATGATCCCAGCAGTCCCGGTGACAGCGTTCGGAACAGACTCCACAATTCGCCAAGATGATTTTCTAGCGGGGTGCCCGATAACCCGATTCGCCAATCGGCATTGATCAAACGAATCGCTTGCGATGTCTTGGTTTGCGAGTTCTTGATGAACTGAGCTTCGTCCAGAATCAGCGTACTCCAGTCGCGGGTGGCAAATTTCTTTGCGTCCCGCTGAACCAATTGGTAACTGACGATCACGAGGTCGCCGGGACCGACCGAGTCGATCAATTGTTGACGATCCGAATCGCGGTACAGATGCGATTTCAGCGACGGGGTAAACCGTTCGGTTTCTCGCACCCAGTTGTCACCAACGCTGGTAGGGGCAATGACGAGTGACGGACCCAATTGGGCGCGGTCCAACAGCACGCCAAGCGTTTGCACGGTTTTCCCCAAACCCATGTCATCCGCCAACACGCCGCCGACGCCCCACTTGCTCAATCGGGCTAACCAGCGGTAACCATCCAATTGGTAATCGCGGAGTTCGGCGTCGAGTCCTTCGGGTTTTTCCGGAGACCAATCAGCAAGCGACTCGAGTCGTTTGACCGATTCGTGCCAACGTGCGGTGGCTTCGAGTACAACATCGTCACTGATCAATTCTTGCACGACCGGCATCGCGGCGTCGGCGATCTTCATCGAATCACGATCGCTCACCACGACGTCGCCGAGCTGCTGCAAACGACGGCGGAACGATTCGCTGATTTTGGCGAATTCGCGATCCCCGACTCGCACCAATGCACGGTCTTCGCGAACCGCAGCCAACAAATCGGCCAACGAGATGTCTTGTCCATCGATCGTCACTGATCCGGTCAATCCGAACCAGTCTCGTTTGTCATCGATTTGCACGCGAAGTGCCGACGGGGTCAATTCGCCTCGGACTCGAATCGATTGACCTTCGGGCCAAATGATCCGTGGCGCGTCGCTGCCGCCTTCGTACAGTCGTCCTAGTAGATCGAGAGCCGCTTCGTCGCTTTCGGCGACCCAGCGATAGTTCGCATCCGGACTGAGTTTGTTGAACTCGAACCGCTCGACCACCGAATCGGCGCGTTGTTTTTCGTCGTCCAAGTCACGCTGCAGCCGAATCGGGCCTTTGTCGGTCAAACACGGAACGATGTTGGGCGGGGCACCCGGTGCCAAGACTTCGCGGAAGCGATCGTCGTGGATGGCGAGCGAAATCAGCAATCCGGCGCCCGGACGCGGCCGTAATTCGAAGACCAATTCACCCGTGATCGGGGTGATCGGTCCGGCCAGCTCGGGAGGCAGATTGACGCGAACCAGCGAATCCACGGTGGCACAGCCGACTGCCAGCCGAGCGGCGGATTCCGCATCCAAAACGGCGTCTTGCAAGTCACTCTTCAGCAAAAATTGGATCACTCGCGTCGCTCGCGGATCACGCAGCGTGCAAACGATCAAGCGATTGTGTTTACGATCGGCCAAAATGACCAGCGGCTCGACGGGGCTGCTGTGCCCCATCACCACTTCGCACTGTTTGATATCGATGCTGAAACCCGAGACGTGCAGCACGGGGCGAAAATGGGTCGCCGAGGTATGGGGATCGTGGTTGTCTTCGTGCTGTTCTTCCTCTTCCTCCAAATCACGTTCGACGGGCTCGAGCGTCAAACTTAATTCCGCAGAATAAACATCCAAATCACTCGCATCCCCGTCGGCCCAGCCTACGTTGGGATGACCGACGAGTGATTGAAGGGCTTGAAATTCGGCGTAATGGTCCTCGTCAAAACTGTAGCTTCGCGAAGCCACCAAGGCGGAAATCTTGCCGTCGATCGGGAACGCGGTGAAGTCGCGTTTAAGCAATTCAAAACCGCGAATCTCTTTGCCCTTGGTCCAGCCTTTTTTGTTCTTACGCGGCTTCTGTTCGTACGGAGTGATCGAAAGCGGAGCGTAGTAGCGTGAGCGTGAAAAACCGATCCGCCATTGCAGCCGCGTCTCTTCGTCGCTGGTTTCAGCCGGACGACTCGACTCTTCGGCGAGCGTCAGAATGTTGTCGACCAAGTCACGGCCGATACTGACCGAATCGACTTCTAGTTCGCCAAGGAAATTCAGCACGTCGCTAATGCTGCGGCGTCCCAACTGCTCTTGCAACCACCACGCCGTCGAAAGCGTGTGCGAGCACTGGTAATGCGTTTTGAATTGGGCGCATTCACAGGTCGCGATCGCCTTGAGCGAAGTGCTGTCAGGGGAATGGTCGAAATCCTCGTCCTCGTCGTCCAGCTCTGCTTGGACGTCGATCGCTGCCGCTGCGGTGGGTTGGCGATTCCCCTTGACCTTGAACTCAAACTTCAACTGGCGTCCCTCGCGGCTTAGCGTGGGCGAGTCGACGGTCAACATCGCAGCACGTTTGTCCAACGATTCATCGTGCTCATTCACCAAGCGTTCAATCGCTTCGCCGACGAGAAGTCCAAACGCTGCAATCGCGTCGTCGGACATCAAATCCATATCTTGCCTTCCATTGTCGCGTGAATCTCGATGAACCAAAGGGCTACCATTGTATCGACGCAGTACGGGTGTGTGAGTCGGGGGCCAAGGGGAAAAAGGAATGTATCCGCAACGGAAAAATCATCCCGCCTTACGTGTCTCTCGCGCGGACACGTGATTCAGCTCGTTTGCGGAACGTCCATGTTTGCGGCCTCGGGGCTCCCGCCGTGGGCCAATCCGAGATTCTAACCTGCCCCTGCTTTGAAAACATGGTGTCTTTGCTCGATTCTTTTTCTCGGTACAGTGTAGGGTTGGCTCACGTGAGCTTCATCTTCCCTACTCGTACTCTGCAGGAGTAATTCATGCCCAAATTGACCGTCCAAGGTATCGGTGAATTCGATGTCCCCGCTGGAAAAAGACTCGTAAACGCCTTGATTGAGGACGCGGGAACCGATCAGCTGCACGCTTGCGGTGGCCAAGCACGCTGTACCACTTGTCGTGTGAAATTTGTCGAGGGCGAGCCAAAAAACATCACCGTGGCAGAAAAAGAAACATTAAAAGTTCGTGAAGTCAAAGAGTCCGGTGTCCGTTTGAGCTGCCAAATCGCCTGTGACCATGACATGACCGTCGAGCTGATCAGCCGACTCGAAGGCAGCGGTCGCAAAGACCAAGGATCGCCGCTGGCTGCCGAAATCGAACCCGCTCCGGAATGGACGACTCGGTAAAGCCGGACTCGGCCTACCCCCCCTAAGCGTGAGCAAGGGACTTCATCATCCTAACCCGATGCGTGAGTTTTGAAGTTGTGCCATTGTATTAGGGGCAAAGCCAAGAAAACCAATGAATTGCAGGGCTAACTAACGGGCCGGCCGTTTGTTCGGATCCATTGACGGCCCCTAGCAATTGGCCGGTACGTTAGCCCTTCGTTTCGTTTGTTTGATGCAGTCCCTCGCTCACGCTTCGGGTTATGACTTCCCTCAGCTGGAAGCTCTCGCTAGCAACCATCGCCTAAGAACCAGTCGGCGAGCACGCGGTCCATCCAGCAATTGCGGTTGCGGTCGATGAACCCCACATGCCCCCCATGCTTGGAAACGATTCGCTTTATCGCGGGGCTCCAGCGATGCTTGGACTCGTCAAAACAATCGACCGGGACAACGGGATCGTCTTCGGCGGCCAACACCAATGTGGGGACCGTTACCGATTCGATGTGATGGGCGGCGGACGATTTTTCGTAATAGTCCAGTGCATCGGCAAACCCGCTCAGCGGTGCGGTGAATTGATCATCCAATTCACGCAGCGTGCGGGGCCGATTCGTTGCGATGCTCGCTGCAAAATCGGCACGTTCACGGACGCCGGGAGGGATTCGCGACATCAATTGGCGGATGAAGTAATAGTTGTACGGCCGCAGAATCCGTCGCTGCATATTGTTGCTGCAACGGCTCAAGTCCAATGGCGGGCAAATCGCGGCAATTCGGTCAAGTTGGTCAAACCAAGCAGGACGCGGATCCGCTCCCGAACCGATTCGGCCAACCGCACGCAGGATCTGGTTCCCACCTAACGAGACGGCTGCGACCCCCAAGCGACTATGGGGCGCCAAACCCGAGATCGCATCCAGTGCTGCAATCAAATCATCGCTTCGCCCCGCATGCGTCAATTGTTTAGCGAGCCCAAACGCGTCGCCACAACCCCGCATGTCGATGCGAAAAACACGCACGCCTTGGTGATGGAATCGTTTTGCCAAGCGAATCATATACGGAGCCGCATGGCATCCCGATAATCCGTGCACCAATAACAACGACAACCCGTCATCCGGCCAATCACGGGGGCAAGTCTCGTGCAGCACCACCGCATCGCCGTCAGGCAACTCGACCGTATGTTTCTGAGTAGGCAGCCCGATCGGCCCGGTCGGCGTGACCGTCGCGAGGGTTTGTAGATGTCCGCCTCGCAGCAATCGATGTTGCTGAAAGGAAGGTGGCTGAAATGAAATCATAATTCGCTATAACTGAGAGGCTGGGGCAGTCAATTGTAGTGAGCCGCGAATCGATCGTGCCACCCGATTCATTATCAACCCGTATCTCGACGTAGCGGAAGTCGTCAAGACTTTCGTTGCACGTCAAGACTTTCGTTGTATCAGCCGAACGATCCGAAACTCACGCATCCGATCCCCGTCTACCTATTCCCCTCTCCATCCACGTTGATTTCCATCGCGGTTTGACTCATGCAAACGATACGCTCCTTTATCGCCATTCCGCTATCACCCCAAGTCGGACGCAACGCGGTTCGCTTGATCGAGGCGTTATCGGTTCCCGGCGATGGCATTCGCTGGGTCCCCAAAGACAATCTGCACCTGACACTGAAATTCCTTGGTGAAGTCGACAATGTCGAAGTCCCGCAGGTCTGTAAGATCATCCGCAATGTCACTCAAGACTTCGAACCCTTTGATCTCGATTTTGCCGGTGCTGGTGGCTTCCCGAACCTCGATCGCCCTCGCGTGTTATGCGTCCATATCGATGACCCCACCAATTCACTTAGCCAAATGGTCGCGAGACTTGAGACCGAGCTCGCCGAGATCGGTTTCAAACCGGAGCCTCGCGACTATGTCCCTCACCTGACCTTGGGGCGAACCAAGGGAGGATCACGTCGCGCCAGCGGCGACGTGCTGCAGCGGGTCAAAGCTCACGCCGAGATGCGATTAGGGCAGATGAACGTCGACACGGTCGAATTGATCGCCAGCTTTCTGGAGAAACAAGGGCCGAGCTACCAAGTCATGGACACGATCGACTTGGGCGAATAACGCCTTCGCTAGGACCATGCCACCGACATTTCGACTACCCATCTTTGCGTAGTTTATATTCCAGTGTTTCGCGAAGGGTTAGTCACGAAGTGACGACATGCAATAGCCACGGACGCCAGTCCGTGGCTTGGGAAACCAAAGCAAAGCAAGTCGCAACGCGACGACAGGAAACACGGACGTGCACGAGAATGAATTACTGGGAATCCGCACCTGCCGGAGCTATCGCGACTAAGAATCGCAACAAAACTTGTACAGCCTTGATTTCCACGCGATACCGAATTCTTTGCAGCCCAGCACAAGTTTCCCTTCTCGCGTTCCATTGTCTTGATGACTCCAGTGCAAGTCTGGGATCTGATGTCATCAAATCACCGTGGCTAGATTGGTCGCCCGGTGGTCCAAATTATTAGCGAAAGGTCAAATTATGTTTAGATTTCTTGACTACAGTCTTGGCAAATTAGAGGCTGTTGAGCTTGCAACGGCAGAAGCGGCCATTCGTGATCATGTCACTAAGCGGGATAAACTCAAAAAGGCCAGTTTCACAAAGAGCAACGCCTCTCCGATTTTTCGTGTCCAAATCCCACCTTGCACGCCAGTTTGGCCGGATGTGTGGAAGTGTGAACAAGGGATGATGATCGATCGGATTTTGCAGATTCCTTTTTCGCTAAGAAATTTCGCTTCGTTGCTTCCGTTGGTGCGAAGCCATCCAGGGAAACTCGAAGTCTCCGTGTCAATTGTGTGGCCGCGGCATGGCGTTTTTTTAATTCAGCTTCCGCTCAAATCAATCCACGAAAGAGTTTATCGCGGCTTTTCACTGCGTCTTGATCCTCATCCTAGGCAGCGTCACAGTGAATTGTTCGAAATGCTGAAGTGCATGTTCGGGAAGGTGTCAACACTTTGGTCCGTGGAAGACGATTTCATTGTCACGCCCACCAATTGCAAGTTTTCCAATGATTTCACTGATACGCCTTCTGGAAGGATCCGTTGCACCAACGACATGCAAACTCCTGACTGGGCGGCGACAATGTCGTACGCCAACATTGAAGACTTTCAATTTGCTTCGCAGTTGGCTGAGAAAACGGCGAAAGTGCTTGTCGAATGTATGGGCAGACCGAAATGCATCGAGGTGAAAGTTGCATCCTTTGTTGAAGAGGCCACCATCGCTGCCGAATATTGTCAATCACTTGCACCAAAATGGTACACTGATTTTTATCCATCCCCGAACAAGAAGTTCGATCCATTCAAACATCCAGGACACAGTGAAGGCACTCGGGTTTATCCGGTTGCCTGGAACGCGAACCGCGCCAATGAGATCGACATGGAAGACTTTATGGATATCTATACTGCCGTTGAGCATCACCCGGATGGGTCGCGATTGTTGCTGGCGACCAATCATGACGACGCATGGCTGAAGAAAACCGTCACCGAAGTGGGCTACAGTGATCAATTCGAATTGCTTGGCGATGAAGCCAAATATGCGGACATCAAACCACTCGTGAAAAACGTCAAACGTTTTCAAAGCACTCCCAAAGACGAACTTGTAAATTACCCTACCGTTAAATTGCCAAAAAACGCTTCACTTGATGTCGCTTACGAACAAGCGGTCGCTGCATTTGAATCCGCGGATTTGTACGTTCATCGTCACGACACGTTTAGCTCGCTCGGTGGCGTTGGGAAAATCTTTTCATGTCACGAGGACGAACGCAACGATACATTCATTGTTCACGCCGGTCCCTGGACCGAAGACGCCATTGAGGCAATCAAGCGGGAAGCGAAGTCTTTGTTGGAGATGCAGGGATTCATGGGATGTACGGGAGTGCAGATCATTGCAACCCATCCGCTGCCAGCTCAGCTGAGTCAGTTTGCAAGCATTGAAAGTCCTTGACTTCCTTGATGGGCTTCCTGGTGTTCTCTTAGCCACGCCAGTGGCGTTAGCATTTAGCCTGGAGCGTGAGCCCCAGGAAAACGTTTTGCGCCAATCCCGATAGGGATTTCAGCAATTAGCCGGTGGTTTGAGCGTAGCGAACACCACCGGAAAACCATGCCAAATGCGGAATTGACCCTGACGGGGTCACAGCCAACTGTGCTTCGACCCCTCCGGGGGCGATAACGGTTCCGGATTCTCGATTCCGTAGGTGTCGCTTCGCTTACCTACGGCTAATGTCTTTAATCCCTGTCGGGATAGATCGAAAACGATTCGTGATGAGACGTGCTGGAACAAAAGAGCTCACGCCCCAAGCTACGTGCTGGCGTGCCATCCGGCACTTGTAAAAACACTTCCGAAGGTTGGGTTTCGAAATCGCGATCCGCTATTGGCTGATCTCGAACGGGATGCTCGCTTGGCCGTACTTCTTGCCCTCGACGTCTTCCATCGTTAGCTGCAAGCGATAATTCCCGGCGGGCAATTGCTTGGGAAGATGCATCTGGTAGGCGATGAAGTAGTCTCGTAGATAGTTGCTGGAGGTCTGTTGGTCGGCGGGCAGCAATTGGCTGGCGACTTTTTGATTGTTGGCATCCAGAATGTCGTAGCTGCCTTGCAGGTGCGTCTGAAAACCGTTGTCGATTTTGCGTGCGATAAAGTTTTCGACTTCGCAATACAAAATGACCTGCTGGCCTGATTGGAAACGGTTGCTGGTGAACGGTTTGATTTGGCCGTAAGCCAAGATCTCGGTACAAAACGCCAATGAGCGAACTTCCAGCGAATCGGTCGCGGCGGCCAAGTACTTGGTGGCTTCACGCAATTGCGGCAGCGCCGAACTGAAGCGTCGGCTTTGTACCGGATGTCCGTCGGGGTCGACCATCGTCCATAACCCGAGCAGTTGATGTCGCAAGTATTCTTGTTCTTTGTCGGTCATCCCTTCGATCTTTTCGACCGCTCGATCGGGATTGCCCGCCAACACCATCAAGTGGCGTGCAGTGATGACCCGGCGTGCCTTCTCAGCTTCGGACTCGCCAGGCGTGGCCGATGCGACGCGTTTTAGCAGCGTCTCGTACAACAGCTTGTCGGAAATTTCGTCGACGTTTGGCGTTGCTGCAGTGGCCGGTTCCGTTGCTGGTGACTGCATTGACGCCGTTGCTACCATC
The DNA here is from genome assembly GCF_039541335.1 of Novipirellula rosea. Lineage (NCBI taxonomy): Bacteria > Pseudomonadati > Planctomycetota > Planctomycetia > Pirellulales > Pirellulaceae > Novipirellula > Novipirellula rosea. The sequence continues at coordinate 38,895 of NZ_BAABGA010000046.1, read as the reverse complement.
GATTGATCTTGTTTCGACTGAGTGGCTGATACAGGTTGGATCGAGCTTTTGTTTTCGCTCGACTGCGAGCTGGCGACGTCCGAGATCGATTCGACGACCGTGTCTTGCAAGCCTGTGGAGCCCGCAGTATCGGCGGCGGCAAGCGATTGTGTGGCCGTGTCTTGGCTGTCCGATTTTGGTTTGGTTTCGTTTTCGTAAGTGATGACGACCGCCGATTTTTCAGCGGATTCGCTTTCGGGGACGCCGTCCGCCGTCGGCTTCGACTTGCTTGCCGAACCCGTATGGCTAGCAAGTCGGTTGATCGGTTCGCTCGCTGTTTCGTTCTTTACCGCAGGCAAATCGTGTTCGTGTTGAAGCGATTCGCGGATCGCTTTGTCCAGCCCGCCTGGTTGCTCTGTCGATTCGGCGTTGCGAGACAAGACGGCGACCAATTGGCGAAGCGCTTGCTCTTTCACCTCGGGCGATGTGTTGGCAAACGCTTCCATCAATTCGTCGTCCGACATCTTGGTTTTGGCGTCGGGTTGCGGATCACCCGCAGGCGATGATTTTGATGGCGAGCGTTTGGCTACCGAATGAGTTTCATCAGAGGTGGGTTGGGTTTGAGCTTTCGCTCGCGTGTAAGCCGACGCGGGGTTGCGAGAGCGACGCTCGGTCTCCGCTGGATCGGTGGGGCGCGACCGATGGCTTGCGACCGATTTCGAATTCGATCGATCCATGTCCTGCGGTGTTGCTGCGGCGCGGTGAGGGTTAGCCTCGCTGTCGCTGCTGGCAAAAACATCCGGACGGGATGGATCTGACCCGACACGGGGCTTGGTCGACGCCAGCCGCTGGCGTGGTGATTCCACCTCCGGCAAATCCATCGAGTCATGTTGAGTGACCTTGAATATATTCCCAGCAGGCATTTGCGAACGACATCCCGATACCCCAATCGCCGTTGCGATCAGTGAGAATGAAATCCATTTCGATGAGCGAGAGAGCATCGGGGCCTCGCGAGAGTTCTTGAACTATTACGATCTGTTCGCTACGGATCCTTCCGTCGCGAAACAAGCATTATTTGCATCGACAGTCATCGACCCTACAAAAAATGCCCACGCAACGACAACCGCAAACCTACGCGATTTCTTGACTCAATTGCTAGCAATTGTTTCGAGGGGGAATCGGCGGGGGGCGGTGATTCGGTGTCGAGTCCTCAATAGGGGAATGGCTGCAGCACGCTGGGGAATTGCCAGACTGCGTTTTGCCCCAATTCGCCCCCGGTTTGAGCCAAGTACAAAAAGTAGACGTAATATCCCATCCCCACGCTTAGGGCTGCGATGTTGCTCCACCGCCATATCCTTGTACTCCACTTCGGTCGTGTGGGCGGTTGCGTCGTGGCACGGTGGTAGGCTCGGCCGACTAAGATGCGGGCGGGGATCATGGTGACAAGAAACACCGCCATCAGATCCCAGCGAAAAACGTGAGGCGGCAAGACGTTTTTGACCAGAGCGGTGTACAGCAGCGTCAATACCGAACTGGCGATCAAAAATGCGGTCGACATCGACCAACACAAAGGTGTGCGAGCCGCTAATTCGCAAACCGTCCGCATTTCAAACATTGCCCCGGTCCTCCGCTCGGCGGCAACATGCGCCATCAGGAACGGCAGCCACATCAATGTCACGGTCAACATTGCACATCCTGTTGCAAACCCGAACCATTGCCAGCGGATCGTCACATCATCGAGCAACGTGAAAAGGAACGTCGGGATGACGAGCCAGAGGTAGGCTGCGGCGTACGCCAGGATGCCTGATCGCAATAGTCGGATAAACGAGATCGCCGCAACGAACTGGTTGATTTGCCGAGTCGCTTGCTGCCAAAACCGAACGCGAGAATGGCGGTCGAGTTGTTGCCGAATATTTTGAATCGGACGCAGGAATTGCCACCACCGACCGCCACCGGCAATCGCCAGAGCCAAGTGTGCCGCGATCACGACACTTGCGATCGCCAGCGTTATCGCAACGAGCCAATCCTTGACGCTTCCGGGAGCTAAAACGTGAGTGTCGCGGTGCAGCGCCGCAAGCAACTCAATCGGCAACAACCATAACGTGACGGCCAGAGCGATGATCCCAAGTCGCAGCGCCAGCGGCAGCCCCCAGAACGCCGTCCGGAACTTTCCGGTCCGCGCAACTTGGCCTTGGATTTCCATTAGACAGCCAAGCACGTACACGTTGACGATCGGTATCGTGGCACCGATCGCAAGCAGCACGACGCCGCAGGGAATCGCGACACAAGCTCGGATCAACCATGCGATCGCGGCAAGGGGACGGCTGCGAAGCGAAGGCATCGAGGGGAAATATTCAAGTTCGCCGCGGGTAATGACCGGAGGTCTCATGCCGGAGTGACCTGGTTGTATAACGGACGTCTCTTCCGATGCGTCGATCGTCGAGCCTGGGGCGAAGTCGTTCAGGAGGGGAAGAGACATGAAAAGCCGACTCGCGTATCGGAGTGAGAGGCAACCAACAGAGTGACAACCATCAAGTTTAAACCATCCCGGAAGGGCCAAGTTCCGCTGAGGTCGGACGATTGAGGTTTCGTCTCACGGTAGGTTGCGGAGCAAAAAGGTTGTGGTCTCCGGAAAATTGCGAGATATTCAAGGTGGTCCACACAAGAACATTCGTTCGCTGGCGAATCCTCTTGGGTAACGCGATCCCATTTTATCGAAACAAATTCATCTTGATGCTGTTTAATTAACGTTGTCCCCATTAAGAATGAAGCATTGATGTAGAGGATCTCTTTGAAGATTTTCATGCTGCTGGATCTTTAGCAAGATCCACTACCCCAAAAAAACAATTTGGACGGAGCACTCGACTGCTCGGCGAATTCCCGTGATGCGAACTCAACATCCCATTTGGCCAACGACGATCGTGATGATGTCGATCGTCGGTATGGTTGGCTGGAAAGCGGTCGAGCCCAGAGTCATTACGCTGCCCAAGCGTGCCTCGGTTAGCGACGACATGGCGGCTGTGGATCGTATCGATGCGTTGTTGAACAAAGAGTGGGAGCATTCGTCGATCCGTCCTGCCGCGGCCGCAGACAATCTGCAAGTGCTAAGACGACTGACGCTCGCGCTAGTGGGTAGTTCGCCATCGCTCAAAGAGGTTCGTGAATTTGAGTCCGATACCTCGCCCGATCGGCTGGCCCGATGGACGACGCGATTGATTGCCGATTCGCGTTTCAGCGAATACTTTGCCGCCCGGTTGGGCGATGCCTTTATTGATCCGGTGTCCGAGGAATTGAAACCACATCAACGTGAACGTTTCAGACAATGGTTGGGTGAATCGATCCAGCAAGGGACGGGCTATGACGAAATCGCCAGTGCGATGATCGCCGGTCGTGGCGTGTTTGCGGACCATCCCGCGACTACGTTTGTTGCCTCTGAATTGGCACTCGGTGATCTCGCGGCCGAGCGATTAGCGGCCCGTACATCGCGTGCCTTCTTAGGGCAACGGATCGATTGTGCGCAGTGTCACGATCATCCCTTTGCATCGTGGGAACAATCGCAATTTGAAGGGCTCGCAGCCTATTTCGGCGACGTCCAATTTCAACGCAACCGCGTCCAAGACACGCGGCCACGGCCGTTTGTTATTCAGGACGATCGAGCGGAACAGTCGCGTTCCGTCGCTGCCGAATTGCCCTTTGACGCCTTCATGGCCTCGGACCACAAGCATCAGCGTGAGGCATTAGCCAGCTGGGTCATCCATCCTGAGAATCGTCGCTTTCGCCGAGCGATCGCCAACCGGGTTTGGGGATTGATGCTAGGGCGACCGTTTATTTCGCCGGTCGATGATCTCCCGGATCCAGGCACGTCAAACGATCCGGATGATGTGGATGTTTTGGATATCTTGGCCGACGACTTGATCGATCACGGTGACGATTTGAGACGGTTGATCCACGTGATTGTCAAAACGCGTCCCTTCGGCCTCGCCTCGACTCACCCCGGACTCGGCGACGAAGTGACTGCCAATAAGCTAGAAGCGTCGTGGGCCGTTTTCCCGCTGACTGAACTTGGCCCGCACCAAATGATTCGGTCGATGCAGCAAGCGTCGTCGATCAACACACTACGTCCCGATGAATTGAACCCGGTGGCCGCGTTTCGCCGCTGGCAACGCCAATCGCGTTTTATCAACGAGTACGGCATTGCGGGCGATTCCGAAGACGCTCAAGCGAGTACGATCCCGCACACGGTCCAGCGGCTCAGCGGCAATGAAACTCGCCAACAAAGCGAGGCGACGCTGTTCTCGGCAGTGGGCCGAATCGCCGCGATCAGCGGCACCGCCGAAGCGTGTTTGGATCACTGCTATATGGCCTGTTTAACACGGCATCCGTCGGCCGAAGAAAAGGCTCATTTCTTGCCGGAGCTCGAGGGCAATCGGAAAGTGCGGTCTCGAGCATGCGAAGACATATATTGGACCTTGTTTAACTCGGCCGAGTTTTGTTGGAATCATTAAAGCCATGGCATCACCGCTATCTCTAAATCGCCGCGAACTGCTTCACTGGGCCACCGGGCTAGGCGTCTCGTTTGCGTTGCCGGGCATGGATGTGCGGGCGGCCGAACGACGTGGAGGCGAGCGACCGCGATCGCTGATCACGCTGTGGTTGTCCGGCGGACCGAGTCAATTGGAGACATGGGATCCGCACCCGACGACTTGGATCGGCGGTCCCACGGGGGCGATTTCGACGTCGCTTCCCGGCGTGCAAATTGCCAACTCGTTTCCACGGTTGGCGGACCAGATGCATCACTTGTCGGTGATCCGTTCGCTGGTTTCAAAAGAGGGCGACCATGACCGGGCCTCGTATTTGGTCAAGACCGGCTTTCGTCCCGATCCGACGCTTCGTCATCCGTCGGTCGGCGCGATCGTCGCCCACGCGTTGCCCTATGAGCCGCTGGAAATCCCGCCGGTCATCTCGCTGGGCTATGACAATCACCTTTCGCGAGGCGGTTTTTTAGGCGGCCGCTTCGACGCCTTGCGAGTGCGTGAGCCAGGATCATCGAATGACGACTTGAGGGCTTGGTTGGCGGCGCCGCGTCAACAACGGCGGTTGTCGCACTTGGACGTGGTGGCCCAAGCTTTCGCACGCGGACGAAAATCGGTCGTGGATCGCACCATGCACTCTGAAAACGTCGATGCCGCGTTGACGATGATGACTTCGGATCAACTAAAAGCGTTTGAGCTGAATGAGGAATCCGCATCGACCCTGGCGGATTATGGCGATTCGAACTTTGGTCGAGGCTGTTTGGTGGCACGTCGATTGGTCCAACAAGGGGTGCGAGCAATCGAGGTGACGCTACAAAATTTTGACACTCACAACAATAACTTTGGCCAGCACAGTGAACTGGCGGCCGTGCTCGACCCCGCGTTTGCGGCGTTGATGAAGGATTTACACGAGCGAGACCTGTTGAGTTCGACCGTGGTGTTGTGTCTGGGTGAGTTCGGCCGTACGCCCAAGATCAATGGGGCAGACGGACGTGATCATTGGCCGCATGGATTCTCATGCTTACTCGGCGGCGGCGGTTTGCGAAGTGGCGTGCGGATCGGAGCGACGGACCCCAGCGGAGAACGCGAGAGCCCTGAGGATCCAATCACCGTCGCGGATCTGTACGCCACCGTGCTGAGAGGGCTAGGCGTCGATCCAACGCATGAAATCAACACCTCGATCGGCCGCCCGATCCGCTACAGCGACGGCACCCCGATCACCCGCTTGTTGGCATAGGTGGCAACGGTTTGTAGCGGAGCGAGAGTTTTCTTCACCCTCCCAGCTTGCGTCGGGAGGGTCGGAAATCGAGCCTGCAGCGAGATTTCCGCACAAGGGCTGGTGACGTTGAACTGGTACGTGGCTTTCACTAACGCTGCGAGGCCCCACCACATAACGTCGCTCCGCGACGGAGTGTTCTCCGGACGATCCGCCTCTTGGGTTGGAAACCCAAGGCTATCGCGAAAAGTGCCTCCGGCACAAAACAGACAGCGCCGGTGGTTTAAAGCCGCCTCACACTCTCTCTTCGGCGTCGTAGGCTTCGATCTCGAAGGGATTCTCGCGATAGCCGTCGCGACCACGGAGGAACAGGATCATCGAGAACAGCAGGTACATCGGCACAAACAGCGGACCCCAGCGTTCGTATTGACGCACATGGACTCGTTCGTGCAGCCGTGTGCAGTCGAGTGCCGATTGGTTTTGCCCAAACACGACATGCCCGAACGTCAAGGCTTGGGCGGGCACGATCATATGTCGGAGCAACCAAGCGATTCGAGGTCCGTGGATTTCAATCACCCCGTCGACTCGCTGGAATCGTCCACCCAGGATTAACCCGATCGCGATGCCGGCGATGGTGTAGGGGGACGCCCATAGATAGGCGATAGTTTGGATGGCGATGCGCACAAGCGACCTTGGGAAACCGAAAACAGCCTGGAAAGCGGCTTACGGATTGTACCGCAGTCGCCACCCAGGCTGTTGTTTGTGTTTGTCGTTGTCGTTAATCGCTCGAAACGAGCCGTTTAATGCTGTCGGTAGCTGCGCTCGCCAGAGCGTGGATTTCCGCCGTTTGGCGACGGCAGCTACGTTGAAATCGAACCGCAGAGCGATCCAGGGCATTCATTCCTTTTCTGCCGATCCTTACCGACTAGGCGTCGGCGATTTCGTCTTCGAGTTCGTCCTCGAGATTCGCATCGGCGTCGTAGTAATCACTGCCCTGTTCGTCGATGCACAACTCTTCGCGTTGGTCGGCGTTCAGTTTGACATAACCCAATGCACGAATGACTTCCAAAACTTCGCTGCAGGTCGGGAACATTCGTCCGGCCGAACGCTTGTAATCGTCCATCGCCTGCATGAATTCGATTTCTTGATCGTTGTAATCGCGTTCGCAAGTGGTCGGGTCGATGTGGCGACGACGCTGTGTTTTGCGACGTGGCTTGGCCATCACGTTGGTGTCAACCGCGTCCGGGTTGCCATTGCGTCGCTCGTTTCGCTTGCTACGACGATCAAGAGTGAGGATGTTCTTATCTTCCGCTGGATTGGCAGTGACGGTTTTGGTCATGGCAGTGATGTCCCGTTTTGGTTGGAAGAGTCTTGTGGGTTGCTACAGTGGCGAGCTGTAGCAAAGACTCTCGTAACAGCGATGGTATGTGGTGGGCCAAAAAAACGTAGCACACCACTTGAGTAAACTTCGCTGTTTTCGGGTACTTTTCCGATTAGAAAAGCAGTGCCGCCTGGGAAACCCGTCCGCTTGTAACGGTCGTGCCAGTTACGCGGCGTCGATGGCCGTTCGCAGCTCACCCACAAACTCGCTGACCTTCTTGACCGCGTCTTCGCTGCCGCTGGATTCGGCGATCCGGCGTACGATCGCGGATCCCACGATCAAGCCGTCGGCGACGGGGGCCAAGGTCGCTGCGGTTTCTGGGCCGCTGATTCCAAAACCGATACAGATTGGCAGGTCGGTCTCGCCCCGCAACCACTGGACGCTCTCTTGCAGATCCGGCGGCAGCTTCGCTCGTTCGCCCGTGATCCCGGTGACCGAGACGTAGTACAGGAATCCGGATGACGAATTGGCGATTCGCACTTGCCGTTCTTTGGGGGTGGTCGGCGTGACCAGCTGGATCAAATTGAAGTCTGCGTCTTTACAGATCTTCGAAAACGCTTCGGCTTCCTCGACCAACAGATCGGGAACGATGGCGCCGGCATAACCCGCCTCGATCGCTTTTTTGACATACGCCTCGGTTCCGACGCGATGAATGATCGAATAGCTGACCATCGTGACTCGGGGCATCACGACGTCCTGGGACAGTCGCTTGCCCAGATCAAAAACGCTCTGCAGACGAAACCCTTGATCGAGGGCACGTTGATAGGACGCCTGGATCACGGGGCCGTCGGCGATCGGGTCGCTGTAGGGGACGCCGACTTCGCACAAATCGGCTCCGGCGGCCGAAAGGTTGCGAAGCACCGCCTCGGTCGTTTCGATTGAGGGATCGCCGGCGGTGATAAACGGCATCAACGCCTTCTTCTTGGATGCACGCAGCTGAGTAAAAAGTTGGTCAATCGCAGACATAGATTTGTGCAGAGAACGAGGAATCAAGGGATGGCAAGTTATACGGCAGACGCGGCAATTTTCCTACAACCGGTTTCGATCGCCGTGGAAATCATCAACATCTGAAATAGCTGTCCCAGCGTGAATGTGTCGATATGGGGCAAGTCAAAGCTGGTCGTCCGGTAGCCCCGTTGATGGACCGCTTCGCAGGACGTGGCGATCATGTCAGCCAACAGATGCGGGATCGTGGCCGTCGGTGCGGCATCGGAAAATTCTGCCGGTTCGTCGTCATGCATGAATTTCGGCGACGACAACGGGTCCATTCGCCACTTGGCGGTCGACCAGTGGTGAATTACCGGGCGGTCTGTGGGCAGCGAGGAGGCATCGGGCAGCGAGGAGGTGGGCAGCGATTCAGACGATTCCAATTGGCGAAGCAGGCCGCTGGGGTGAGAAACGACGGTGCTGGCAAGCGGTTCGTCCACGATTTGGGTGTACCAACGAGCCACCGAGGCAAGCGCTTCGGTCCACAGGCAAATGATCCTCGAGGTGCGGTTCGCTCCCCTGCTCGCCGCGACGTACTGCATCACCCAATTCTCTTCGGGAGCGGCGATTTTGAAGTGCTCGTTCATCGCCACCGCTCCTTCGAGCAGTTTCATGCAGTCCAACGCCAACATCGCCGCCGGCATCAATCCAGCAGCAGTGAAAATGCTGTGAGATTCGGCAATTTGAGGGTGTTGGTCGTAGATTTCGCGGCACCCGTTGGCCAGTGCAAATTGACGAAGCGGTCCCGATTCCCCCGTGATCGGAATCAGGTAATCGCCCAGCGATTCACCCGGCGACCGCTGTAGCGATGCTTTCAGTGCGGTGATGAAATGCGGCAAAACGACCGATGTTTCGCGTGTTTGTCCCGTCGGGTCGATCACCACGAGTGCCCAGCGAGTCTCGGGAGCCGTTTCACCGTAGCCGCCACTACGCAGCCGATTTAGCAGTGCCCCGATCGAATCGCTATCGAGATGATTGCCAACAAAATACATCCGCGGCCGACTGCCGCGACCGGCTCGGCACAGCTCGTTGTGGTAGGGGTCACAACACGCATCTCGCAGTGCGATCGGACCGGCCGTGGCGGCGTCCGACCCGAGCACGACGACGGCATCGATTTTGTCGTGAATCGAGTTGGCGATTTTGAAGATGCGACCGACTTCAGATTCCTCACGAATCGCCACATAGTCCGCCAATTGCTGGGCTGGCAGCCGAAAAAACGGCATTTCCAGGATTTCGGGACGGAGCGAATCGGCCTCACCCAACGTTTTCCCGTACTGCGTCTGGTCGTGCCCCAAATCGGCAGAAAAAGCTCGGGATGCGTCAAAACGCAAAAGACTCATACGGGATCAATGTTCGAAGGGGGACGAGTGGTTGGGCGTGTCATTTTGGCGGACACGAGATGACTGTAGCGGTAGATTACCCGACCTCGCGAGAACTTCGAAGCGGACACGAGGTTCCGAATTTCGCTTGGGTTGGCTAAAACGAGAGAGATTCGCCCCTGGGTCTATCAAAAATGCGTCTATCAAAATCCACCTTTCTGAATAAGCGAGAGAGCCTTGACCGAAGTTCGCCGAAAACCTGTTGTTTTGATCGTCCGCGATGGATGGGGCGAAAATCCGTACCCCGAATGGGACCACGCCAATGCGGTTCATCTGGCAAAGACCCCGGTTGCCGATGAGTTGATGGCCAAATATCCCAACGTCCTGATCCACACCTCGGGCGAGGACGTCGGACTACCCGCCGGCGTGATGGGCAACAGCGAAGTGGGCCACCAAAACATTGGCGCCGGCCGAATTGTCGACCAAGAAGTGATGCGAATCACGCGTGCGATTCGCGACGAATCGTTTTTCAATAACGATGTGCTGCTTGGAACAATCGAGCATGTCAAGAAAACCGGCGGCACGTTGCATCTGCTTGGCTTGATGTCCGACGGACGTGTGCACAGCGATTTGGATCACGCGATCGCGATCGTTGAACTGGTGCGTCGCTCGGGGCTCGAATCGGAAAAATTTGCCGTCCACGCGATCACCGATGGACGTGACACCTCGCCGACCGGAGGCAAGGCGTACGTTGAAAAGATCGAAGCGGCGATGAAAGAAAAAGGCGTCGGTCATATCGCCACCGTGATCGGACGGTTCTATGCGATGGACCGCGATTTGCGTTGGGAACGTGTGCAAGCGACCTACGACATGATGACCAAGGGCGCGGACAACACAGCCGAATCGGCGGGGGAAGCGATCCAGCGTTATTACGATCATCCGATTGAATCGAGCCGCACCGGAGATGAATTTATTTCCGCTACCTCGATCCTGCACAATGGCAAACCGACGCTCGTGAAAGATGGCGATGCGGTCATCTTCTTTAACTATCGTGGTGACCGAACACGCGAAATCACCAAGGCGTTCACCTTTGGTGACGATGCGTGGAAGAACATCGAAGGAGGCGGTTTCGATCGTGGCGCCAAGGTCGACAATCTGTACTTCGCCACCATGACCGCGTATCAAACCGGATTGCCCGTCAAAGTGATCTTTGAAAAACGAGCCAAGATGCCGAACATTCTTGGTGAGTACATCTGTTCGCTTGGGCTGAACCAGTTCCGTTGTGCGGAAACCGAAAAGTATCCTCACGTGACGTTTTTCTTTAACGATTACCGTGACGAGCCGTTTTCGCACGAAGATCGTGAAATGGCACCCTCCACTCGCACCGTATCGACCTACGATCAAGCTCCCGAAATGTCGGCTCACGAGATCACCGAAAAGGTGCTCAAAGAAATCGAATCGGGTGTCGCGGATTTGTTGATCGTCAACTATGCCAACGGCGACATGGTTGGACACACCGGAGTGTTGGAGGCGGCGATCAAGGCGGTCGAAACGGTGGACGAGTGTGTCGGGCAGGTCGTCGAAGCGACCTTGAAAAAAGGAGGCTCCTTGATCGTGACGGCTGACCACGGCAATTGCGAACAAATGATTGATCCGGAAACCGGCGGGCCTCATACCGCACACACAACCTACGATGTGCCGCTGATCGTGGTCGAGCCGGGGCTCGAAGGCCGCAAGCTGAAGACCGATGGCCGCTTGGCCGACATCGCACCGACAGCACTGGAGCTGCTCGGTTTGCCAATCCCGGCCGAGATGACGGGTGAACCGTTATTAAAGCGATAAGCTTTCTAGCCAGTGAAAAAAAAGAAAACGCCGTCTGAGTTTCAAACGGCGTTTTTTCGTTTCGACTCGTTAAGCGGTTTCGCCGCTATTCTAACGATTCGGTTTCCTTCGCGGCGCGTGTGCCCAAAGCACCCCATACACCATACGGGCTTTTCGATCCAGCGCGGGCATAGCTGGGGGCGATTCCGGTACCCGTAGTCGAGACTGAGGTTTTGGTGGCGTCGCCCGCGTCGATTGACTCGGTGACAAATTTAACGGCGCCGTCGGCCATCAACACATGACATCCGCCTTGATGGCGGCTGGCCGCCGAAAAGACGCCCGAAATACCTCCCGCGGCACTACCGGAATCGCGACGACATGACGGCGAATTCGGAGGCAGCATCGTATTGAAACCGGTGTAACCAACGTGACCTTCACCCCAGCGGCGGCCACGTGGATACAGCGTTCCGCCAGCGAAATGTCGAGGATCGTCGGCGGTGATATGCGGTCCTGTTTTGCACAGGCTAGGGGTTCGGTGGTAGTCGACGGAACCTTGGTATTGGTTGCTGATCACCTCGCGCTGATCCAGCGTCACCGCCATCTCGCCCATCGCGATGGTGTTGCTGGTCCCATCCAAAATGTCACGGAACCGGTATTGGTACCAACGTGCAAAACAACCTCGTTTGGAAGCCGGATCGGCGGCGCCAGTGTAGGTGTTGTTGAAGCGGGTGTGATGGTTAGGAGCTCCGCCGACGAATCGTCCCGCATCGCCATAGCAGAAAGCGTAATTGGTTTGCGCCTGGCCGGCATGCACGGCTGGATCACTGGGGCAGCGAAGCGTCGTCACTTGAGTTCGCAACGGAGTGTAAACTTGGCCAGCAATGGCCGCGTCATTGGTCCCGGGGGTTGGTCCCATCGCTGGAAAACCGTCGGTGGGATTGCTGAAGCGTTCCCACAACGCGGTTTGCTCGAGAAACGGCAGCAACGCGATCAATCCGCTAAGCCGTCGTTGATTGGTCCCAGCGATCGACGTGCTGCCGGTTGTGTTTTCACCGGTGCCACCGCTTCCCATCGGGAACATCTGGTACGCCGAGTGATAGTTGTGCAGTGCCAACCCCAATTGCTTGGTGTTGTTGCTGCATTGCATACGCCGGGCCGCTTCACGCGCGGCCTGGACCGCGGGCAGCAACAAACCGACCAAGACGCCGATGATGGCGATCACCACCAGCAGTTCGACCAGCGTGAATCCGCGCCGCCACGAATTGGATTTAAACATCATAAACACTCCAAAACAAAAACAAAAAATGCAACCTCAGCGATCTAAGGTTGCTACATGTAAAAGGTGCAGTCAGCGTCCCCTCGTCCAAGACACTTGTAGACTGAAGGGGGGCGGAGCATGTTAGGCATCCCAAAGCATTGCGGAGTATGGAGCACGAAAGTCACGCACGACTTTCGCTACGCAATGAGCGGTTGAGAATGGAAGTCGCGTTTGCGATCAAACTTCGTCTGCGGGGACGTTCTTTGCCGGTGCTGCGGTCGGTGCCGCGGTTTCTTCCTCTTGGTTGCTCGCCCCGGCCGGTAGATCTCCAAGTTCGGTGGTCCCCGAAGAGTCACCACATCCGGCGATCACGGTCGCGAAAAGAACAGTTGCCAGCAGCGAGAACAAACGAGTTTGCAGAGTCTTGGACATCAAAATGGTGGGGTATGAAGGAAGGGAGAATAAAGGAGTCCATCCGCGTCTGATTCAAGTATCGCAGCGATGGGGCGCAGAACGGTTGAGTTGGGGGGGCAATGCGCTCGATGGCAATATTAGGTAGGCAGGCGGTCCTGTGCAAGCGTTCAGAGCGAAAGAAAGCACCCAAAAAGTGCACTTTTAAATTCGGATAAGGCTATAGACAAGCGTTTTAAGGCTATAGAGTTAGGTTTGGCTGCAGTAAACTTTTGGACATCAATTCCCACTTTTGTGCCCGTCGCATATGGATAGGATTTGCGGATTGCCCGCCAAGTGGTTTATGATGATTGTGGTGCTCTTACGCCCCCTACCTTCGTTGATAACGTTATCTCGGCAGAACTTCTTTCCCGCCTACCCACCTGCCCTTCTTCGTTTGCTGTCGTTTTTTGGTCCCGCATTTAATGGGATTCAACAAACGGATGAACGCCAACGTGATTCTTGGAGTCTTCTTGATGCATTGGAAATCCGCTTTGAAAACTCCGCTTGCAGGCTTGTGGATCGTGCTGTGGACGATCGCGGGATGGTGCTCGATTGTCGATGCGAAAGAGTTCTCGGAAACCGCTCGCTGGGATTTCGGCAGCGAGGAAACTTCGAATTTGCAGTCCCACGGTAACGTGTATCGCGATCAATTGGGGCCCCGTCCGCCGCAGTTCCCCGATTTCGACCCTTCGAATTTGTCGGTTCGTTTTGACGGCAGCGGTTCTCGCTATTTCTTTCCCGATTCGGGGGAGGAGAGCGAATTTGATTTTGACAATGGTGACGAAATTACCTTGGAAGCCTGTGTCAAAGTAGGTGCGATCAGCAGCAACCAAAATGTGTACGTGATTGGCAAAGGACGGACGAATGCGAAAGGGTTTGCCAGGGATAATCAAAATTGGGCGTTGCGGCTGCGTGAGCTGAACGGAAAAGTTTGTATCAGCTTTCTGTTTGCGACTCCGCTTCAACCCGGTCAAGCCACCGGTGCACACTGGCATCGCTGGACCTCGATCGAAGGGCTGAAACCGGCCAACGGATGGCACTCAATCGCCGTGTCGTATCGTTTTGGTGATCCCAGCAGCATCCGTGGTTGGATCGACGGAAAACCGAGCAAGGGACGCTGGGACATGGGGGGCGAAACGAAACAGCCGCCTGTCGTCGATAACGATGCGATTTGGATCGGTTCGTCGATCGGCGGCAGCCCCGGAAACAGTTTTCGTGGCTGGCTCGATTTCGTCGGGATCTATCGAGGCATGTTGACCGACAAAGAGATGGCCAAGCGGTTTCGCACCACGCCTCGTGAAGCGGTGGTTGCAACCGAACCGAAACTCGAAACGGTGCCCGGAAAAGTGACCGTGGCGTTTGATGAGTCAGCCGATTCTCATCGTGATTGGCCCGAGGATTCGTTCGTCGACCCCGTCTTTGCCACCGGCTCTCGACCGAGCGTTCCGAATTGGCAGGCCGAACAATTTTTGATTCCTCGTCTTCCTTACCGCTATGACACATGGGGCATTCGCGATACGTGGAAGGGTGCCGTGTTGGTACGGGCGGCAGCCGATGTGCAATTTGCGGCAGGTAAAAGCCGCATGCTGATTCGTGCTCGCGGGTTAAGCCGATTGTGGGTCGACGGCAATGTCGTTGCCAAGCTTGGACCGATGAGCGGATCGACCGATGGACATCAGCCTGTCGATCCGCTTCCCGATCCTCCGGCCCCAGGGATGCGGATTGTCGGTTACGGATTAAAGGAAACGTTTGGCGAAGTCGAGTTCAAGAAAACCACAACGGTTCGCGTGGTCTTTGAAACGTTGGTGGGAGGAGCTTCGTTCCGAGCGGAACCGGGGGAAACAATGGTCGCGGTTCAGCCACCAGGCACGGAGCACTTCGAATTGCTCCGTCCGGCACATCGTGCGGCGGATAATGAAAACAATGCGGGCGACGCCGTACTGACAGACAGTAGCGTGGTAGCGCAAATCGCCAAAACCGAGGCTTCGCTGCAACAATTTGACGACAACGTTCGGCGACAAATGGCCAGCAGCCAAGACGGATATTGGGAGCAACGTCATCAGTTCGGTCGCCACCATGTCGGCCCTCGCAACGAGAGCAAATCGGCTTCGATTGACGGTTTTTTAGCCGCAAAAATATCGCGTGCAAAATTGACTCAGCCATCGCCTCGCGTCGATTCGTCAGAAGGTCATGGATCGATCGACTTTCAGAAAGAGGTGCTTCCGATCCTCCGCGAAAACTGTTTCCGGTGTCACGGTGAAACCGACGAAGGTGGTTTGAAACTGGACAGCCGTGCTTCATTGTTGTCCGGCGGTGACTCGGGCGAACCGGCGATCGTGGTTGGCGATCCGCATGCGAGCCAGTTGATTGCACGTTTGATCACAGACGACGAGGGCGAACGCATGCCGCCGTCCAAACCGCTGGCCAAACGCGACATTGATCTGCTGACAAAATGGGTCTCACTCGGTGCCCGTTGGGACGAGTCGATTGATCCTGCGGCACTGCTTGTTGGCGACCCGGTCGAAGACGAAACGTTCTTGCGACGCGTTTATCTCGATACAATCGGGACTCCACCGAGCGAAGCCGAGTCGCGAGCCTTTTTCGCCGATAACGATGCGGATAAACGCTCGCGGGTGATCGACCAATTGCTTCACGATCCACGCTGGGCCGATCACTGGATTAGCTATTGGCAAGATGTGCTGGGTGAGAACCCGAATCTGTTAAAGCCATCGCTAAACAACACGGGACCCTTTCGTTGGTACTTGTACGAGGCGCTGCGTGACAACAAACCGATTGACCGGATGGTCACTGAATTGGTGATGTTACGAGGCAGCCAGCGAGAGGGAGGAACTGCGGGTTTTGGGATGGCCGCCGAAAACGACGCTCCATTGGCATCACGCAGCATCATCATGGCGTCCGCCTTCATGGGGATGAACTTGCAATGTGCTCGTTGTCACGACTCGCCCTACCATGACACGACCCAGCGTGATCTGTTTTCACTCGCCGCGATGATGTCGCGAGGCAAAGTGACAGTGCCTAGCACCAGCACGGTTGCGCCGGGGTTCTTTGAAAAGAACTCGGGCCGCGAATCGTTGATCAAGGTCACGCTGAAGCCAGGAGAGCCCGTCGTCCCCGAGTGGCCGTTTGATCAATTCGTCGATGTGGCAGCCACGCCTGATGATCTGGTTCAAAACCCGTCGGACACGCGAGAGCAGTTGGCGGTCGCAATCACCTCGCCGATGAATCAGCGGTTCGCCGGCGTGATCGTAAATCGACTTTGGAAGCGGCTGATTGGGGCCGGTATCGTCGAACCGGTCGATGACTGGGATTCGACGGCGCCGAGCCATCCCGAGCTGCTCGCCTGGTTGGCCGATGAATTGGTACGAAACGACTACGACATGAAGCATGTCGTTCGCTTGATATTGAACTCGGATCTGTATCAACGCCAAGCGATTGGGAACAACCGAATGGCCGAACCGAAACATCGCTTTTTTGCTTCGCCCGATCGACGCCGTTTGACGGCCGAGCAGGTGGTCGATTCAATGGTCGCATGTTCAGGGCGTCCGATGGATGTCGAGGAGTTATCGTTTGATCCCGAGGCCAGACGTCCTGCGACGACGATGGTCAGCATGGGCACACCGCGGCGTGCTTGGATGTTCGCAACGCTGTCGAATGAACGAGACCGGCCAAGTTTGGCGTTCCCCCGTGCGACGGCGGTCGTCGATGTGCTCGAAGCCTTTGGATGGACCGGGTCACGCCAATCGGCAATCAGCGAACGGGACGTCGAACCGAATGTGTTGCAGCCGGGCGCGATCGCCAACGGCGTGTTTGCCTCGTGGACGGCATCCGCATCGCACGCCAGCGAGTTGGCGGAGCTGGCGGTGACGACGCAAAGTCCGCAAACGCTACTCGAATCGATCTATTTGCGTTTTCTGACACGAATGCCAACGGCGGCAGAGCGTGACGCGTTCGTCCCGGTGTTGGCCGAAGGATTCGATTCGCGATTGGTACCTGTGAATCAGATCAGCGAGCCGGTCTATCCGCCGATGTTGGGGCGGGTTTCGTGGTCCAACCATTTAGCGGCGAAAGCCAACAGTATTAAAATGGAATTAGAGCAACGTGCACGCGAAGGTGATCCGCCGGATCCGCGACTGGTGCCCGCGTGGCGCGAGCGATACGAGGACGTGGTGTGGTCCGTGTTCAATTCCCCCGAGTTTGTTTGGATTCCGTAATGTTGATTTACTGAGCCAGACGCGTAAGCGGCCGGACTAGGAAAATCATCACCCGAAGCGTAAGCGAGGGACCGAGTCAAGACTGATATTCCCTCGCGTACGCGTTGCGTCGGGATGTTAATTGCTAGGCGGCCGCATAACTTGGACACCGATGACAGGCTAGGAAGCCTATCCCACGTTGGCTGGAAACCTCTCTCCCATTTGAAAAACGACCATGACAATCGATCGCATGAAACTGAATCGCCGTAACGCAATCTCGCTGGCTGCAGGTGCCGCTTGTTTGCCAAGTCTTTCGGCGTACGGCAGCGAGCAAACTTCGCCGATGCCACGTGGTAAAGCGGAGCATGTGATCTCGATCTGGCTGGGCGGCGGGATGGGGCAAATCGATACCTTTGATCCCAAGCGTCGAGGCGATCCGAAAACCAAAAAGCCAGGTTCCTACTACGACGCGATTCCGACTGCGGTCCAGGGGGTCGAGGTCTGTGAACATTTGCCGACGCTGGCGCCGTTGATGGACCGCGTCACCGCGGTACGCACCGTCCACCATGATGTGATCGACGAACATGCCGCCGCATCCAACCGCATGCATACCGGACGACCAGTCACCGGGACGGTGGTCTATCCGTCACTCGGTTCGATCGTCGCGAATCAGAAGGGGGCCGTCAGCGACGATGCGCCGCCCTACGTTTTGATCGGTTATCCAAACGTTTCACGAGGTCCCGGATTCTTGGGCGCCTCGAGTGGTTACTTGTATTTGACCGATACATCCAAAGGACCCTCGGGATTGTCGCATCCCTACGGCATTCACTCGGATCGCCAATCGCGTCGCGAGCGGTTTCTAGCGACCACTCGCAATGCCGCTCGTCAACGTTTTGCTGGCGACAAGAAGCTGCTTGACTACGACGACGCGTTGTCGCAAACGTTGAAGCTAAGCGGCCCCGAGTTCAATCGCGTGTTTAAGTTGGATGAAGAATCGGACGACCTTCGCAATCGTTATGGCGGCGAGTTTGGTCAGCGATGTTTGTTGGCACGTCGCTTGGTCGAACGAGGCGTGCGTTTTATCGAAGTCTCGCACAACTTGAACTTCGTCAACGGAACGGGTTGGGATGTCCATAACGCTGGGATTGTGAACCAGCATCAATTGATCCAAGATTTGGATGTGGCGATGGCGACGCTGATCCGCGATTTAGAAGCTCGCAAGATGCTTGATAAAACGCTGATTGTGATCACCAGCGAGTTTGGGCGGCCGCCTCAGTTTGATGGCGGCGGCGGACGAGGACATCAAGGCAAGACGTTCACCTGTGTGTTGGCCGGTGGCGGTTTAAATCACTGTGGTGCCTACGGCGAAAGTGACGAGTTGTCGCAATCGATCGTGAAGGATCCCGTCAGCGTGCCTGATTTTTTCGCGACGATCCATGCGTCGCTGGGGATCGACCCCAGCAAGTATTTGTACGACGGAGACCGTCCCGTACCGATCACCGACAATGGCGTTCCGATCGCCAAGCTGTTTGCTTAAGCCCGCATCTACTTTCGTACTAACCGGGCGAGGCCCCGCGCCGCACCGCTACCCAAAGTAGATGGCATTGGGCCCGCGCCGCTCGAAGCTCGATCCTTATTTGCGATCGTGAGTGATTGCGTTGGGCTTGACCACGGACGCGGATCGTACCGCAACTGGCGCATCGGAGCGTTGTTGCGGTGGAACCACGACGCCACAGCTGACGACAAACTGGATCGCTTCGTCGATCGTCAGATCCAAGTCGATTGCTTCGCTGCGTTTGACGGTCACGGTAAATCCGGTCATTGGCATCGGACTGGTCGGCATCAGCACGCTGAGCATCGGTTCGCCGGTGGCCAACGAGATCTCTTTCATGCTATTGCCGGTGACAAACCCGAGCGACCAGATGCCTTTCCGCGGGTACTCGATCGCCACCACGCGATTGAACTCGATCTCGCGTTCGCTAAAGGCAAAATCGGTCACTTGCTTCACGCTGCCGTAAACTTTGTTGACGATCGGGATTCGCAAGATCGCCGCATCAAACGAGCGGACAAACCAATGTCCTAGTCCGAACGTGAACAAGCGTCCGACAAAGTAGAGGATCGTTAGAAAGACGATCAGGAACACGGGGACCACGATCGAGCGTGGCATGTACACGACTTCGACGTAGCGGTGCCAAAACGCATTCGCGCTGGCCGGCGCTGCGGTGTACGGTCCAAAGCGATCGGCGTTTTCGTTGACCACCTTGACGACATATTCGGGCAAAAAGCGTCGGCCGGTGGGATCGGGGACGTAGCGTTCGCCTTTGTAGGAAAAACCGTCCAACCGACGCGCGCCGGTTGCCGTTGCTCCCTTGGGCACCTGAGAGAACGTTTTGCTGTGGCTGACGCCTTTGACAATCGCCGAGCGAATGCTCGATTCAATCGGGCCTAGGACGTAGCTTTCGATCGTGCTCCAGGCCCAAATGAGTACCGCAATCGTCAACAGCGGAGGAAGCACGACGCCCAGTCCACGAAGGACGGCACGGCGGAATCCTCCCGCACGAGTCGGCTTGAACGTTTCGATGGTTTCCGATTCAGAATGAGTGGGTTGCATGCGGGTCGATAGTTATGGGGGCCGACGCGATCGTCGGAAATTTTTAAATGGGAAATTTTTAAGTGGGTTGTAACTTAAAATGCGGCCACCGTGAACGGAAAAATCGCAGTACGGCGAGAGTCATCACCCCGCTCGGACGGCCCGGGCAACAACCCCAATCGTCACTTTGGGGGCTCCGCCCTGACGCAGCACTCCGGCTACCTCGTTGGACGTGGCTCCGGTGGTGAAAACATCATCGACCAATAAAATATGCTGATTCGACAAATCTGGCGACCGGAGCACACCATATCGTTTTCGGATTTCGAACGCATCACGAACATTGTCAATACGATCTTCATTTTCCAGCCAGGCTTGTTTTGCGATCCGGCGGGATGCTCGCAGCAGTGGAACGCAGGGAATACCAAGTGTCGAAGCGGCCGCAGCGGCGATCGTGCGGACCCCAATGCCGCCACGTGACCATTGGCGAGTGAAGTACGAGGGGACAAAGGTGACTAGAGTCGGGAAATCGCTGGCGAGTTGATCGGCCAACATCTTGCCAAGTCGCCGCCCGAGCGCGTCGGCCAGTGGCGATTGGCTGACATACTTGGCCGCCACCACCGCGTCACAGACGAGTCCATGGTACCGCCACAACGCCACCACTCGGTCAAATTGGAACGTTTTTTCCTTGCATTGCGGGCATTGCGGCGAACCCGAAGTCTGGTTCCCCCAATCGTCAACCTTAGCGTGCTCATCGGCAAAATCGGCGTTGTCTGCGGATTCGAGCTGCCTTTGCTGGCGGCCAAGTGGAAATCCACAGCGGCGGCATCCTCGTCTCATTTCGGCTTCGGACGCCGTCAATGCCGACTGGCATGTTTGGCAAAAATCATGCTGCGGCGGAACCAAACGACTGCACAGCCGACATGCGGGGGGGAAGGCAAGGTCGAGAATCGCGTTTTTTGCAGAAACGGCCCCCGAGCGGACGGCACCGCCCACGAGACGGAATTTTGTGATCGTTCCAGCCAGCAATGTCGACATTTGGCATCACTAAAAGTTTTTAGGAAAATCCAGCTTTTTTGATTTTACCCCTGAACCTGTGGTCGATGTCGATGTCTAAGTCATCGTTACCACGGACAAGATCCGTGCCACTGGAGGATTTCTAACTGGATTTCCTCTCCTGGCGAGGGTATTGTTCACCTAGGTAACGGTCAGCAGAGAGTTCTGCTGGCTTGTAGTTCTGTTTTTTTCCTTTGCTCCGCCGCCGCACCCTCGAGGTGCCGGGAGGATTCAAATGCGTATCGAATCGATCACAGCAATCGTCACACGTTTCTTCGTCGTCAACGAAGTCCGTGAGATCCGTAGCGCCGTATCGACCGTCGTCGCGTTTGCCCTCCATTCATGGCTAGGGCGGATGCTTCTGGGGATGTCGTGTTGCACGGGTACGCGCACGTTGACGTCCACATCGACGTTATGGCCGAGTCAACTCAGCCATCATGACGTGATGTGGAATGCCAGCAAACGTGGGCTTAAACCCGGTAATCCGCTGTGCCACCTACAAGTGGCGATAGCGGCGGATTATCCAGCCGGCGGTATTGGCAGAGGCTAAACCCCCTCTTTCCATACCCGGTGAGCGCCCCGCTTGGACCACGGCAATGCCGTGATCATTCGAGGTTCTCAACCGCCAAAGCTGGTAACACCTCCGCTTGGTTTCGCGACTCATCAAGTTCCTTAATGCGAATTTGATCGATTCACGAAGCGATCCGGCGATTGTTTCCCTCGTTTGACCAAGGAAATTTGAGCGTCTTCGTTCTGTTCTTTGATCAAACGCCCCAGAACCGAATCAAACCTTGGTACTGCTGCATACAGGTCCGTGGTCATTTCCACACCCCCGTTGTCGCAGCAGCCACAACCACCTTTCCTCTGCGATGGCCTAACATCGCTACCGTGCGTGGTTGATTTTCGGAAGGACCGAAAACATGAACATCACTGAAAACAGCTTCCTTGACTTAAAGACCCATCTCAGCACGGCAACGGTTGCCGAACTCGTATTGGCCGTACAAAACGGCGACCAAGACGCTTTCGGTGAATTGTTCGAGCGTTACCGAGGCGGAATCGTCGCATTGGCAATGCGACGCGTTCGTAATGCCGACGAAGCCGAAGAACTCGCGCAGGACGTGTTCATCCAAGCGATGCAAAAGATCGACCAATTGCGAGTGCCCGAGGCATTTGGTGGTTGGTTACGCCGAATCGTGCATCGCATGGCGATCAATCGAATGACGCGAAATCGAACCGCAATCGCGTGTGATCCCGAAACGCTCGAAGCGACTTGCTTCGCCATCGGGACTCCCGATTCGTTTGCCGAGGATCGTGAGCAAGCCGCGGTGGTTCGCGACAGCATCGATCGATTGGGCGATTTGGATCGACAAACGCTGAAGGCGTTTTACTTGCACAGCAAGTCGTTGATCGAAATGAGCGACGAATTCGACGCTCCCGTCGGAACGATCAAACGTCGTTTGCACGTAGCTCGAAAGCGATTGCAAAAAGAAATGGAAGACGGAGTGCTACAAGCCGTCTAAACCTCGGGCGGCCGGAGTCACGTGTCAGTGATTCCGGCCGTTTTTTTTTTGCGACGTTCCAATGCGCCAATTCGAAGTTCCAAAGGAAATATCGGGCCTTTCCGCTCCCTTCACGCTAACGAAGTGGCGATTCGGCCATCAAACACGCTGTTTTTGCCCATCTTGCAATCGCTGGGACCAGCATTTTTAGCCCATTCTTTTTCGCTTTAGTGGTTGCGAATAATCGGGCGAACGACTAGATTTCTCCTTGTTGCGACTGATTCTCAATACCAACTCACCGGCGTTCGCTAACGAATAGCCACCCATCCGGAGAAATTGATATGGCCAAAGGTGCACCGCGTCACTTTGGATTTACGCTCGTCGAATTGCTGGTTGTGATCGCGATCATTGGCGTTCTAGTAGGCCTTTTGCTACCTGCAGTCCAAGCCGCTCGCGAGGCCGCTCGCCGGATGAGCTGCAGCAATAATTTGAAGCAGATTGGTTTGGCGGTTCACAATTATGAATCGGCGACCAAATCGCTGCCCGCAGCTTGGTCGCCTTCGGCGACGACCGGTGACGGATGGTCCACGCAAGCTCGCATCTTGCCCTATATCGAAGCCATCTCCCTTGCTTCGGCAATCGATTTTGGCGCGGGCTACGGCGGAGCGACGCTGCAAGTCGATGGCGTGGCCGTTCCGATCTCGAGCTACCGCGTACCGACCTACTTGTGCCCTAGTGAGCCCAACGACATGCAGCGTATCGGCAGCAGTGGGCCTGAGCACTATCCACTTAACTACGGCTACAACGGCGGCGTTTGGTTTACATTCAACCCCAACGACAACACGATCGGCGATGGATCGTTCGCAGCCAATCGCTACTTGAAGTTCCGTGACTGTTTGGATGGTCTCAGTAACACCTTGGCGTTTTCCGAAGTCAAAGCTTGGACACCTTACTATCGAGACCTTTCCCAAGCCGGAGATCTCACCAAGCCAACGCAGCCAAGCGAAATCTGTACGCTGGGTGGTTCGTTCAAAACCAACACCGGGCACACCGAATGGGTTGACGGACGCGTTCATCAAAGCGGATTCACGACGGCATTTTCGCCTAACAAGAAAGTGCTTTGCACCGAGAATGGCATTGAGTACGACGTCGACTTTACGAACTTTCGTGAAGGCAAGACTGCGACCGCACCGATTCCAAAAACCTACGCCGCGGTCACCTCGCGAAGCTACCACGTAGGCGGCGTGAACACTTGCTTGATGGACGGTTCGGTCCGCTTCGTTACGGATTCAATTGATCTTGATCTGTGGCAAGGCTTGTCGACACGAGCAGGTCGCGAAGTCGTTGCGGTACCTTAAAGCGGCCGCCACAATCTACCGTTTCAAACAAGAAAAACGCCCCGAGGATGCATTCCTCAGGGCGTTTTTTTGTGGTAGGCGTGCGAAATGAGTAACGACGTAAAAAAGGGTTACTTCTTCTGGCCCGACACACGATACAGATAATCGTGGGTTCGGATCAGCAACGAATCGCCTGCCGGCACTGGGCTGGCGACGGTAAAGGGTTCGTTGTCGGCGAGTTCGTTGGTGGCGACGAGCGCGGGATTTTTGGCATCCAATGGGCCGACAACAAAGACCACCGCGTCTTCTTGCGTGATGTAGAGATGGTTTCCTGCGACCAGCGGCGAGCTGCTGTAACCCTGTCGCGACTTGGGCAGTTGGACTTGCCATTTTGCCTTTCCGGTTTCGATATCCAGACAGCTGACTTGGCCGCGGTTGGCTTTGCCGTCGCCGACGAGGTACAGATTACCGTTCTGGGCAGCCGGGGTGGGGACGTCGCTGCCAAGGTCGTCCCGGAACCAAATAATGGCTTCGTCACCCTTGCCCGCGGCCAGCATTTTCATGTTAACCGTCGTGAGCGTTGCACCACGAGCATAGGGGCAAACGATGATGTCGCCCACAGCAACGGGCGACGAGATCGAGCGAAAGAATTTTTCGCCATCCGGATTAAACCCGCCTAAAATCCCGACTTGCTTTCCATCCTTGGCGTTGTGAAGCGTCAAGTGATCGGCGCCCATCACGGCGATCATCGGTTCGCCATCGACAGAAACGTTTAGCGGAGTGGCATAGCTTTGAGCCGCTTCCTCGGGTGCATCGAGCATCCGCTCGGTCCGCCAAAGCTCGTCGCCGGACGTTTTGTCAATCGCGACCACATAGCTGGGGCCACTTTGCATGACGGCGATCACGATCGCATTGTCGGTCAACAGCGGCGAGGTGCCCAGGTCCCACCAAAGTGTGTCTTCGCCATATTTTTCTTGCAGATTCAGTTCCCATTTCACGTTGCCATCGGTGTCAACACAGGCCAGGTCTCCACTGCGAAAATAGGCATACACGTGCTTGCCATCGGTCACGGCCGACGGGTTACTACCGCTGCCTTTGCGATGTTTGTTTCCGCGGTCGGTTCCCAGTTGCACCGACCAGCTGGTTTTCCCTGACTTCAAATCGATTGCGGCAAGATGATTTTTGTCTTTATCGCCGTAGGTGAGGTAGGCATGCGAACCGGCGATGACCGGGGTGCTGCCACCGGAACCGGGCAGTTTGACTTTCCAATCGACTCCTTTGGATTCACTCCACTGGGTCGGGAAGCGATCCCCCGAAGCGACCCCGTTCTGGTTGGCGCCACGCCACTGTGGCCACAGTTCTTCGGCCACGCAGGTCGTGGGCGAGGCGATGCCCATCGGGCCAAGAGCCGCGAAACCAGAGCCGACCAGCGAGGCTGCGGTGAGGGAAGCCGCGGTGAAGCTGCGGCAAATCAAAGAAAGCTTTCGCATGAGGAAATTCACTTTAAAATGGGTGGGGTGGGAATGGCAGATGGGGCATGTCGAGCGACACAAAAACGTGCTTCGACGGGGCATCTGTGAAATCAAACGTGGGAGGCGATTTGTTTACCTCTACAAGATACGCAATGCGACGACAGGAAACAGGGTGACAAAAATCCTTTGATTCAGCCAAAAACGCCTAGAATAGCCATCGGCAAGACGCTGGCTTGGGTAAAATTTTAACCGTATCGGTGCATCACGTGTCGCAGCATGAGCGGCTAACTCTGCCACTAAAAAAAACTCTTTCATCCAAAATAAACGCGTCTCTTCATGACTCCAATAACCGGCGGTCAATCATTGCGGTATCGAATCGTAGCAAGTGGATCGAAAGCGATCGAATCTGAGACTCTCGATGCAACGTCGGTGAAGCCAGCACCGCCCGTCACCATACGACTCGTCACCGCCCAACTCTTTACCGCACGACTCGTTACCACACGACTCGTTACGACATCGTGTCGCGAGAGCTTGCGCCGCGTGAATCGGATGGGCTGGTCGCCGACGCAGCGTTTATTTCTGTTGTTGGTATTGCTCAGTCCGCTGGCGTTCACTTCGCCGCTGAAGGCCGGACCACGCGATGGCGGCCCGCGGGATGGCGGCGACTTGGTGACGGATTCCCCACGCTCCGTCACGGGTGAGGCGGTCTCGATCGAGCAATTGTCGGACGACCGTTATTCACGACGGCAAGCGGCGATGATGCAGATGTGGCGACTGCGAGAAACGTCACGGCAAGCGGTCCAAGACGCCGCGCGTCATCCTGATCCGGAAGTGGCGGACCGAGCCAATTGGATTTTACGGCAGTGGCGACGCGGTGCTTTGCCCGAGACACCTCCGGAATTGGCGAGGTTGTTACAACAGGACGACGACCCCTCGGTGCTCGAGGAATTGCTCGAAGTCGGCCAATTCGGTGCCGTCGTCGTTGCGGTCGAAGAGTCCGCCGGGACCTCGCAGCGCATGCTGTTGAATCAACGTTTAGCGGCGGCACTGAATCGGCGTTTCCCCGTTTATGTGCGGCGGGCCTATCAAGATGATTTGTTGATGGATTTGCTTCGCTTGGTCGATCTTGTCGCCGATTCGAAAGAGATGGCGGTGTGTCGAGTTCAGATGATGCAAGAACTAGGGCTCGATCTTGATGACGCTGGCTTGTTGCCTCAGGCGGCTGAGAATTGGACACCGATGGTCCGTAGCGAAGCTGAAATTGTTGTGCTGGCGGTGTTGGGGCGAATGGACGATGCCATCGCACGAGCCAAGAATCACGGAGACGAATCGCTGCTTCGGATTTGCCAAATGTTGGTGGGGCAATGGCAGGCGATAGCAACCGAGACGGCTCGCCAAGCGGCCCAAGCGGATGAAGGATCCGCCGAGCGTAGTCGATTGTGGTGCCAGGCGTTGGTGGCTGCGGACCGAGCGAACGATGAAGGCATTCGAACGCATGCGGTAAAGGAATTGGTCGACCTACCGGTTACGGTAAGCGATGCCTCGGTCGACCTGCGATGGAAGTGCTTGGCTAGCCACGGGTACGTTGACGAAGCGATCACCATTTTGGCTCGCAGCGAAGAGCTCTATGATGCCGTCAAACGGCCTCGCTCGGATTCCGCAGCGGTGGTCGCCATCTCGGCGGCTCGCACGAATCGAGCCTTTGAAATTTTGGGGTACCCCTACAACGACGTGGATGCGAATTTGCAGACTTGGATTGCCGAGGCGATCGAAGAGCAAACGCAAGACACGATGGATGCGAAAACCCTTGGCGTGACGCCAAGGGTCGCTCCGAAATTGAATCGCTTACTGTCGCTGATGCGTTGTTTGTTAGCCGTGGGGCGTGAACAAGCGGCGTGGACGATCGCCCGTGATTTATCGGACTCCGATACCATTGTTGGCAGTCAACGGATCCGTGACACGGTGCTGATTACGTTGCTGGTCACCAATCGTGACGATTGGATGGCTCGCTTGGCGGTGCGTCCCGGCGAGAGTTCATTGTCCAGCGAGACACAGCGATTGATTGTTGCGTCGCTTTCCGGCGTCGATTCGAAAACGTGGGAAATGATCCTCGAGTCGATTTCGGTGATGATGCCGACGACTCCGTTTGATCAACGGGTGCAGATCGCATTTGATTTGTGTCGAGGTGAAATTCCGGCGGCGTTTGAGGATGAAAAACGTTTTCAGCAACTCTATCAAACGCTGACATCCAGCCAAGATTATTTTCCTCCGGCGGGTCAGCGCTCGCTCGTTCGCCGCTCGCTGCCTCGTCGACTCAACGTTCAACTGGCGACCTTGTTTTCGCAGCTTGGTCAAGCCGAGATTGCCAGCGAGATCTTGGCGACGCTTGCGGCCGGTGGCGATATTTCTGCCACGTTTTCGATTGCCCAACGTGAACTGGATCTGGGCCGCGCTGAAAGTGCATTGACTGGTTTCGACGGTGTTTGGAAATCGGTGGCCGCGACTCCGCGTCCGGCGCTTTCTGCCGCGACGGTTCGCTACATTCGCCAAAATCCTGAGCAGATTCATTACGCGGCCAAAGCGACGGTGGGCCAGTGGATTTTGGCGAGACGCCAGGGTCATTTGACGCAGGCGGAAAGTCTCGAACGCCAATTGCGATTGATGTTGTGTTCGCCTGCGATGGAGCTGCGCAGCGAACTGCTGGAGTACTTGGGCGAACGGGGTGAGCGTCAAATGACGCTCGAGGGCTATCGAAGCTTGTTGCCGATGGCGGCGTTTGGTTCCGAGGGAGCGACGGAGCTGTATGATGTCGCTCGGAATTATTCCACCCTGGTTCGTGAAACCAATCCGATTGACGCGGCAAAATGGTTCGATCTGGCGATCGGTGGCACTCTTGAAACCACCTTCTTTCGTTCGGTGGCCTATATCTCGCTGCCCGTGTTTGTTCGCCGTTGGCAGCTCGAAGGTGCGATCGCAAAGGGAGACGAGCAAGAAGTGCAGCGACATCTCGATCGAATCTATCAAATGGATCCGCTGGATATTGATGTGGCCGAACGATTGCTTCCCAAAATGCGCGACAAAGGAATGGATGCGATCGCGGATGCCTCGTTCCAGCGTGTCTGGGAGGCTGGCCGAGCGTACATTGCCGATTATCCGTTTGATGCCACCGCCGGCAATAATCTGGCTTGGGTTGCCGCCATGAACCAACGTGAACTCAACGAGGCCGCACGGTTGTCCGAGCAAGCGGTTTATTTTGAACCCGAGAGTGCTATTTATCGCGATACACTCGCTGAAATTCTGTTTCTGCTCGATCGCGTCGACGAAGCGCTGCAGATCGAGAGTGGCTGTTTGTTGGATGATCCTGGACAATGGCATCTACACCAACAAATCGAAAAGTACTCCGAGGCGATGGCCGAATGAGAGAACCTTTGTCCGAATCGGTGCTCCGCAATGTGCTGTATGAACAATCCTTAGATGCTCAGTTCATTTACAATTCGCAAGGCATTTTGCAGTGCAACCCTGCCATGGCGAAAATGTTGGGGATGTCCAATTCGGAAGCACTTTTGGGGCGTCACCCGGCTGAGTTCTCGCCGCAGTTCCAAATGGACGGTGGTTTGTCGAGCGAGCGATGGCAGCAGATCGAGACACAGGTTCGAGAACATGGCAAACATCGCGTTGAGTGGCTGTTTCGTCGCACCGATGGAAATGAATTCGTTTGTGAAGTCGCGTTGACGGCGGTGCAGTTAGAGTCGGGCGACGCGGTCGTCGGAGTCTGGCATGAAGTGACCGATCGCCGCATCGAACAAGAGGAGCTGCTGCGGGCGCAAACCCGACTGCAACATGCACTGCGGGGAGGTGACGTTGGACTGTGGGATTGGAATCTAGCGACGAACGAAGTGTTTTATTCCGACCAGTGGCACCGGCAATTGGGAGAAGTCCCCGGCACGCTTTCGGAATATGTGGACTGGGAATCACGTGTCCACCCCGACGATTTGCCCGAAGCGATCTCGCGTGTCAAAGCGTTGCTGGCGAGTACGAACAGCGAATATGAATCCGCATTCCGAATGAAGCATGCCTCGGGAGTGTACCGTTGGATTTTGGCACGCGGCCAACTGTTTCGTGACTCCAGCGGCCAGCCCAGCCGATTACTCGGCGTGCACTTGGATGTGACGGATCAAAAAATACACGAGCAACGTCTCAGCAAAGACTTGCATTTAAGTGAGGTGATGCTGCAAACGCTCGAGTCGACATTGCGTGTGACGTCACTCGAAGGCCTTAGCCAGATCGTTTGCAGGCAGGCTCGTCGATTGTGTTCGGCGGAGATCGCAGGGATGGATTTATGCCATACGCCAAACGGTAAACCGGCGATGCACGGACGCTCTTATTCCGAGAAACATCCGACGTATCAAGCTGCCGAAAGGTCCAGCGAAACAGTCGTCCAAAGCGATGCGGCAGGGGAGGCACCGGCGGAATCCGAGCCCACCGAGCATTCTGATGATATCGCGTTATGCGATTTTTTTCGCTCGCTCGACCGAGCGGTGGTGTCGTTGACGGCGGAGCAGTTGCGGTCGCACCCGATCGGTGCGAGCTTCTGCGAAGCGACGGCTCATCGACCCGCGCTGCGTGGACTGCTCGTCTGTTTATTGATCGATGGCGAGGGGCAAACGCTAGGAGCAATTTGGTTGTCGGATAAAGAAACAGGGGATTTTGATTACGAAGATGAATCCGTGCTCCGCCAGCTCGCGTATATTGTTTCGACACTGATTGTGCGTTTGCATGCTCAAGAGGATTTGCGTAGTCAGACCGAATTGCTCGACGAGAGCAACGAAGAATTGAAACAATTCGCCTACGTCGCCTCGCACGATTTACAGCAACCGCTACGAGCTATTTCGAACTATGCCGAGTTTATAAACGAAGACTTTGGCGACAAATTAGGCGAGGAAGGCAAACGCTATTTGCAGTTGCAGATTGCAGCTGCCAAGCGGATGAAAAAATTGATCGACGATTTGCTTCAGTATTCTAGGGTCAGCCGGGATGACGCCGATCTCAGCGAAGTGAATATGGAGGAGGTGGTTCACGAAGCGATGCGGCGATTAGAAGTATCAATCGAAGAGACCGGAGCGGTGATTCGAATTGACCCTTTGCCGACCGTCCGCGGGATCGAGTCGCGATTGTGTCAATTGATGCAAAATTTAATTGGCAATGCGATCAAGTATCGCGATCCAAATCGGCGTCCGGAAATTACGATATCCGCGATCGAGCAACCCGAGCATTGGTTGTTGGTTGTGGAGGATAATGGCATCGGAATCGATCCCAAATTTCGTCTCGAAGTCTTTCAGGTGTTTCGGCGGCTTCATGATGGAAGTACGATCGAAGGAACCGGGATTGGACTGGCGCTTTGCAAGCGGATTGTGCAGCGTCACGGCGGCGAAATTTGGGTGGAAGCCTCCGCCGAAGGTGGCAGTCGATTCTGTTTTCAAATCACCAAGTAAACGATCGTTTTTTCAACAGACGCAATGATGCATAGAACAAGGCTGCGGATATTACTCGTCGAAGACGCCGAGTTTGAAGCCGAGATCACGAAGCGAGCTTTGGCTTCGTGTGATTTTGAGAACGCGATGACCCGCGTCGCCAGCGGTGAAGAAGCACTGAGTTATCTTCGCCGCGAACCAGGTTTTGAGGATGCGGAAATGCCGCATCTGGTCCTCTTGGATCTAAATCTTCCGATGATGGGCGGACGCGAGGTGCTGAGCGAAATCCGTCGCGATCCCTCGTTGGCCCATTTGTTTGTGATCATTTGCTCGGCTTCGGATGAACCGAGCGAAGTGACCAAGGCATACCAAGCCACCGCGAACGCCTACATCACCAAACCGCTAGGGCTCGGGCCGCTGCGAGAAATGATGAACAAGGTAGGCGATTTTCTGCTGAACGTCATCAAGATTCCTTGATGCGGCAGTCCCCTCGCCCAAGCGAAGCTTGGGCGAGGGGACTCGTGTTGCTGGCATCGGGCGTCCGCCGCCCGACCGACTTTTTTCGAACCGTCTTACTTCGACAGATTGCGAAGTACCGTGGGCAGAATACCAACGTTGCGGTAGTACTGCAGTTCCACCGGCGTATCGATTCGCACCACACATGGGAACGTCTTGGTGTTGTTGTTCACGTCGGTGGCGTGCACGGTGATCGTCGAACGAGGCTCGATCGCGTCGGACAGATCAGGAATGTCAAACGTTTCCTCGCCTGTCAAACCAAGCGATTGCCAAGTGGCACCGTCGGCAAATTCAAGTGGCAACACGCCCATGCCAACCAAGTTACTGCGATGGATTCGCTCGTAACTGGCTGCGATCACGGCTTTGACACCTAATAGCATCGTGCCTTTGGCGGCCCAGTCGCGGCTGCTGCCGGTACCGTACTCAGCACCCGCCAAAACCACCAACGGAACGCCAGCGGCTTGGTATTTCATCGACGCATCGTAAATGCTCATCACATCACCATCGGGCAGATAGCGAGTGACGCCCCCTTCGGTCCCTGGAGCCAATTGGTTGCGGATGCGAATGTTGGCAAACGTCCCTCGCACCATCACTCGGTCGTTGCCGCGGCGTGATCCAAAGCTGTTGAATTCACGCACTTCGACGCCTGAATCCTTCAAGAATCGGCCGGCAGGTCCATCCGACGCGATCGCACCGGCGGGAGAAATGTGGTCCGTCGTGACCGAATCGCCGAGCAGCGCCAACACGCGAGCACCCTTGATCGGTGCGATGTCCGGCACGGCTTCGGCGGTCACCGAATCGAGGAACGGAGGATGGTGAATGTAAGTGCTGTTTTCGTCCCACGGGTACAACGCTCCGCCCGAAACATCGATGGCATTCCACAATTCGTTGCCTGTCACCGAGGCCTCGTATTGCTCGGTGAACATCGATGGATCAATCGACGTTGCCATGGTTTCGCGGATTTCTTCGTTCGTCGGCCAGATGTCTT
The DNA here is from genome assembly GCF_039541335.1 of Novipirellula rosea. Lineage (NCBI taxonomy): Bacteria > Pseudomonadati > Planctomycetota > Planctomycetia > Pirellulales > Pirellulaceae > Novipirellula > Novipirellula rosea. Next base: position 6,812 of record NZ_BAABGA010000046.1, on the reverse strand, counting down.
TCAAGAAGACATCGTTACCCGATTGGTCTTGTCCAAGTGGTTCGGTCAACAAATCGATATCGGTCGTTCCAGCCAAAGCGTAGGCGACGACCAACGGAGGGCTCGCCAGATAATTCGCTTTGGTCAACGGGTTGACGCGGCCTTCGAAGTTGCGGTTGCCGCTGAGTACGGCCGAGGCCACCAAGTCACCCGATTTGATCGCCGCTGCAACGGGTTCGGGAAGCGGACCACTGTTTCCGATACAGGTCGTACAGCCGTAGCCGACCGTGTGGAAACCGAGTGTTCGCAGGCTGTCGGTAAGGTTCGCTTTGTCCAAATATTCGGTGACCACGCGAGAACCTGGTGCCAAGCTGGTTTTGACGTGCGACGGAACTTTCAATCCTCGCTCGGCAGCTTTTTGGGCCAGCAAACCAGCACCGATCATGACCGACGGGTTGCTGGTGTTGGTGCACGACGTGATTGCTGCAATCACCACGGCACCGTGAGTAATTTCGCTGCTGTCGCCGTTGTTTTCTACTTTTGCGGTGCGTTTGAGTGCCTCTGAATCGAGCCCAAATCCTGTCTTGCCAACCGGAGCGGTCAGCGATTTTTCGAAGGACTTTTTCATGTCCTTTAGCGTGATTCGGTCTTGCGGGCGTTTCGGACCTGCCAAGCTGGGTTCGACCGTACCGAGATCCAATGACAGCTTCTTGGTGTAGTTCAGTTCAGGACCATCATCGGTGCGGAACAAGCCTTGTTCTTTGCAATAGCTTTCCACCAACGCGATCTGTTGTTCGCTGCGACCGGTTTGACGCATGTATTCGAGCGTGACTTGATCGACAGGGAAAAAGCCCATCGTCGCACCGTACTCGGGAGCCATGTTGGCGATCGTGGCGCGGTCCGCCACGCTCATCTTGTTCATTCCGGTTCCGAAGAACTCGACAAACTTACCGACAACGCCTTCTTCACGCAAAATTTCGACCACTCGCAAAACCATGTCGGTTGCGGTCGCACCTTGCGGAAGCGCTCCGGTCAATTCGAACCCAATCACCTCGGGCATCAACATGTAAAGGGGTTGGCCGAGCATGTTGGCTTCCGCTTCGATACCGCCAACGCCCCATCCCAGCACGCCGAGTCCGTTGATCATCGTGGTGTGGCTGTCGGTGCCGACGAGGGTGTCGGGCATCGCAACCGGGCCTTCGTCGGTCTCTTTGAGCGCGACGACGCTGGCCAAGTATTCGAGATTGACTTGGTGGACGATGCCCACGTTCGGAGGAACGACGCGGAAATTGTCGAATGCTTTCTGACCCCAACGCAGGAATTCATAGCGTTCGCGGTTACGCTCGAACTCACGTTCGACGTTTTGGGCGAGTGCTCCGTCGGTACCGAAAAAGTCGACTTGCACCGAGTGGTCGATCACCAAGTCGACGGGAATCAGCGGGTTGATCTTGTTTGGATCGCCGCCAATTCGCTCCATCGCCGAACGCATCGCCGCCAAGTCGACGATCGCAGGAACGCCGGTAAAGTCTTGCAAGACAACGCGGTACGGTTTGAAAGGGACTTCTTGTTTGGCCGGGGAAGCGGCGTCCCAAGCGGCCAAGTTCTTGACGTCCTGCTGAGTGACGAGGAAGTCGTCACAGTTTCGCAAAACAGCCTCCAACAAGACTCGGATGGAAAATGGCAGACGGCTGATCTCGCCTAACCCAGCTTCCTCGAGCTTGCTGAGACGATAAATCGTCGCTGTACCGTGGCCAGTGTCAAATTGATCGCGAGCGCCGAATGGATCGAAATTCACAGCAGGATTCTCTAGCAAAGTGGACTTAAAAAATATGCATTATTAACCGATGGCAACAGTTTAACGATCCAATGCCCCGTTGTCTGTAAGGAGTCAATTGGGGGATCGACTTGCACGCAGCATTGGCAAAATACAGCGTGCTGGGGCGTTCGGTTTAGCGAAATGCTCTCCCTTGTTTGGCGGGCACGATCCCTCCAATGATGCCGGTCTGGCAAGATAGGGCGAGTTTGCGGCTCGTTCGGATTCTCTTGGTCATTCCGGTTCTACGGCGACGATATCAGAGGGCAACACGATCCCATCGATAGAGGTTCCCGATGAATTCCCGTAAAACTGTCATTTCGTCACGTCGATCCCGCACGATCAAGGCGGTCATTCGATTCGCCGTGGTGGGCACCATGGCCGCATCCTTGGCGACGCCGACGCTTCCCGTGGTCGCAGCCGAATGCGGCTGTGAAACCGCAGCCTGTGATTGTGGCGGAATCGCTCTGCCCATGATGGGCGATTGTGGATGTGATGGAGGTGCGAGAATGGCTTGCCCGCCAAAACATGGTCCGATCTACCGCTCGCTGGACGCGTTTGCCGGCGGGATCGAAAAATTGCTCGGATTGGACAAATGTCGAACCGGGGGCTGTGACACGCTATCGTGTGACTCGGCGATGGGCACCATGATGCCGTTCGAAGGACACGAGATTAGCGTGGTGCCGTACGCCAGCGGATCGCACGGCTTCGGTGGCGAGACCGAAATCTATGAGGAAAGTGTCGAGATGGCATCGCCCCGAATGCCGCAAACACGAATGTCTCAGCCCCGCATGATGGCACCTCGCATGCCGATGCAAATGAGCGAACCGATCATTCGATCCACTCCATCGCCACGCGAACCACGCGATGTCCGGGCGGGATCGTTGCCGACAGAGCCTCGTTCACGCAGTGGCGAGTCGATTGGATCCGGCGTCATGCCTCAATCGCGTGCAGTGCCCCGTGCCATCCCCACGCCTCGGCCGGACGTGCCACGTCAGCAGCCCAAAAACACACCAGCGGCACCAAAAGAAGAAGGGGGATCGCTGTTCGATAGTCTGTCAGATCCGTTCAGCGAGGACGAAGTGCGTGTCAAACGATTTACACCGGTTCGTCAAACTCAATACGAGGTTCCCAAGGTCAACCGCACCGCGTTGCCCGGAACGAAGTGATCGGCGCCGCCCTCCCAACCGTAGCCAAACCCAATTTTACCTCCCCCGTGGGGAGGTCAGAGTCGGTGGCAGCCGTCTCTGGGTGGGGCTCGCAGTGTTAGAGATGGCCCGTGCAAGCATGGTTTCACCGGGCCCTCCCCGGAAATCTCGCTGAAGGCTCGTTTTTCGACCCTCCCGACGCAAGCTGGGAGGGTAAAACGAATTCACCTCCCCCGTGGGGAGGTCAGAGTCGGCGGCAGCCGGATCTGGGTGGGGCTCGCAGTGTTAGAGATGGACCGTGCAAGCATGGTTTTACCAGGCCCTCCCCGGAAATCTCGCTGAAGGCTCGCTTTCCGACCCTCCCGACGCAAGCTGGGATCGGTAAACCGATTTCACCTCCCCCGTGGGGAGGTCAGAGCCGGCGGCGGCCGGTTCTGGGTGGGGCTCGCAGTGTTAGAGGTGGACCATGCAAGCATGGTTTCACCGGGCCCTCCCCGTCCGCTTTCAGCGGCCGATCCTCTGGCAATCCGGTAGAATCGAGCTTGTTCGCACTACTCAGCGATTCAGCAGATCGCGATACAGAGTCCGGTAACGATCGACCATCGTCGGAATTGAAAAATCGATACGAGCCCTAGCTTGGTTCTGAAGTCCAAGTTCACGTGCAAAATCGGCGTCATCGAGAAAACGCGTGACTCGCTTAGCCATCGCCGGCGAATCGCCCGAGTCGAACAGTTGGTCGTCTGCCGCGTGAGCCAACAACGTACTGGATCCTTCGACATTACTGCAAACGACCGGCAGACCCGCCGCCATCGCTTCGAGCACGACATTGGGCATGCCCTCATAACGACTGGGCAGAACCAGCACGCGTGATGCTCGCATCCAGGCCGCAATGTTGGGATGCCACGGCAATCGCTGGACTCGGTCATGGCCAACCTGCTGCGTCCAATCATCGATTTTCTTTGCGAGCGGTCCCTCGCCTATCAACAGCACGCGGCGATTCGAACCTGCCGGCGCCAGCGTATCGATTTGTTCTTGAATCAGTTCCAGTCCTTTTTGCGGGTGCATCCGCCCCACAAAAAGAGTCACCACGCTGTCGTCGTCCCAGCTGATCGTGTGCAGTGCGACGGGATGGGCGGTTGAAAATGCGGGAACGTCCACCGCGTTGGGAATAACCGAGGTTCGCTCGGCTTGAGTACCCAAATACTGGTGCGAAAACAGTTTTACTTCTTCGCTGACACAGACGACATGATCCATTTTCTTAATCAGTCGCCGTTCGATTTGGCAGCGGATTCGATTCGCCTCGGCGACGCGAATGCCGCCCACACAGACCTTCACTCCCGCATCTTTTGCCGCCAACGTTCCAATCACATTGGCATGGAACAAGAAGGTCTGTACGAGTGATGGCTGAAACGATCGCAGCAACTTGGCCAATTCGCGGCGGGCCCGCATGAAGTGCCATGCCGAGTCGAGGTTCAGATAGGTGACCGAGATGCCATGCGAAGAAAGGCGTTCGGCGAAGATCGCCTTTTGCGGAAGCGGCGGCGAGCCAAAGCTGTAGACACGCACGTCGTCGCCGTTGTCGGCGAGTCCGATCGCGATCTCGGACAGGCACCGTTCGGCGCCGCCGGGATTCAATTCGGTAATGACAAGGGCGATTCGCATCGGACCAATATAAACGTGGCTTACAGCATGCGAGCGGCAATCACGACTGCGGCAGTTTCAATTCGATAAATTCGGTTCCCAAGCGGCAGACACTGGAATCCATGTTGCATTGCCAAGGCGACTTCGTCCTCGGTCCATCCACCTTCGGGCCCCACTGCGGCACAGCAATTTGTCGCGTCGTCGCGATTAGCGATCGCGACATGGTCAACATCGTCGGCAGGATGGGCAATCCAGCGGAGTTGATCTTGATGTGCCGCGCTGGCAAAAAATTGGCTGCTGGTGACCGTGTCCTGGATTTCCATCAAATGGTTGCGGCCGGATTGTTTGCAAGCTTCGGTCACGGTCCGTCTGAGTTTTTCCAGCAGCGAAGCCGATGGTTCACGCTGGGTCCGTGCAGCCACGATCGGTGTTAACGTTTTCACTCCGATTTCGGTCAAGCGTTCGACAAGCTCGCGACAACGATCGGGTTTGGGTAGAGCCACGCCCATATGCAGTGACACCTGAGGCTCACGATCCGGTTGGGTGGTCGGCTGGGTGCTGCAAAAACACTCACGCCGGGTGATCGAGTCGATGACGGCCTCGGCCTCGCTTCCCTTGCCATCAAACAGCGTGATCGATTCGCCAGTTTTGACTCGCATCACCCGGATGGCATGCTGGGCCTCGGCGTCGACCAGGACGATGTTTCCCCCGTTGGAGGGCAGGTTAGAACAATAATAACGACGAGTCATTGTGGAATCGGGGGAGCGTGGCGATTACGCGAGTCGGTGACCCAGGGATGCTGGAGGATCGATCAATGCAGTGCCGATAATACACGTAATGACGATCGACGTCTGGGTGGTGTCGTCTGGAGGAGGTTCCCACAGCGAATCTCCCCTTTGAAATAGATGGCCAGCCAATCGACAAGGATATTACGCAATGACTGACGTCCTCAAATATTGGCGTCTTTCGGCCCTGCCGTTTTCGGAATCCCCGGGCCAATGGTTCTTTGCTGGCTCGGCACAAAAGTCGGCGATGGCTCAAATCGCCCAGTCGTTAGCGGTTCACACTCGCTGCGTGATCGTTCAAAGCGAACCACGTTGCGGCGTTTCCACCTTACTGCATCAATTGGTGGCCAGTCGCGGGATGGGAGATCTGGCGACTCAGTGCGTCATGACCGACGCGTCGCGTGCGCTGGATGCTTCATCGACAATCCGCCAACTGACGCGTGGCTTGGGGATCAACAACGATACGGCGGTGCGTCGGCATCGCCCTGCGGATACGCGAGAGTTGCAACACGCGATCGAGTTTCTCGCCCGCCAGAGAGTGCATACAGTGTGGTTGGTCGACGGGGTTACCACCGCAGTGTTGTCGGTACTGAAATCGATGTCCAATTGCGAGCACATTTCGTTGGTGTTGGCCGCAACCGCAACGCAAGTCAAACGATTGCCCACCGCAAGAACCTCCGGTTATCAGACCGTCAAATTGGGCCGTTTTACCGCCGAGGATACCGATCGTTTTCTTTCGCAATCGGTGACGCGAGTCGGTGGACGCCAGTCGCTGTTTCATCCTCGCGCCGTGGATCAATTGCATGCTTACAGCGGAGGCCGCGTCGGCATTCTATCGCAGCTCGCTGCGTCATCGCTTGTCCATGCCGCACGCCAGCGTCAGGAACAAGTCATGCCCAATATCATCGCCAGTGTCGCAGCCGAGTCGACCGCACGTCGTGCCGCCTAGATTCGTCGTAGAATTCACCCTCCCGCTGGGCATTGGTGTCTACACATCGATTATCTCTGAGAGGGCGGCGTTTTCCATGTCTTTCATCTCCTGGAGTGAAAGTTCGGTCGCCATCAAGTAGTCCAGCATATTCAAGTGGACGTAATACCCGGCCAGTAAAGCGGGGCCGGTGAACTCCACGCCGCGTTTCATCCGGCGTCCACTTAATCGGATCAGATGTCGACGAAATTTAATCGCCGCTTCGCTCTCGCTGGCCTCCAGCTGTTTCACTAGCACACACGCCATTGCGGCCAGAAGCAGACGCTTTGCGATTGCCAAACCCGTTTCCTGCTGCCAATATTCCAACTCCAAGCCGTGACTCTTGAGGAGTTTGAAAAAACTCTCGATGCGCCAGCGGAAGTAGTACCATTTGCCTACTTCGGACGCATCAGCTTCGTCACCAGGGACGTTCGTTAGTAGCGTCCACTGGGCGACGATCCAGCCATCGTCATCGACCA
>NZ_BAABGA010000045.1:0-1013 GCF_039541335.1 Novipirellula rosea | reverse complement strand
TTGACTTGTTGTTCGTCTGTTTGCTGCATGGTCACTCCGGTTGGAAGGTAAGTTGCGCGCATAAAAAACGCCTCGCAGTTTTAGCGAGGCGTTTCGTCAATGTTTCGATTCGGTGGGCTATGCGGAACGCCGTCTCTTGCCGTTGTTGTAGGGCACTGCAGGTGGTTCCATCCCCTGCATTTCGTACCAGCGACGATAGCTGTACCAGACATTTCCTGAGTTCACTGTGTTCCCCTCACGCTGAAGTTGCTTCGCGGTTTCACGGTGACTCATTCGTTCGATGTCAATCAGTTCATGGACCCGCTCGGCGATCGCGTCCAAACGCGGGGGCTTACGCAGCCAGACCATCACGGCGTCGTCACTCGCCGAAACAACTTGAGATGTCTGTGCACTGAATCCGCGAATCAGTTGAGGGCGAAAGCAACCAAGCACATTGGTGCGTTTGCGATTTGCACGGCGTTCGACCTGCACGAGCACTCTCTTACCGGTGAGCGAACGAAAGATGGCCAGTCCCTTGTAAACAGCGTCTTCGCCTAGATCTCCAGATGCCGCCCTAGCGAGTAAGTCCGACGTTTCCGAAAGCTGCTGACGAGTTTGTTCAACCGTTAGAGTTTTTGTCGTGCCCTCCACTGCACGCAGCAAGCAATTGAGTTCGCTTTGAACTGCATTGCGATCAGCCTGAGCTGCTCGAAGCCGAGTCTTGGTTTCTTTCCTGTCCTCGTCCGTCCCCTCGCCCGACATGTCGAACAAGTCGTTGATTCGGTTTCCAAGCAATGCCAACTGCTTTCGAGAACGAGTAATCTGGTCGTCTGAACCCTGGTCCGCCTTGGCGTCCAACTCTTGGCTTTTCAGCACGACCGCCTCAATCAAATTCGTATCTCGCGAGATCAGCGTGGTTAAACTCTTGCAAATCGCTTCAACTGCGTCTTGGCGGCGAACTGCCGACTTGCATGAGCATTGGTCGCCGTTTTTGCATTGCATCGCTTGCCCTTGAGCACCCGTTTGGTAGAACC
>NZ_BAABGA010000044.1:0-979 GCF_039541335.1 Novipirellula rosea | reverse complement strand
TTGACTTGTTGTTCGTCTGTTTGCTGCATGGTCACTCCGGTTGGAAGGTAAGTTGCGCGCACAAAAAACGCCTCGCAGTTTCAGCGAGACGTTTCGTCAATGTTTCGATTCGGTGGGTTATGCGGAACGCCGTCTCTTGCCGTTGTTATAGGGCACCGTAGGTGGTTCCATTCCCTGCATTTCGTACCAGCGACGATAGCTGTACCAGACATTTCCTGAGTTCACTGTGTTCCCCTCACGCTGAAGTTGCTTCGCGGTTTCACGGTGACTCATTCGTTCGATGTCAATCAGTTCATGGACCCGCTCGGCGATCGCGTCCAAACGCGGGGGCTTACGCAGCCAGACCATCACGGCGTCGTCACTCGCCGAAACAACTTGAGATGTCTGTGCACTGAATCCGCGAATCAGTTGTGGGCGAAAGCAACCAAGCACATTGGTGCGTTTGCGATTTGCACGGCGTTCGACCTGAACGCGCACTCTCTCACCGGTGAGCGAACGAAAAATGGCCAGTCCCTTGTAAACAGCGTCTTCGCCTAGATCTCCAGATGCCGCCCTAGCGAGCAAGTCCGACGTTTCCGAAAGCTGCTGACGAATTTGCTCAACCGTTAGAGTTTCTGTCGTGCCCTCCACTGCACGCTGCAAGCAATTGAGTTCGCTTTGAACTGCATTGCGATCAGCCTGAGCTGCTCGAAGCCGAGTCTTGGTTTCTTTCCGGTCCTCGTCCGTCCCCTCGCCCGACATGTCGAACAAGTCGTTGATTCGGTTTCCAAGCAATGCCAACTGCTTTCGAGAACGAGTAATCTGGTCGTCTGAACCCTGGTCCGCCTTGGCGTCCAACTCTTGGCTTTTCAGCACGACCGCCTCAATCAAATTCGTATCTCGCGAGATCAGCGTGCTTAAACTCTTGCAAATCGCTTTAACCGCGTCTTGGCGGCGAACTGCCGACTTGCACGAGCATTGGTCGCCGTTTTTGCATTGC
>NZ_BAABGA010000043.1:0-59804 GCF_039541335.1 Novipirellula rosea | reverse complement strand
GGCTTACATTCAGTTACGAATGCGACACGAATATGGTTTATGCTAGCTTGAAAGGGCTCCCTACCGGAGGTCCGCCTTGAGTGGTCGTCGGTAATCAAGTTTGGAGGTGATCAGAAATGATCAGAATGCGCAGAGCAAACGACCGCGCCATGCCGATCATGGCTGGCTAAATACGTATCACTCGTTTTCCTTCGCGTCGTACCAAGACCGCGAGCACATATGGCGGGATCCAGGTGTTACGAGGTTCTGTTGAGCTTAGCGACGAAGATTTAATTGAATTAAAGACGAGTTAGACGTCTGAGTTGATGCTATTCGATCTTGCCTAGTCGGGTGCGACAGCGACCGTTGTTACCCGCGGTTGCCGGCTACTGTAGAAAGATGAACAAGATGCGTCCTCGTGTGAGGAAGCGGATGCCATTATCTTCGGTACACCCACACGCTTCGGTAACATGGCCGCACAGATGCGAGCGTTCCTTGATTCAACCGGGGGTCTTTGGAGAACGGAGACCTGGTAGGAAAAGTCGGAAGTGTTTTTGCTTCGACTGCAACTCAGCATGGCGGTCAGAAAACGACAATTACAAGCTTTCACACCACCCTGTATCATCATGGCATGATCATTGTCGGCGTTCCTTACTCGTGCCCGGGACTCAGTGAAATGGCCGAGATCAGTGGTGGAACACCCTATGGTGCGACCACCTTGGCAAGTGATGATGGGGCACGACAACCTAGCAATAATAAATTGGAAATCGCACGTTTCCAAGGGAAACACGTTGCCGAAATCACTTAAAGACTGGTTAGTTAGACCGCCTAACAAGTTCACAGAAGGACGCGTTTCGTTTGCGTGTCATTGCTGTGTACGCAGCGTCGAGATCAAAATAAATCGGGTAACTTGTCCAGCATTCTCACAACCAGACTGGCGTCTTCTGTGTCGCGAAAAATGGACTGCAAACTTTCCGAGATGCCATTGCTAATATGAACGTTCCATCGATGATGAGCAACAGTTTTATAAACTGTTAGTCGAGGCCGCGCGAGATCGCGACTCCAAACCAGCACGCCATGTGACGGGTGACAAACCCGACGCCGTCCTAGAACAGCGCTCACCGTTGCTTAATGAGCAACGACAAACGTGACTCGAATGCTGCTCTGTAGCATGGAAGAAGGAAACACGTTTGCCGATCGCCGTGCCTGAACTTCATTGCATTTGCCAAACAAGGGAACTCGCAAGGAGCTCCGCTTCACAAAGATTCGGTTTAACGCAGTCGCCGTTTCGCTTTACCTAACGTGCTGCATCGCATTGCACTCGAGTTCGATGCGTTTTCTTTAAAGATTTCTATCAGGCTCGCTGGCTCTGAAAGCACATCTTTTCCGGCCCCAATCCGCTGCATGCGTGGCGGAACGCCAAGGAAACAGTGAAAAAGTTTCAGTTTTTCTCTTCTCTCGCAAAGCATAGCGTTATAACATGCAATAACAGAAACTAAATACAGGCCTTTTCTTCAACTCCCCTCAGGAGATTTGCAATGCGATCGAGCCCCATAACTTTATTCGTACTTTTACTCTGTCTCGGCGTCGCCGGGTGCGGCAGCAAGGACGCGGTGTCTCCAGAACCCGGAGAGCTAGAGCGATACCTGCAGGAGAATCCCGAGGCGGCAGCTCGCGGCGGTCAAGCTGAACCCGCAGGCATCAATGGGCCGACCGCTTTGCCGCAATAGCCCCCCCGAAGCTCGTTTTTCTTTTTTTCTCATTCGATTTTTAGAGGTGCATGATGAATGACAATCGTAATCGTGGTTTCACGTTAGTTGAGTTGCTGGTGGTGATCGCCATCATCGGCGTGCTCGTCGGTTTGTTGCTGCCAGCCGTACAAGCGGCCCGCGAGGCAGCCCGGCGAATGAGTTGCAGCAATAATTTCAAACAGATCGGTTTGGCGTTTCACAACTACCATTCCGCTTACAATCAGCTTCCGGCTCAGGCCGGTGGAACCGCACGAACCCCCGGGTCGGGCTGGAGTTCAACCTATACACCGACGCCCAGCGGTGGCGGAACAAACATGAACCAGCTCAGCGCCCTGGTCGGAATCACCCCCTTCATTGAGCAGCAGGCGCTTTGGGAGCAGATCAGTAACCCGTTTCAAGTCGCCTCGGGTAATTTGTATGCTGCGATGGGTCCGAGCCCCTATATCCTACTCGCCGACCACACGGCTCAGGGCGAATACACACCTTGGTTGACCAACATTTCCTCCTTCCGTTGCCCAAGTGACCCGGGCGTAGGGCTCCCTGCGCAAGGCCGGACGAATTACGGCATCTGTCTCGGCGACTCGCTGTACTATCAATACAATGCAATCACCGATCAGTTCGGAAAGTCGGCCTCCACTTTTGCCGACGCGAATAACGTTAACCGCGGAATTTTTGCTCACGGTCGTCTCAAGCCGAAGTTCCGCGACGTGCTTGACGGGCTTTCTAACACGATTATGGCTGGCGAGTTCAATACGGACTTGGGCGATCGAGACGTCACCACTCAACCACGCAGTGGCATCAATGGTCACCACCTTGACCCGAAAAAGGCTTACGAGCAGATCGATCCTGAGCGACCAAGGTTTTGGCTTTCGACTGCCTCAACGAATGGAAGCCCCGAAGAGATGCGAGGCTACAAATGGGCATACGGGTTAGCCGTATTTACCGGCATTACGACGATTCTTCCTCCCAATGCCCCCGTGGTCTACGACACTTCAAGCACCACCGCCACTGACATTTTCCGATGGGGAATCTGGTCTCCCAGCAGTCGGCATCAAGGTGGTTGTCACGTGTTGATGGGGGACGGTGCAATCAAGTTCATCACCGATTCGATTGAATCGGGTGGCGGCCCAATGGTGTCGCATAACGGCAGCGGCGGTACGCTTCCACCGGGCTCCGCAAGTCCTTATGGGTTGTGGGGAGCGTTGGGAACCAAAGCCAGCCGTGAGACGATTGACCAAGCATTCTAGTGCTTCGTCAGTCTTTGAACTTTAGTGTTTCTAATGTAGTGGAGCTTGCTAACGCTCCCTGTTCCTTGGGGTGGGAGGAGCTTTAGCAAGCTCCACTACAGGTTGGTCGTAGCGGAAGTCGTCAAGACTTTCGGCGGATTACCCGAACGAACCAGAACTCTCACGCGAGTTCCGTTACTCTATTGATAAATGATTAAGCTGTTACGCTGCATTAATCTGCAATCTACAATCTGCAATTCGTAGTTTGCGCGACGGGGGTCAGTCGCATAGTCTATGGACGTAACGAGTTCGGCATTTCACAACATGGTTCCCCCTAACGGTTAAAAAATGATTGACAACAAACTGAACGGTTTAATTGCAGCGACTTATACACCGCTGCATGACGACGGTGAGCTGAATCTTGATCCGATTGCGGCGATGACCGAGTGGTTGATAGCGCAAGGCATTAGCGGTCTTTACGTGTGCGGAAGTACGGGCGAGGGAATGTCACTCAGTGGAGCCGAACGGCGAGTCGTGGCGGAGGCCTACGTCCAGTCCGCCGCTGGACGCGTGCCTGTCATCATTCAAGTCGGACACAACAGTCTGGCCGAAGCGAGACAGCTTGCTGTTCATGCGCAAGAGATTGGTGCGAATTACGTCTCGGCGACCTGTCCGTCGTACTTCAGCATCAATGATGTTAACACGCTGGTTGATTGCATGGCTGAAGTTGCCGGTGGTGCACCTGAGTTACCGTTTTACTACTACCACATTCCTGCGCTGACCGGGTCGGCACTGGATATGGTCGAGTTTCTCGAGCGTGGGGGCAAACGAATTCCCAATCTTGTCGGTCTGAAGTACACCGACACCAAACTGCACGAGTTTCTGCAGTGTTTACAGGTGGATCCGAGAAGATTCGATGTCGTTTGGGGATGTGATGAAATGATGCTCGGCGCGTTGGCAACGGGTGCCACCGCAGCAATCGGCAGCACCTTTAACATCGCAGCTCCGCTGTATCTTGGAATCATGGAAGCGTTTCGCCAAGGTGATCTGGACGAAGCCCGACGTCTACAGTCGCTTTCGGTAGAGATGATTCGGAGGATAGGCAAGTATCCGTTCCATGCGGCCATGAAAGCGGTGCTCGGCATGAATGGATTCGATATCGGTGGCTGCCGACTGCCTCAGGGCCGTCTTTCGGAATCCGAAATTGAAAAGTTGCGAAACGATTTGTCGTCGCTTGGATACTTTCAGTGGTCACAGCCAAGTCCCGCACTTTCAGCAAATTCGCTATGAAGTTCTTCGCCGCATCGATCTTCCTTAGCTGCATTTACATTGGCTCGATGTCGATGTTCGCTGGTTCAAAGACTTGGTCCGCCGAGCCGCAATGGTTGATTTGGAACGAACTGCCACCGGTGCCCGATGAGCTTGGATTTGCTGGGCCTTATGCAGGCGTTCACAATGACGCATTGATCATCGCTGGCGGTGCTAACTTTGCCAAACCGGTTTGGCAGAACGACAAACAATGGCATGACGAGATCTTCGTACTTGTCAAGAACGGCCTCGGAAAAGACAGTAACGATTACGAGTGGAAAGACGGCGGCAAACTTGCCAAACCGATCGCCTATGGCGCCGCCGTCTCGACTACCGACGGCGTCGTCTGTATCGGTGGAAGCGACTCCACGGGCATGCATGATGAAGTCTTCGTGCTGCAGTGGGACGGCGAAAAAATCACAGTCGAGGAATATCCGCCGCTACCAAAGCCCTGTGCCCATGGCGCCGCCACGTTATCCGGTAATACGATCTATTTCGCAGGCGGCCAACAGGATGCGTCACTCGATTCGGCGATGTCCAATTTCTGGTCGCTGGACTTGTCGCAGCAAGGCGATCCCAACGCATTCGTTTGGAAAGAGCTTCCGTCGTGCCCAGGTCCGCCCCGCGCGTTCAATCTCACTGTCGCACAGCACAACGGTTATCACGATTGCGTCTATGTGATCAGCGGCCGGCGACAAGACGGCGAGAATGTTGACTTCCTAAAAGACGTTTGGGAGTACACGCCCGTGACACAGCAGTGGCGGCAGCGAAATGAAACGCCGCGGTGCGTGATGGCTGGCACCGGAATTGGGTTTGGGCAAAGCCACATCTTCGTCCTAGGCGGCGCCGATGGCTCACTGTTTTTCAAGGGCGATGAGCTCAAAGACAATCATCCCGGTTTTATCAAACAATCACTCGCGTACCACACGATCACCGATACCTGGGTCGAAGCGGGCGCAACGCCCGCGAATCATGTCACCACAATCGCGGTGAAGTGGGACGATTCAATCGTTATTCCCAGCGGCGAAGTTCGTCCACGCGTACGATCGCCCCAGGTGTATCGCGTCACACCGACCAGCACAGGCCGCGACTTCGGCGCGGTCAATTACATCGTCCTTTTTAGCTATTTGCTTGCGATGGTTGGCGTTGGCGTCTACTTCACCAACAAGAACAAGAGCACGAACGACTTCTTCCGCGGCGGCCAGACGATTCCGTGGTGGGCCGCTGGCTGCAGCATCTTTGCCACCATGCTCAGCTCGCTGACGTTCACCGGAATTCCGTCCAAATCGTTTGCTCAGGATTGGGTGTACTCGATTGGCAATTTCATGATTCCGGTGGTCGCGGTGCTGGCGGTCTTTGTGGTGATGCCGTTTTACCGCCGGATTGATGCAACCAGTGCGTACGAGTACTTGGAAAAGCGATTTAGTCCTGGGGTGCGTATGTTTGGCAGCGCCAGCTTCACGCTGTTTCATGTTTTCCGAATGGCCGTGGTGATGTCGCTCACCGGTTTGGCGCTGGCGGTCGCCACACCGCTCACCCCTGCACAATCGGTGTTGTTGATGGGAGTGCTAAGCATCACCTACTGCACGATGGGCGGAATTGAAGCGGTCATTTGGACCGACACCATCCAAACCGTCGTGTTACTGGGCGGCGGGCTGCTGGCGATGATCTTGCTGGTCAGCGGCGTGGATGGAGGTGTCAGTGGATTTACGACGACGGCAGCGGACGCGGACAAGTTTCAAATTGCCAATTTCCACTGGGACGCCACCAGTGCACAGATCGCCCTGTGGGTGATCATCCTTGGTTCGATCGCTCAGAATGTGTCGTCGTACTCTGCCGATCAAGCGGTGGTGCAGCGGTACATGACCACGGCGACTAAAGAGCTAGCAGCACGTTCGATTTGGACCAATGCGGTGCTGACTGTTCCTGCGACCTTGTTGTTTTTTGGGATCGGAACGGCACTGTTTGCCTTCTACAGTTCGCATCCCGAGAAATTGGATCCGACGATCACGACCGATCAAATTTTCCCATTGTTCATCGCTCGTGAAATGCCGATCGGAATCGCGGGGCTAATTGTGGCCGCCGTGTTTGCGGCAGCTCAGTCGACGGTGTCGACCAGCATGAATTCAACGGCCACCACGATCGTCACCGATTTCATGCGACCTTTGAATCTGTGCAAATCCGATCACGGTTACTTAAACGCCGCTCGTTTCTGGACGCTCGCTTTGGGCGTGATCGGCACACTACTGGGACTCGTCTTCGTGAATCCCGATATTAAGTCGCTGTTTGACACGTTCATTATGGTCATCGGTTTGTTCATGGGGGTGCTGGGGGGTTTGTTCGTGTTGGGAGCGCTCAGCAGACGAGCCAATGCGACCGGGGCAATGATTGGTGCGATCGTGGGCGCCGGCGTGATGTTTTGGATGTGGAAGTTCACTGCCATCAACGGATATCTGTACACGGCCAGCGGTATTACCTCCTGTGTTGTCGTGGGTTTCATCGCCAGTCTGGCGTTTGGTAAGCCATCAAACGATTTGACAGGCTTGACGATCTATACATTGCACGCCCCGGAAGCTGCTGCCCACACGGACCAGGTTGCACTGACGCCCCAAGAAGCAACAACATGATGCATTGGCGAAGTCAGAGGCAATCCGTTTTTTCAAAATTGGTATTTTTCAGACACTTTTCGGTGAACGCCAACAAAAACCGCTCGTGCCCAGGCTCCTGCCTGGGGACAGTTTTCCTGGGGCTTGCGCCGGGCCGCTACAACTTTGGTATTGACGTCGGATCTTTAGCGGTGAGTTTTTTTCGGCCCAAACTGCAGTTACCTCTCCACCGACGAAGTCGGGGGAGAGGTCGAGCACGACCTTTAGGCGTTGCTCGGGTGAGGGCGCGACCGCGCAATCGACCGCGCAATTCCGGTGCAAACGGCGTGATCATTGGTGAGTGGCTTGCTCGGTCAGCCCCCTCACCCGAACGTCGCTGAAGGCTCCGTTCGACCTCTCCCCCAACGAAGTTGGTGGAGAGGTGGCAGAAAACTAGTGCAACCGAGGATCACGACAACCCCAGAGTTTTAACAGTCCAGGCTTGCGCCGAAGGAAAACTACAGCCGCCACTCCGAGGCTAAAAAATATGCGTAATATACTCGCCCCAACACAAAGGCCATGTCGATGGATGCTATCCGCCGATCCAAACTAATTTCCACTTACCGTGACGGCTTACTCAACGACACATTGCCTTTTTGGACAAAGCATTGCGTCGATCGAGAGCATGGCGGTTTCATGATGTCGCTGGGCCGTGACGGTACCGTCATCGACACCGACAAGGGCGTTTGGCAACAGGGACGATTCACATGGCTGTTGGGGGAACTCTACAACAACGTCGACCAGCGACCTGAGTGGCTCGAGTTAGCAAAACACGGGGCAAAGTTCATTGACGACCACTGCTTTGACCCGAGTGACGGCCGCATGTGGTTCCATGTCACCCGCGATGGGAAACCGATTCGTAAGCGACGCTATGCGTTCTCAGAGAGTTTTGCTGCGATCGCCTACGGAGAGTTGGCCAAAGCGACGGGCGAATCACATTACGCCGAAAAAGCGAAGCGGACGTTTCGGCGTTTCATTGACCACAACCTGAATCCCCAGGACACCGCCCCCAAATTCACCGACACTCGTCCGATGCGTGGACTCGGCTTTCCGATGATCACGATCGTCACCGCGCAAGAATTACGCGAATCGATCAACCTACCCGATGCCAATGAGTGGATCGATCACAGCATTGACGACATTCGGCGATTCCACTTGAAAGAGGACATACAGTGCGTGATGGAAACGGTGGGCGTCGACGGCACACGGATCGATCACTTCGACGGGCGAATGTTAAATCCAGGTCATGCCATCGAGGGGGCGTGGTTCATTATGCTGGAAGGAAAAATCCGTGGCGATCAGGAACTGATTCGTACCGGCTGCCAAATGCTCGACTGGATGTGGGAGCGTGGCTGGGATCGCGAACACGGCGGAATCCTCTATTTCGTCGACGTCAACGGGTTGCCAGTTCAAGAATATTGGCACGACATGAAGTTCTGGTGGCCTCAAAACGAAACGATCATCGCCACGCTGTTAGCCTATGAACTAACTGGCGATCCGAAATATGCAAAGTGGCACGCGATGATTCATGATTGGACGTACAAACATTTTCCCGACCCCGAACATGGCGAGTGGTTTGGCTACCTTCATCGCGACGGAAGCGTCAGTTCGACGCTGAAGGGTAATCTTTGGAAAGGGCCGTTTCACATGCCACGAATGCAACTCGTCTGCTGGCAACTGTTGACCGAAACTGTGTAAAGAACAAACGAACTTACCCCCCAACACAGAGTATTCACGATGACTTTCAAACTGATGGTTCCTTTCACCATCATTGTCTTGAGTAGCTCACTTTTTGCGGCGAGTCCCGATTGGGAAAACGAGCAGGTCATCGGAATCAACAAGGAGCCTGGGCGTGTCTTCTCACTGCCGTATCCTGACCGAGACGCTGCGATCAGCCAAGATTGGCAAGAGTCCGCTCGCGTCCAAATGCTCAACGGACAGTGGAAGTTCTATTACGCAAAACGTCACGATTTGCGACCAACGGACTTCTTCACCGAGTCATTTGACGATTCCGATTGGAGCGACATCCAGGTTCCCGCGAGTTGGCAGACGCAAGGTTTCGGTGTTCCGATCTATTGCAACCAAGCTTACCCGTTCAAACGAGATTGGCCCAAGGTCACGGGCGAGCCCCCCCAGCATTTCACGTCCTATGAGTATCGCAATCCCGTCGGCAGCTATCGACGAACGTTTGAATTACCAGCCGATTGGAAGGACAGTGAAGTATTCATCCATTTCGGCGGTGTTGAGAGCGCGTTCTACTTGTGGGTCAACGGCGAAAAAGTCGGGTACAGTCAAGGCAGTTACCTGCCTGCCGAATTTGATTTGACCAAGTTTGTGAAGCCTGGTCAGAACACGCTCGCCGTACAAGTCTTCCGATGGAGCGACGGATCTTACTTGGAGTGCCAGGATTTTTGGCGACTCTCTGGCATCTTTCGTGACGTCCTGGTTTACGCGACACCCAAGGTTTTGCTGCGTGATTTCTTTTTAAAGTCAGACCTGGACGACGACTATCGCGATGCCACGTTTGCAATCGACACTCATTTACAGAACCGGGGCGAATCCAGTGCAACGGGTTCGGTTGCCGCTGAGATTGTTGACTCACGCGGAATGACCGTTTGGGAGGGATCGACCGGCGCGGTGACCTTGAATTCAGGAGAAGAAAAACAGTCGAAGATTCAAGGTTCAATCAAAGACCCACAAAAGTGGACCGGCGAAACACCAAATCTTTACAAATTGATCCTGACGGTGAAAGATGAATCGGGAACAACCGTCAGTGTCCATCGTCATACGATTGGTTTCCGCGACGTGGCGATCAGTCAACGTGGGGAATTGTTGGTCAATGGCAAGCCGGTCATTTTGAAAGGCGTCAACCGGCACGAGAATGATCCGGATACCGGGCGGCATGTCAATGAGGAGTCGATGCTCAAAGACATCCAGACGTTTAAGCGATTTAACATCAACGCTGTGCGATTGAGCCATTATCCAAACGATCCACGCTGGTATGAATTGTGCAACGAGTATGGGATTTACATGCTTGACGAGGCCAACATCGAATCACACGGTTATGGGTATGGCAAAGATTCGTTGGCTCACCCGCCCGAGTGGAAGAAGGCTC
Source organism: Novipirellula rosea (assembly GCF_039541335.1). Lineage (NCBI taxonomy): Bacteria > Pseudomonadati > Planctomycetota > Planctomycetia > Pirellulales > Pirellulaceae > Novipirellula > Novipirellula rosea. Next base: position 49,780 of record NZ_BAABGA010000043.1, on the reverse strand, counting down.
ACGTCGATCGCTGCGTGCGAATGGTCCAGCGTGACAAGAATCATCCGGCGATCGTGATCTGGTCGATGGGCAATGAAGCCGGCACGGGTGAGAATTTCGCCGCCTGTTTCCAAGCCATCAAGGACCTCGATAACTCGCGGCCGGTCCACTACGAACGTAACGCGGACCCGTCAGCGATAGATGACATGGACAGCGTGATGTATCCGAGTGTCGACTACCTGCACAGCGTCGGAAAACAGGATTCGGCGCGACCGTTCTTTGTTTGCGAGTACGCCCACTCGATGGGGAACGCGACGGGTAACTTGGACGAGTATGTCGCCGCGTTTGAAGCCCATCCACGTTTGATTGGCGGGTGTATCTGGGATTATGTCGACCAGGGACTGCGACAAACCAACCCGGATGGCAAACGAGGGCCAGACGGGAAAGACTACCATTTTGCCTATGGTGGCGATTTTGGCGACCAACCCAATGATGGCAACTTTTGCATGAACGGGATTGTCGATGCCGATCATCTGCCGACGCCGAAAACATGGCAAGTCAAGTACTCCTACCAGCCCGCTGATTTTTGGTTTGATGGCAATCAATTGCGAATCCGCAATGAGCTGTTCCATACAAACCTTGTCGATTATGTCGACCTCGTTTGGACTGTGACGGACCAAGGTCGCCTTGTCGCCCAAGGGCAACTCCCCACGCCATCGATTGAGCCATGGAGAGAAGCGACGATCACGCTCGATTCGCTTCCAACACTCAGCGAAGTCCCAGGCTCCGAGTATCAATTGAAGGTTTCACTAATCCTAAAACAAGAAACCGCTTGGGCCGACAAAGGCCACGAAGTCGCTTGGAAACAATTCTCACTCGGCAGCACACCAGCGACGGTCCTCGATCCCGACGGCGTCGTTGACGTGCAAGAGTCTGACGTCGCGTTTGTAATGACGGGCAAGGAATTTTCGGTTGTTTTGAACAAAGCATCCGGACGGATCACAAGCCTAGTCTACCACGGACGCGAAATACTTTCGGATTCACAGGGTCCGCTACCGAATCTCTACCGGGCCGCTGGTGACAACGACGGTTATGCGGCGGGACAATGGCGAGGTGCTGGTCTTGATGATCTGCGGCACACCGCGACCTCGGTGCGACAGACGGCCCAAGCAAAGAACTACCAGCAATTCACGGTCGACTACGCCAGCGAGGGTAAAGCAGGCTTCCATGTCGAAAGTTCCTGTGCCTATACGGTTTTCGCCGATGGCAGCGTCGCGATCGACACCGTGCTCTCCCCGAACCAAGATAAACTGGTGCTGCCGCGAGTTGGAATGCGACTATTTGTGAATCCCAAATTTGAGCATGTGACCTACTACGGTCGCGGCCCATCGGAGAATTATGTTGATCGTAAAACGGGGCAAGCAATCGGTCGGTATCAGACAACGGCAACGGAGATGTACGTTGATTACGCCAAGCCACAATTCATGGGATCACGGTCGGACGTGCGTTGGACATCACTTGCTGATGACGACGGGAATGGCTTCGTAGTCACCTCGGAGACTCCGATCAGTTTCAGTGCGATGCACGTTACCGACCAAGGACTGACGGGCATCCGCCATCCGCATGAAATCCCCACTCGCAACGATATTGCTTTGACGATCGATACTGCAGAAACCGGGATCGGCGGCGGCAGTTGTGGACCGTCTTGTTTGACGGAGTATCGAGTTCATGGCACTCAGCACTTGCGTTTCATGATCCGGCCAATCACCGCAGGTGTCGATCCAAGTGAAGCGACTCGCCAGCGAGCGAATTTGGGTGGTACCCTGACGGTTTCACGCGACAATGCTGGAAACCTCAGCTTTCACCCAACGACGCGTGGTGCATCGATCAACGTAACGATTGACGTTCAGCAGCAAAGCTCCATTGAGGACATCAATTTGATTCAGGGCGGCAAAGTGATCGCGAGCGTGGATGCCGCTGAGGACGAGATTCCTGGAGTCCAGATCAAACGAGTCTTCGCAAAGAAAGTCGACAAATCGAAATGGACGGCAACCGCGTCTAGCATCCAATCAGGCGAAGGCGAGGTGAATCATTCGATCGACAACAACCCCGACACATTCTGGCACACCAAGTGGCAGGGAGGCGTTGATCCACCACCGCATACCTTGAAAATCGATTTTGGCTCGCCCCAGCAAATTGCCGGGATCAGTGTGCTGCCGCGGCAAGATTCAGCAAATGGACGGATCATTCGCTACGAATTATCCGCTAGCGAAGACGGGGTTCAATGGCAGCAAGTTGCCGCCGGTGTCATGCAAAATACTGACCGCCGCCAAGACATCCGCTTCACCAAGAAGCAAAATGTTCGCGCGATTGAGCTAAAAGTCTTGAGCGGACAAGCGGGCGATTTCGCGACCGTTGCCGAAATTGGGATTTTGGAGGAGTAGGCTTGCCACCGTCATCGCCGAGAATGAATCAACATACACGCCTCCATCAATCATTTCCCACAGCAGCGTAGGGTTTGATCAATTGATCCTCGCCGTCGGTCAATTCGTCAAGCGTGAAGCGGACGAAGCGGACTTCTTCGTATCCAGGTTCGTACAGCACGCCGAAGCTGCCATCTTTGAGCACCGTAATCTCTGAATAGGCTGACGGTCCCGGATCGATCACCTTGCCGTCGCTCCAAGTCCAACCGCCGTCGTAGCTAATCCGCACCGCCAAGTTTTCGCGTGCCGAATTGGACGCCGCGTTGACAAAAACAAGTCGATCTTTGGCATAGCCATCGCGTTTGGCCGTGTACTGAATGAGACAGGCGTTACAGCGTGGGTCGGGTAGACTGAAATCACTGACGCTGTCCCACGTTTGCCCGCCATCAGATGACCTGTGCACAAACCGCTTTCCCGGGCCGATCCGCGAATTCACCATCAGCGTTCCGTCGGGTAGCTCGACCACTTTCGACTCGTCGCCGGGACTGACATCGCCGATCGTTTCCCAAGTCGCCCCGTGGTCTCGACTTGCGAACAACGTGACGCCTTTGCCAACCCGCACATAGTTGTGAACGAGCAAGCCCGCACGCGTTTGAATCCCGCGGCCCGAGGTAATGAATTTGAAGGCATCCTTTAACTCAGGCCCCGCCACTTGATCGGTAAAGTCAATCGGCGCATCCCAAGTCGCGCCATGATCCGAGCTCTTTTGCACCACAAAACGGTATTCCTTACTCGATCGGTCGGCGACCATGTAGTTGTAGAAACAAAAGATATCGCCAGTGGTCTTGTCAACGATCAGCGACGGATCGCTACAGCCTCCGTCCTCGTACGGGTCAAGCACTTCCATCGCAGACCAACTCTTGCCATTGTCGGTGCTACGTCGAAAGACGATATCGATCGTGCGTTGGCCGATCAGATCCGCACTTCCTTTCCTTCGCGCATCACATGCCGCAATCAAATGCCCGTTCACCGCGGTTGCGATCGCGGGGATTCGAAAGGTATGGGTGTCGTTTTGGCCAGACACGAATAACGGTTGATCATCGATCAATTTCAGTGGCTCTGTTGGCATCACGTCCGACGGAATCGAACTCGGTCGCTGCAGCGGCGAGGCGAGCAGCGACAAATCGTCGATCAATACACCAGCCTTGGGTGCTGCGGTCACGCTGAAGCGAATCGCCTCGACCTTGTCCTCACCGGGGATCGCAAGTTGAATGTGCGACAGAAACCTCGCTCCGACGGTGACGATACGGTCAATCTTGGAAACCTCACACCATTTGCCACCTTGTTTCGCCTCGACCAAAAATGAAAACGGGTCTCGACCGGTCCAGCGTTCCGCGTGGAAGCGGACCCCTTTGACCGGTTGCATGTCTGCAGGAATCACAAACGTGATCGAATTATTTTCGTCGCCCAGCAGGTGTAAACACTGCTTGCCCGTGCGAGCAAATTTCGACGTGACACTTGCAGTCCCCGTCGCTTCGATGCGAATCGGACCGTCTTGGATCGTCGGGAATGCCGCGTCGCTGCCGTATTCAAAGGACGTGCTGAAGAGAACCTCTTCGGCGCATGCAGCGGTTCCCCCCAACCCCGAAAGCACGGCGTAAATCGTAAATACGAGGCGAATCCTCGCGACAGCAGTGAACATTTTCATCTCCGCAATCCCCTAATTGACGTTCGCGACGCAAGGACGATTAAGACAACGCGTACCTGCCCTGTCGGAAGCAAAACCCGCCTTGTTATAACATGGTATCACGCGGGGTACGCGGAGGCAAGAGTTTTCCATAGGCAGTGCGTCGACGCCGTTTTGACCTGGCGGCGGCAGATCGCAGCTTGCTGAAGGTGCGAATAACGAGGCTGGAAACTTAAGCCTCAGTCGTCGTCGTTTCGGCAATGGCTTCGGCCGAGGCGGTGTCGTCGAGTTCGTGATTGAGAATTTCAAGCAAGGTTTGCAGGAACACCACGACCATTGGGCCAACCAAAATACCGATCGGCCCGAACACTTTCACGCCGCCCAAAACGCTCAGTAGTGCAAACAGCGGGTGCAATTGCGAACGGCCGTGCAGCACATAGACTTTGATCACGTTGTCGATCGAGGAAATCACCAGCACGCCATACAGCGCCAACACAATTGCGGCAGTCCAGCGCTGTTCGACCATGCCAAGCCAAACCACACATGGCACCCAAACCGATGCGGCGCCCAGAAACGGGACCAACGACATCAGCGTGGTAGCCAAAAACAACAACACGACCGATTCAAATCCGAGCACATAATAGCCCAATCCCCCCAAGATCCCTTGCACGACCGCGCTGAGCACACTTGCCAACACGACCGCGCGACTGGTTCGATCAAATTCCAATAACAACCGCCGCTCGTAGTTGTCATCCAGCGGGCTCAGCCGCATCAAAGTACGAATCATCGCTGCACCGTCGATCAGAAAAAAGTAAACCGCAATGATCAGGACCAACAACCCCACCACGATCTTGCCAAGGTAACTTCCCGTTGCACTGGTTAAACTGACGAACCGCGGCTGCAGCGATTCACGTCCACGGCTCAATAGGCTCTTGAAATCTTCGGCACTCGGGTTGGCGATCAATCGCACTTGGCTGCGTAGCGTGCCACCAAGCAACGTTTGCATCCATGACCGGATTGCTGCCGACGCGATCACACTCTGGCGATGAAATTGTTCTTCTGCGTTGAGTTGATCCAGCGGCTCCGCAGTGTCGGATGGGTTGCCGTCAATCGTGCTGTCGTCCAATTCGAGGGCATCCGCGGTGGAGGAGGCTGACAATTCGGCCTCGCTCGCCGCTGCCGATGCGAGCGATGCCCCGCTGCCCATTGCATCGCTGCCCGTTTCTTCGCTGCCCAATTCTTCGACAGCCGTTTCCCCGCTGCCAAAATCCTGGGCGTCACTGTGCGACAGCAAAGATCTCTCCAGTTCGTTGAGGCGATCGATCGCGGTCTCCGCCGCAATGTCTGCCGTGGGCGGCCCTTCTACGTTTTTCTGCAAATGCAGGATCAACGATTTCGCTTCGGCAATATTGTCGAGGATTTCCTGACGATTTTCAGGAGCCTGCATCATGCCGGACAATGTTTTTAGGAACACAGATACGGACGTATCGGGATTGACCCCACGCAATCCTTCGCTCGACAGCACCGAATCATCTAAGGAATCGGTCAATTCATCCAAACGTCGAAATTTTTCGGCGTGGGGCAACGAAATCCCAAACTGGTCGCGGGCACGGTCCAATGCCGCCGTCAGATCGTTGAAATTCATGTGGCTGACCATCGCGGTAAACTGGCTGGTCGCGACCGACAACACGACAATCATTGGCATCAACACCATCATCAAAATCATCAGCGTGGTCGAAGCGGCAGCCAAGCGACGCTTCCCTTTTGTTTTGACGTAGATCCAATCGTGCACCGGTCGAAAGATCACGACCAGCAGCGCGGCCAAGAACAACGGCACAAAGAATCCGGCCATCACCTTGTAGAACAACGCTCCGACCGCGAATATACCGAGCAACAGCATCAGCACCGACAAAATCCGCGACAGGGACGGCAACCGCTCCAGCATCGCTTTGGTAGACGCCAACGTTCGCGGTGGCGAAGTGGTATCGTCGCCCGAACGCGTTGTCGATGCTGCCTGGCCGGGGGAAGCAATCGGTGTGGCGGGCTGAGATTGTTTGGGATTATTTTTGGGTCGACGTTTCGTCATCGAGCCTGCTCGACTTAGGGAGGGGGTAGGGAACTGGGGAAGCTTGGTTAGGGATTGTATCCCAATCGGATCGTGCCCGATTGTGAAGGATCACCGAATTTATGGATAGACGGAACAATCGTTCTCGAAAGAATCGCAGTGGTTAAGTCAAACGAAACCTCCGAAATCGACGCTGTCTCGTCACAGCCTGCGGCTTCGCATCGCAGCGGCCGCAAAAAATGGCTGCGAATCACCAAGATTTTGATTGCCATCGCGGTGATCGTGGGACTTTTTTTTGCCATCCGCTCGGCCGCACGCCAATGGCAAACCGAACGCGAGCGTGTGGTCCGCCAGATTCATCAAATCGACTTACAGATCGCCGCAGCGGATGATTCGATCACAACCCGCTCGCTAAAGCAGCAACGAACGGCATTGCGGCAAAGCATTCCCACACTTGCCAACATCCGCTGGTCACGCATCGGATTGGCCGCGCTACTGTACGCGGCCGGGACGCTTGTATCGGCCATGGTGCTTCGCGGCTGGTTGGCGGTGCTCGGGCATCGACCTCCGGCGGCTCTCGTTGTTGCCGCCCAAACGCTCGGACACATCGGCAAGTACGTGCCGGGCAAGGCGATGGTCGTCGTGTTGCGGGTCGGCGTGCTCAAACGATGCTCGGTGCCGGTGATGCCTGCGACCATTTGCGTGTTCTTGGAAACGTTCATGATGATGGCCGTGGGCGCCGCGGTCGCAGGCATCGTGATCGTCACGCTGCCGGTCCCGCTTTGGATGATGGTCGCCGCGGCAACCGGAGCGGTGCTGGCCAGTGTGCCTACGCTGCCCCCAGTGCTTCAAATTGTCGCCACTCGGTTGATGGGGCAAACCTCCGATCTTGGAAATCATGCCTGGTTAGCGTGCGGCAAGGGATGGGCTTGGTCGACCCTTGGCTGGATTTTGATCGGCAGCTCGTTCGCGATGATCGTGACCGCGATTCCGACCGCGGCCCCCCCCGCATCGATCACGCAATTGTTGGCGATCGCCACCGCATCCATTTCACTTGCCATGGTAATCGGGTTCGCGTCGCTGCTGCCTGGCGGTGCAGGCATTCGCGAATTGGTTTTAACGACCATTCTTGGTTTGGTGACCGGCCCCACGCACGCCTTGCTGGCGGCAATCATGGCCCGCATGATCTTCATCGCGGTGGAATGTTTGATGGCGTTTATTGCTTGGGTTTATATCCAGCAGCGGCTTGAACCGATTCGGCACGATATTTGTAGTGTGAGTCAGTAATGAAGCGTCATCCGATAACCAGTGCATGACGGAACGCTCATTGACAGTGCTTTAATTGACACTGTTTTAGATGGAAAAGCAGGGCAATTCCTGTCGTTTGATCCCCTCGAATTGATTCCCCGAATCCGATCCCCATTCAGTCCCATGGAAGACCAGCTTCACCAAATCATTGTGGTCTTGATCGCTGGCGCGCTTGGCGCCGTCGTCGGCATCGAGCGTGAGTTTGCAGACAAACCTGCCGGGCTGCGGACTCACATGTTTGTCTGTGCTGCCTCGGCGATGTTGGTGTTGCTCGGCGATGTCGTGCTCGAGCGATTCAATCAAGGCAACGAGAGCAATATTAGCGCCGACCCGATTCGGATGATTCAGGCTATCGTAGTCGGCATCAGTTTCTTAGGGGCGGGAACGATCATTCATCATCAAGACAATCGGGTCGAAGGGTTGACCACCGCGGCTTCGATTTTGTTAACTGCCGGAATTGGCATCGCCGTGGCGGTGGGACAACTCACCTTTGCCGTGGGCGTCTCCGTCATGGCAGTGCTCGTATTAATCTTCGTCGGTGGCGTCGAACGTCGCATCCAAAGACAAGTCGCGAAGAGGCAGCAAAGGTCGGCGGAATCCGGCAAAGTCCAATCGTAAGCGGTCCCCCTTCCATCAGGACCGCGTGGTTCCTTCATCGCTCTCGCCCAAATGCACCTTCGCTACGCTCGAATTCCAATAGTTCGATCGCCGCAACCATTTCTCGAATCCGACAATCATGTACGTTGCCAATCCAGTCAGCAAGATTCGCCACCAAGCATCCCAGCCGATCGGCGCGCTGTGGAAAATGCGGTTCATGATCGGCGAGTAGGTAAACGCCATCTGCAATACCAACATGGTGGCCACTCCGAGACCGATCCAGCGATTCGAGAATACTCCTATGGCGAACATCGATTTCGTCAGCGAGCGACAATTGAATAAATAAAACAATTCGACCATCACAAACACGTTCACCGACACCGTGCGGGCGACGACTTCGCTGTAGCCTTGGCCTATCGCCCATTCAAACGAACCAAAGGCCCCTACCAACATAACCAGCGAGACGAGGACGATTCGGCCGATCAACTCGCCAGTCAAAATTGGAGCGTGAGGATCGCGTGGAGGTCGCGTCATGATGTCGTCTTCCTTGGGTTCAAAGGCGAGCATCAGCCCCAACAAGACCGCAGTGGTCATGTTGATCCATAGAATTTGTACCGGCAGGATTGGCAACGCCACGCCCACAAAGATTGCCGCCAAAATCACAAACCCCTCGCCCATGTTCGTGGGCAGCGTCCATACGATGAACTTGGTCAGATTGTCAAACACGCCGCGGCCTTCTTCGACCGCAGCTTCGATCGAGGCAAAGTTGTCATCGGTCAGCACCATATCGGCCGCTTCCTTGGCCACTTCGGTCCCACCGATCCCCATCGCCACGCCGATATCGGCCTGTTTGAGTGCCGGTGCATCGTTAACCCCGTCGCCGGTCATGGCGACGATGTGACCGTTGGCTTGTAACGCGCGTACAAGCCGCAACTTCAACTCGGGGGTCGCGCGGGCGAACACGGCCACCCGATCCGCCACCTCGATCAACTGTTGGTCGCTGGTCCCGGCAAGATCGTGAGCGGTCTTGACGATCGGGGCGTGTTCGTCGCTCTGGCGTGTTCCATCGAGCCCGAGTTGCTGTGCAATCGCTTGTGCCGTCTTGGCATGATCACCGGTGATCATTTTCACGCGGATGCCCGCGGTCTGACACGCTTTGATCGCCGCCACCGCTTCGGGGCGTGGCGGATCAATCATGCCTTGCAATCCATAGAAAACAAGGTCGCCGACATCGCCGTGGCTGATGTCGTGGGTCGCCGGTGGCAGCGGTTTCCCCGCGAACGCCAACACTCGCAGTCCTTCGGCCGCCATTGCTTCGACTTGTTGATGAACCACCGCGACATCCAGTGGACAGGTTTCTCCCGTGGCCGTCATTGCCCGCGGACACTTCGAAAGCAGCACTTCCACTGCTCCTTTGACGTAAAGATGTCGCGTGTGATTCGCAGCGTTTTCGTGCAAGGTCGCCATGTATTGATATTGTGACTCGAACGGAATCGTGTCCAACCGAGGCGATTGCGTGTCGAGCTGCTTCGCGTCCAAGCCTGCTTTGCCCGCCACGGCGATCAATGCCCCCTCTGTCGGATCGCCTTGCACCTTCCATCCCGACTCGCTGCAAACCAATTGCGAGTCATTACACATCAATCCGGCCTGCAAACAATGACGCACCGCGGCGCTCGACAAAACCTCGGCTTGTTCGTCGCCGCAGACCTGTATTTTGCCGCTCGGTTCATAACCGCTTCCCGATGCCGTCAACCGCTGACCGGCGGCCCAGATTTCCAGCACGGTCATCTGGTTGACGGTCAACGTGCCTGTTTTATCGGAACAGACAACGGTGGTGCCGCCGAGCGTTTCCACCGCGGGCAATTTGCGGATGATCGCACGCCGACGCGCCATGCGGGCAACACCTATCGCCAACGTGATCGTCACTGCGGCAGGCAATCCTTCGGGAATCGCGCCGACGGCCAATGCAACGGCCGCCATAAACATCTCGAATTTGGCCTGTCCACGCCACACGCCGACGGCGAAGGTGACCGCAGCCAACAACAGAATCACGACCAACAACACGCGGCTGAATTTGGCGATTTTGCGCGTCAGCGGTGTTTCCAGCACATCGGCCAGCGAAATCAGTTCGGAGATCCGCCCGACCTCGGTTTTCGCTGCCGTCGCCACCACGACACCGCGGCCTTGACCATAAGTCACGAGGGTCGAGGCGTAAGCCATGTTGCGACGTTCGGCGAGCGGTGTTTCCAACCCCAGTTCGATCGCCTTCTTTTCGACCGGGACCGACTCGCCCGTCAGCGCCGACTCGTCCACTTGCAAATCACGCGACCGCAGTAAACGCAAATCTGCGGGAACCTTGTCACCCGATTGCAAAAGCACTACGTCCCCTGGCACCAATTCGGTTGACGGCACGTTGCGTGTTTCTCCCGATCGAATCACGCGAGCTTCGGTCAATGTCGTCTTGGCCAGTGCCTCGAGTGCCTTGGCGGCCTTTGATTCTTGTAGGTAGCCGATAACGGCGTTCACCAGCACGACTGCAAAAATGACCGATGCATCCACCCACTCGTCTAACAAAGCGGTGATCGCAGCCGCCGTTAAAAGAATATACAGCAGCGGCTGATGAAACTGCATCAGAAAACGAATCAGCGGTCCTGGACCACCGCGGACAGGAATGGCGTTGACACCAAAGTGCCGTTGCCGTGCCTCGACCTCGAACCGATCCAGCCCACGGTTTGCATCGCTCTTGAGCAATTGGACGACTTCGTCGGCTGCAGTCTGATGCCACAATCGTTCAATCAGCGTTTCCATGCTTTCTCCTGCCATTGTTCCCACACGATGGATGCCGTTTGATGTTCAAAGCCATTGGACGAATGCCACTGCGCGGAATCGTCCCCAATTGCGACTGCTGAATTCGAACACCATCACCGCGTTTGTGTTAGCCGTTTGGGCGATAGCCCCGGTTGGATGGTGGCGAAACCGTGGCTAGCGCCAAAACGACTAACCAAAGCAGCGAAACAATTGAGGACAATGGTTCTACATAGCAACGCAGATGTGCGGAACTGGAACTAGCGGCATCGCTACCGTCACGAATCGCACACGTGTGACGCTGTGTCTCGCTATCCGTTTCCGAAACCGTGCGGTTGTTCCGCAGAGCGATTGACGGCTTGATGCCAACGTTTGATAAACGTTTCGCCATGCTCGGCTTCGAGTCGCTGTCGTTCGACATGGACCTTCTGCAAAACTTTGGGCCACCACACGGTGTCGAGGTACTCGAGGCGACGCTTCTTTTCTTCCGCCGAGATTCCCTCTTCATTCGGATCCATGTCGGCATGATCAAATTTCATTTGCCGCCAACAGTCACCTTTGGCAGGCACATAGCCTGTGGAATCTTGAGGAAATTCTTCGCCAAAATGCTCTAGATCGGATTTGTGAAACATCTTCTATTCTCCTTTCGTAACCCCAGCGATCGGATCGTGATTGAATATCGCTAGCTCTATTGTACGATAACTCTGTTGTACAGAACCTTCATCACGAGTGAACAAACCCGATGGCGCCTCGTTTCGCGGGGCCAATAGCGTTCCCGGGGCCAATAGCGTTTTCGAGGGCCGATGAAACGTCATTCTTCAGTTGGGCGTAAACCCGCGGTGGATTCGTCGCTAGTCGCGTAAAACCAGCACGGGACAGTGAGCTAAACGAACGACGCGTTCGGCAGTCGATCCGATCAACAGTCGAGTAACACCCGTGCGGCCATGCGACGGCAACACGATCAAATCGAATCCGTTTGTTTCCGCATAGTCGGTGATTCCGTGTGCCGGTTCGTTGACGACCGTTTCGTAATTCAGTCCGCGGTGAGCAGCGTCGTCAAATTCCGCTTTTAACATTTCGAGCGCACGCTGTTGATGGCCCGTGTCGATCTCTTCCGACAAACCAATGTCGGGCATCCCCCAGCCTGCGCCGCCACCAAGTTCGATGCCGTTGTCCGCGGAATAGCCGTAGAGCGGAACCGGTTCAACGACGTGCAATACCGTAATATTCTCATTCTTGCCAGCGAGCTTCATCGCCGTCTCAACCGCGGGAAGCGAGAATTCAGAGAAGTCATACGGCACAAGAATTTTGGCGTGATCAAAATGGCTCATGATTTCCTCTGGCGGATCGGCGACGGAGATGCTCTGTATAGAACGGTTTGTCTTTGGTCCTACACACGACACACACGATTACGCACACGCTGTGCCAATTAGCCTTGCCACGAGCGAGATGATGGCAAGTATGCCGAAGAGCAAGTATGCCGAAGAACGGTGTTCGGCTGAATTCACAGACGTTATCGGTTTGGCTTACAGATTGTGGGCTGAACCGCTGTTGAACGATTCGCTGATATCGCGTCTACGGCTGGACACCACCGCTTCGGTTGCATATTGCTTCTCGATACAATTGGCTTCATGACAAAACAACCAACCAAAATCGTGGTGCTCGGCGGTGGGTTTGCCGGTGCGTATTGTGTTAAGCATCTCGAAAAGCGGATGCGTGGACGTAACGTCCAAATCACACTTGTCAACGAACAGAACTATTTCGTTTTCACACCGATGTTGGTCGAAGCAGCGACGTCCGCGCTCGAACCACGCCATGTGATCGTGCCACTGCGAGGGTTCTTGTCATCGAGTGATTTTGTGATGGCAAAAGTCCAACGCATCGACTTGGATTCTCAGAAGGTGACGGTTCAGCCCGAGTTTGGCGATTCCTTGACGCTCTGTTACGACCATTTGGTGATGGCGATGGGAAGCGTCACGCGGATGCCCCGAATCCCAGGGGTGAAAGATTATGCGTTTGGACTGAAAACGTTGGCCGATGCCACGGTCCTAAGAGATCGTGCTATCGGGATGTTAGAAATGGCCAACTTGGCCCCCGACCATCAGCATCGTCAGAGCTGGTTGACGTTTGCGGTCGTCGGTGCTGGGTACACCGGAGTGGAAGCGGCGGGTGAGTTTAATGCGTTTTTGAAAGAGGCACTCCGTGAATACCGCAACGTGAGCGAGTCCGACATACGCGTGATGCTGATCCAACGTTCCGGCCGAATCTTGGACATGCTCGACGAAGCAATGTCCGCGAAGGCGAGCGGCGTGATGCGGCGCAGCGGCGTCGAAATCCGTTTAAACGAAAGCGTCTCGGAGGTTTCCGAAACGTCCTTCACGCTACAAAGCGGTGAACAAATCGGCTCTCACACGGTGATTTGGTCAGCCGGAGTGGCTCCGCCGCCGCTACTGAAGGAACTCGACTTGCCAATCAACGCTCACGGGTATCTCGAGTGCGAGCGTGACCTGCGTGTGAAGGGACGCTCGAATCTATGGGGGATCGGCGATTGTGCCTCCAATCCTGACGCGGCGGGTAACGCGTACCCGCCCACCGCTCAGCATGCGTTGCGTGAGGGACGAATGGCAGCCGAAAATCTCGCGGCGGTGTTAAGCGGTCGCCCGACGCAACCGCTGAACTATCGCAACAAAGGCACGATGGCTCCGCTGGGCGGTCGTCAAGCGATCGCCAACCTGTTCGGCCTGCACCTCACCGGGCTGGTCGCCTGGTTTTTGTGGCGAACCGTTTATCTCGGCATCATGCCGGGTTTTGGCCGCAAGCTACGTGTGGCAATGGACTGGACTGCCGATATGTTTTTCCGACGTGATTACTCACAACAAAGTATTCATGTGACAAGCGAGCGAGCGACCGAGGAAAAGTGTTAAACAAGACTACCGCTGTTCCTAGCTAGCGAAACTCGCCAAGAGTTTTGGCTGGAGAGGGAATTCCGAAACTCTTGGCGAGTTTCGCTACGGCGATTCCTGGCAACTTGCGGCGTTCCCATTGGTGACGCGATTCTACTAAGAGGTGCTAGCGACGACGATTGCGACGGGCATCGTGAACAGGTCGATGCGTTCTTGCTGGGCAATCGAGAATCCGGCTTCTTCGACCAATCGCTCTAGCGGGATTGGTTGGCAATCGACGATGTGCGGAAAGTGAGTGTGCATCCAAACGTAGGTGCGTTCCACTACGCTTTCCGATTGACCGTCCGATACTGTGGCCATGCTGACCACACCAAGGCGTCCTCCCGGCTTCAATACTCGCCGGCATTCCGCTAACACCGTGGGAATCCTCTCGATCGGAAACAGCTCCAGCGTGAAGCTCATCACCACGCAATCGAACGTCGAATCGGTATAGGGCAGCGGCGGCGTTTCTTGGACGACCAACGCCACACGATCGGTATATCCCGCCTGCTTCAACCGCTTCATGGCAACGTCATGCATGCCGGAAGAGATGTCCACTCCCGCTACCAATCCGGTTGGCCCCACAGATTCAGCAATCGTCAACAGTGAATGGCCAGTGCCAAATCCGATCTCCAGTACGGATTCGCCCGGTTCGATGTCCAGCAGTGCCAAGCCTCGCTCGCGAGCGACATGCTCGCCTCCGTCAGCGATTAAGTCATAAGCGTGGCTGATGCGATCGTAAAACTTTTCCGTTGCGTTCATCGATAAGTGACTCTGCGGATGCGGGAATGAAGTACGGTGGGCCCTTCGTAGAATATACCGTTTTAATTGCGGTCGCGGTGCAAGTACCACGCCCCTCAGACAACTTGCGTCGCTTCAGACTCAATCGGTTGATGTCGCGTGACGTGTTCTCCACGAGGGGCTGACGCCAGTACCGGCCGGGGGAAATCACTTTTGCAAAGCCACACATTTGCGATCCGTCGTTTGCGTTTTGTCGTTTGCAGCCTGTCGTTTGCGGAAACCGAGATCGTTGAGAACGAGTGGCGATTTGAATCGCTCATTCCGTACATGACAACTGGCAAGTTCGGCCGCTGAACGTGTTCGACAGCCGCTCCCCTTCCTCCTCCTAAATCCCACCATGAGTTCTTCAACGCTGCCCCAACTCACTCGACGACGGTTTCTTGGGTACTGTTCGGAAATAACCTCGTGATTCCAGTTTTGTTACAAATCACGCGAGAAGTATTTTCTCTGTAGTGGACGAGGCTACGAGTCCCGCCGTGCCACTAAGTCGCTGGGACTCGTAGCCTCGTCCACTACATTCAAAGTTCATGTCATTCGGGTAACATCTTGTAATGACGAAGTTATTTGCGAACGGTTGCTTAGCGACATGGCCATCGCTACCGCGGTACTGGCTGCGGGTTCCTGTCCAAGTTGCTTGCTAACCATCGCGAGTGTCACATTGAATACTTCTGCGATGTTGACGAGACAACAGGGCATGAGCGGCTGGATGAATTTGAAAGGTGGTTCCACTATCGTCCCCAGTTGATCCGCGACATGCGTCAAGGGCTCGATGACAGAGTCGTCTAAAAAGCCTGCCCTTTGGCCGGCTTTATGGAGACTCATCGTTCTAACGGTTGCGGACATGCGGCATGTTCAGCGGCCCGATAAAACATCGACGCAGTTTGAATCGACCGCTTCGTCGGATGCTTTTTTTGGAACTCCGCTAGAGGATTGATGTTGTCAGCAATTGCTGAATGTGCTCCGCTGCTCGCGTGAAGTACGAAAACCAACATCTAGCGAGCAACGAAGATGATACGCGACATGGATTTGATTCGAGCGATTGTGCTTGCGATTCGCAAGCATGAAGCGCGGCCATCGGCCTGTGAAGTCCAACAACTCATTGGCGATGTCGACGACGGCGTATTCGCCTATCATATCGAGTTGTTGACCCAAAGTGCCATGGTGAGCGGCATCGACACGGGCCCCCGGAAAGATCGCTACGGCAAGGCGAACATGGCTTTAACTTGGGCGGGGCAGGAATTCGCCGACAACATCGTCAATGATGAAGTCTGGACGAGTGCGAGAAAAACGCTGGATGACGCCGAATTGAAATCAGCATCATTCGAGGTTTGGTCGCAAATTGCAGTTGCGAAGATCACTGAACGTTGGGCCGGTGTTTCCAACCGTTGATCCGGCAGATTGCTATCATCGGATCAATCGGCGTGTAAATCACTACTGCGACTAAACCTATCGAGTCAGTTTCTCGCCAGAAAACGTTTCGTGTGAGGCCCCGTCCCAATCATTCAACCGCCAAATGCCATCATGAACCATTTATATCTGTACGAAAGAAGACAGCGGCGGACCGCCATGCTGCTTCTCATCAATATGGGTGTACTGTTCGCTATGTATGTAGCAGCTCGTAAGCTGATTCAGCCGACCGAGGCGGCCGAGCAATTGTTTTACTGGATGAATATTGCCTTGCCGGTGGTTGAACTCGGTCTACTCGTTGTTGCTGTTCTCTTCTGGGTTCAAAATAAAACGTTCAGGATAGCGGTGGACGCCGACCAGTTTGAAATTATCGATCCGCTTTCAAAGAATGCTTCGTTCTCTGTCCCGGTCAGCGAAATTGTTGAGATCAGTCAGACTTACGAGAAGCATGTCGGGTTCAGTAAGATCACGATGCAGATGAAGTCGGGCAAACGGATACAGATCTTACAAAACTACAACTACAACCGAGGCAAGCTGTATGCAGCATTAGCGAAAGCAAATCCCACCATCCGTTTGCCGGAACACGCATTTCGATTCAAGCAAGTGTGACAAAAATAAGAGAATTAAAAATCGGCACTGTAAATTGGCACTGTAAATTGGTGCCACCCACCGATCTCTGCGTTCTACGCTGCAGGCGATGGATGAGGGGTGCTGATGGTTGAGATTCGTGAGAGAGTCGGGAAATGGTTGCCAGCGAATCCGCGTGAATCGCTTTGCTGTAGCGGTTTGAATTGCGTTTGTTCGCATGATTCGCGGGCGAGAAAACGCGAAGTGACACCGATGGATTGCGTCCTGCCTGCTTACGCGTTGTCGGGATCGGCCAAGGCGTGCATCAGGATTGCGGTGGCGACGGCGACGTTCAGACTGTCGGTTCCGAGCTGCATCGGGATGGTGACTCGGTCAGATGCAAAGTTTTGAATGGCCAACTCAACGCCGCTCGCTTCGTTGCCGACGATCAGCAGGGCGGGTGTGTCATTGACGCGAACGTCTTTCACCCGTGTAGCAGGTGATTGCAATGTCGAGGCGATCGTGCGAATGGTGGTGGCCGTGGTCAAACGCTGCAAGTCAGCCAGTGGATCGTCCAAGCGAAACAGACGATGTTTGAACACCGCGGCCATGCTGACCCGAATCACCCGTCGGTGGAAAGGATCAATCGTTTTTCGATCGACAAAAATATGATCGATGCCCAAGGCGGCAGCACTGCGAAAAATACTGCCGACGTTCTCCGGCTCCGAAACACCCAGCAGCGCGACGCTGAGTTTCGGGATCGTGGGCAGTGCAATGAAGTCGTCGATCGTAGGAATCTCCGGACGAACGCCACACGCCAACACGCCACGATGAAACTCGAACCCGATCAATTGGGAGATATCGGCATCGGACAGCGTGTAGATCGGCACATTCGCGGGGACGATTTCGGCGTATTCGTCGCTGCGGTGCTGCTGTACCAAGATCGATTCGATTTTGTAATCGCTTTCGATCAAACGGCGAACCACCCAATTTCCCTCGACAACAAAATGGCTTCCGTCCTTCGATAATTCACGATGACGCAAGTCGCGATATTTGGCGATCCGGGGATCGTCGATTCCGGTCGCCTGGATCACTCGGGATGGGTTCATCGATAGAGGGTGGAGGATACGGGAAGGAGAATGAGGGTGGATGGAGGAAGACTGGTGACAGATGACAGCCTGGACGTCTATCCCACATTGGGGGAAGTCTATTCGACGTGTTGTGCTTTGGGGTACGAACCTAGCACGTCGAGTCGCTTGGTTTGTTTGGAAAGGGTGGCGATCGCATCGGCAACCGATTCGTCGTCGCGGTGGCCGGTCAACTCGACGAAGAACAAGTATTCGTTGCGAGTTTCAGGACAGGGGAACGACTCGATCCATGTCATGTTCAATTGATTGGTTTTGAAAATCGTCATCACGTCGGCAAGCGTGCCGGGTTGATGATTGATTTGAAACAGCAGCGATGTTTTGTCGTCACCGGTCCGTTGCGGTCGGTCTTTGCCCAGCACGGCAAAGCGGGTGACGTTGTTAGGATTGTCTTCGATGCTGGCCCCGAGCACTTCCAAGTCGTATTGCCGTCCCGCTTCGAGACTGGCGACGGCGGCGACACCGGGCTGTTCCGAAGCCAATTTAGCTGCGGCCGTGGTGCTGGTCGTTTCCACCAAACGCGCACCTGGAAAGTGGGTCGCTAGGTAGCCGCGGCATTGCGACAGCGCTTGCGGCTTACTGTGTATCTCGGTGATTGCTTCTCGCGGCGAGGCGGACAACAGATTGTGATGGATGGGCAGCACGACTTCGCCACAAATCTGCATTTGCAATCGGACAAACATCCCAAGCGTATCGACGATCCCGCCATCGGTACTGTTTTCAATCGGGACGACTCCCGTCGCCAAGTCGCCTCGCGAAACGGATTCAAAAACAGCCGGGATGGAGTTCAGCGGGGCAAAGTCGGCCCCTTGGCCAAAGTATTTGAGCGACGCGAGGTGGCTGTAGCTGTATTCGGGGCCGAGAAAGGCGACGCGAATCGGCCGGACCGAGGCGAGGCAAACGCTGGCGATGTGGCGTAGGATATCACGCTTGGATTCAGCCGATGTGGTGTTTGCGACGTCCGGAGCTGCCGCATTGCCGAGCGCAGCGATCAAGCGATCGATGTGCCGACTCGACAACGCCATCGGCCCGGTGCTGGACGCTTGCTCGCTGGGATCACTCGATTTCGCATCCTCGATCACCAACGCAGCCCGCTGGTCCACCAGGGTCAGGATGTCGCGGTCGATCGCATCGATCTTGTCTTGGTTCGAATTTGGCATGGAAAGTGAGGATTGAGAGTGAGAGATGGGGTGTAAAGGTTTCTTGGGAGGAGCAGGGCAATCGCATGGCAGCAAATCGAATACTGTCATTTTGACACCGCCCTGAAAACTCGATGAAGTCCTTCGGGACGCGTCTGCCAGAAATTACCCGGTCGGAGTCAATGTCGTCGACGGGAAAAACGAGTTTCGCGAGAAAAACCGGGCTTTTCTTGGCTGCCAGGAAAAAACTGGGGCGTCAGACGCCAGTTCGGCACAGGCTTTGCCAATCTACAGATCGTCTCGCCTCAAGCTGACGAATCGACAACCAGTCCAGTGGGGCAATGACCCAACCTATCCAATTGAAACTTGTCACCTAAACCTAAACGTTTAACGCGACAACCGAACGAATCGAGAGACAGGAGAATTTAGTAATGGCTCAAGGCGAAAAAATTATCGGGATCGACCTCGGCACCACGAACAGTGTGGTCGCGGTTATGGAAGGTAGCGAACCTAAGGTGATTCCGAACCCTGAAGGAAACCGCTTGACCCCCAGTGTTGTCGCGTTTACGGACAAAGAAGACACCATTGTGGGCGAACCCGCACGTCGCCAAGCGGTCACCAACCCCAAACGCACTGTGTACTCGGCCAAGCGTTTCATGGGCCGCCGTCACAACGAAGTGGAATCCGAAGAGAAGATGGTTCCTTATGGCGTGACCGGTGCCGCATCGGAATACGTCAAAATCAAAGTGGGCGATAAAGAATACACGCCACAAGAAATCTCGGCCAAGGTTCTTCGTAAGTTGAAAGAATCGGCAGAGTCCTATTTGGGCCACAAGGTCAACAAGGCGGTAATCACCGTTCCGGCCTACTTTAACGATGCTCAACGTCAAGCCACCAAAGACGCGGGCCAGATCGCGGGTTTGGAAGTCGCGCGAATTATCAACGAGCCGACTGCCGCTGCGTTGGCTTACGGTTTGGACAAAAAGAAAGACGAAAAGATCATCGTCTTTGACCTCGGGGGCGGTACGTTTGACGTTTCGGTTTTGGAAGTCGCCGACAGTGGTGATGAAGACCAAGAGAGCCGCGTCTTCCAAGTGATCAGCACCTCGGGTAACACCCATCTCGGTGGTGACGACTTTGACGAAACCTTGATCAACTACGTTGCCGAGCAGTTCAAGAAGGACAACGCAATCGATTTGCGTAACGATCCGATGGCATTGCAACGGTTGCAAGAGGCATGTGAAAAGGCCAAGAAAGAGCTCAGCTCGCTGCCTGAAACCGATATCAATTTGCCCTTTATCACGATGGATCAGTCAGGTCCCAAGCACTTGACGATGAAGATCACTCGTAGCAAGTTCGAAGAGTTGATCGATCCCTTGGTCGAGCAATGCAAGAAGCCTGTATTGCAGGCGCTTGAAGACGCTGGCATGAAACCGAGCGACATCGACGAAATCGTTTTGGTCGGCGGTAGCACCCGTGTGCCTAAGGTTCGTCAAATCGTCAAAGAGATCTTTGGCAAAGAGCCTCATCAAGGCGTTAACCCTGATGAAGTGGTTGCCGTGGGTGCCGCGATCCAAGGTAGCGTTTTGGCGGGCGAACGTACCGACGTGTTGCTGTTGGATGTGAACCCATTGACGCTGGGTATCGAAACCGAAGGTGGCGTGATGACCGCGCTTGTCGAGCGTAACACCACGATCCCTGTGGAAAAGAAGAACGTCTTCAGCACCGCGGCAGACAACCAAACCGCAGTCACCGTCCGCGTGTTCCAAGGGGAACGCAAGATGGCTGCAAGCAACCGTTTGCTCGGCGAGTTCAATCTTGAAGGTATTCCACCACAACCACGTGGGGTTCCTCAGATCGAAGTCAAATTTGACATTGACCAGAACGGTATCCTTGCGGTTTCCGCCAAGGAACTGAAAACAGGCAAAGAGGCTTCGGTACAAATCAAAGAAGCAGGCGCTCTCGGCGAAGACGAGATCGAGCAAATGCGGAAGGATGCCGAAACCAACGCCGAAGAGGACAAGCGTCAATTCGAATTGGTCGAAGCGAAGAACAAGGCTCACCAACAGGTCTATCAGCTTGAAAAACTGATGACCGAGAACAAGGACAAGCTGAGTGATTCGGACACTGAACCGATGAACAAGGCGATCGAAAAGGTCAAGACGGCTGCCGAAGGTTCGGATACGGCTGCGATCAAGCAGGCTACCGAAGAGTTGGATGCCGCTTCGCAAGCGTTCAGTAAGGTGCTGTATGAAAAAACCGAAGCTGCGGGACCCGCGGCCGGTGACGCTGGCGCTGCTGCAGCATCCGGTGCAGCGGCTGCGTCAAGCGAAGATGACGACGCGATCGACGCCGATTTCGAAGTCAAAGACTAATTGATGTCGCTGAGTTTGACTCAGCGAATGATCCGAGACATTAGCGGGTGACGCCGATCCCGGCCTCACCCGCTAAGCTGGCCAAATTATCGATCGGACTCCGATCCGATCTCCGTGAGCCGCAGCCATCTACATCATCAGCGCTCGCGGCGCGAGTCCTCCGGTTGCAGCGTATCACAACGTCTAAAAACACAATGGGACTCTACGCCCGACGAGATCGGCTACGGCAGTGATAAACCGCTCGTTTGAACCGCTCGTTGCTTAGCACGCTTTCATTCTTTGGGGGGATGCGTGTTGGGATCCGTCCCCCGACCACAACCTGCGATCCACGCTAGGTCGAGATGTGGTGCTGCTTTTTCAGTAAAGGAGTTTTCTGTCATGGCGTTTCGATTTGATAAGCTCACCACCAAGGCCCAATCGCTTGTTGCGGAAGCCCAATCCCAGGCCGCGTCGTCGGGAAACCCTGAGATCTTGCCGTTGCATCTGCTGGCAGCAATGCTCGACGAGACCGATGGCATCACGCGACCGATGCTGAAGAAAATGAATGCCGACGCTGGCAAACTGAAAGAGCTGGTCGCGAGCGAGTTGGCGAAAGTGCCATCGGTTTCCGGCGGTCGCCAACCGGGGATCGCGCCAACACTGCAACGCACCTTTGACGCCGCAGCCGATGTCGCTGCAAAACTAAAAGACGAATACGTCAGCACCGAACATCTCTTGCTGGGGATTTCCAAGGTCGAAAGCAAAGCCAGCAACTTGTTGAAGTTGATGGGAGTCAAGGACGCGGATGTGCTCAAGGCAATGAGCGAAGTGCGTGGCTCGGCGCGCGTCACCGATCAAAACGCCGAAGACACTTACCAAGCCCTGGAAAAGTACGGGATCGATCTGACGCAATTGGCGGCCAAGGGGACGCTCGATCCGGTGATCGGCCGTGACAACGAAATTCGGCGTGTGATTCAAGTTTTGTCGCGGCGTACGAAAAACAATCCTGTTCTGATTGGTCAACCCGGAGTCGGCAAAACGGCGATTGCCGAAGGTTTGGCGCTGCGTATTTTCGAGGGCGACGTTCCGCAAAGTTTGAAAGACAAGCGAGTCATTTCGCTCGACATGGGAGCACTTGTCGCCGGAGCCAAATTCCGAGGCGATTTCGAAGAACGACTCAAAGCGGTGCTCCGCGAGGTCAAAGATGCTAACGGACAGGTGATCCTGTTTATCGACGAATTGCATCTTGTCGTCGGTGCCGGGAAAGCCGAAGGGTCGCCCGACGCGGCGAACCTGCTAAAGCCGGAACTCGCACGTGGAGTGCTTCGTTGTATCGGAGCGACAACGCTGGACGAGTATCGTCAGAACATCGAAAAGGATGCGGCACTCGAGCGTCGTTTCCAACCGGTCTACGTAGGCGAACCCACGGTCGACGATACGATCGCGATTTTGCGAGGTCTGAAATCTCGCTACGAATCGCATCACGGTGTCCGCATCACCGACAGCGCGTTGGTGGCCGCTGCGAACCTTTCGAACCGTTACATCGCCGACCGTTTCTTGCCGGACAAAGCAATTGACTTGGTCGACGAAGCGGCCAGCCGATTGGCCATGGAAAAGGAAAGTGTGCCCGAGCCGATCGATCGAATTCAGCGTCGCTTACGTCAACTCGAACTTGCCCATCGGCAACTTGTCGATGAAACCGAAGAGTCGGCGGTGGAAAAACGCGAGGAAGTTGAAGGCGAGATGGAGTCGCTGAACCATGAACTCGCGAGTCTTCGTGAGCAGTGGGATGCGGAAAAGATGGGACTCGACGATGTCCAATCGGTGCGTCAGGAAGTCGAGCGGCTCGAGCACCGATTTACAACACTCGATTCCGAAGCCAAACAAAAACAACTGCGTGGCGAAAGCCCCGAAGACGTCTATCGCGAGATGCTCGAAGTCCGCGCTCGTTTGACCGAATTACAAGCCAAACTTGATGACGCCGAACAGCGCGACGCAGCCCCCAAAGAGGATGCCGAGAGCCACGAGGATCGACGGCGGTTACTGCGTCATGACGTGACCGAAGAAGAGATCGCCGAAGTCGTCAGTGCATGGACCGGAGTCCCGCTGAGCCGAATGCTCGAAACCGAGCGGGCGAAATTGTTGGTCATGGAAGAACGGCTCCATCAACGTGTGATCGGTCAAGACGAAGCGGTCCAGTCGGTTTCCGACGCCGTACGGCGTAGTCGTAGTGGACTGCAAGATCCGAATCGTCCGATTGGTTCGTTCCTGTTCCTCGGCCCCACCGGAGTCGGCAAAACTGAGTTATGTAAAGCGCTCGCCGAAGTGATGTTTGATGACGAGCAAGCGATGGTGCGGATCGACATGAGCGAGTTTATGGAACGGCACAGCGTCGCTCGTTTGATCGGTGCCCCTCCGGGATACGTGGGTTACGAAGAAGGGGGCAAGTTGACCGAAGCAGTTCGGCGACGCCCCTATGGCGTAATCCTGCTTGACGAAATGGAAAAAGCGCATCCCGATGTCTTTAACATCCTGTTACAAGTCCTTGACGATGGCCGGTTGACCGATGGTCATGGACGTACCGTCGACTTCTCGAATTCGGTCATCGTGATGACCAGCAATGCGGGCAGCCAAGTGATTCAACAGGTCACCGAACAAGGGGGCGATGAGCAAGAGATGCACGAAGCGGTTCAAGAATCGTTGCGAGCACGTTTTTTGCCAGAGTTTTTGAATCGGATCGATGATATTGTCATCTTCAAACCACTCAATCGCAAAGAGATTCGCCAGATTGTCAAGTTGCAACTCGCCTCTCTTGGCAGCCGACTAGAACAAAATGGTTTGCGATTGGATGTGTCCGAGGCCGCTATCGATGAAATCGCATCGACGGGTTACGATCCGGTGTACGGAGCACGACCGCTGAAGCGAGTGATTCAGAACGAGGTTCAGAATCGCTTGGCCAG
The DNA here is from genome assembly GCF_039541335.1 of Novipirellula rosea. NCBI lineage: Bacteria > Pseudomonadati > Planctomycetota > Planctomycetia > Pirellulales > Pirellulaceae > Novipirellula > Novipirellula rosea. The sequence goes on along the minus strand of NZ_BAABGA010000043.1, from coordinate 25,601 downwards.
TGCACTGCTGAAAAGCTCGTATCCTGAAGGGACGACCGTGCGAGTTGATTTCCAGGAAGGCGAATACATGTTCTCCGGAAGCTAGGGGCAGGCGACGTTCCAGAACGTTTCAGAACGTTTCAGGGCGTTTCAGGGCGTTTCGGCAATGAACCGGTGGTCGAGCTCTGCGAACACCACCGGAACGCCTTGTAGCGTGACAAAATTTCATCCCAGCCCACCCCCTGGATGACACACGGGAATCCTGTCGCGGCTAGAATCTCCCGCATAATACGAACAGCACCCCCAATCCGTGTGGTTCGTACAAGCCGTCACGTTTCGCTAATTATTGAACTCCAGCGGGGCGATTCGGCGAATCGTAGGCGACACCGCTTGGGTTCTAAGCTATCCCTTCATCAGCGTCTCTTACTCTGCTGATGTTGGTTGATGAATACTGATTCGAATCGAGCTGGCCTGTGCCGATCGCGACCTCGTCGAGGTCTAGCGATGATCCATGTGATCCTGCTTCTGGTGGTCACCGTGGTGTTTTTCGCCGTTGGATTTGCGGTCCATTCGCGTGCGGTCGAGCAATCGCGAGTCGCCAATGCGTTTGATTATCTCGAGGATATTCAATTTTCGCAGCACCTTCATTTTGTGCGAACGGGCAAATACGCGAACCGGCTTGCAGATCTCGACTTGTCGATTCCTTCGCCCGCCTATTTTGCGGTGGGCGAGATCAAGATATCGAGACACGATGGAGTGTTTCCCGGATGGGAATTGCAGTTACATCGCGCTGGCGCGGCGCCGCTGTTTGGCCCTTATGCGATCACCTTTAATGGTGCCGGGTTCGACGCCAGTCAATCGTCGGTCGAGGCGTCGATCCTACCTTACGATCCGGGGCACGTACGAATCAATCGCGTGTCGACGCTTGCCATTTTGCGTTAAACCCTTCGCTACTTTCCTTGCTGGTTGAACATTTTCCATGTCTGCACCGATGTCTGCACCGATTAATGTTGTGGGTCCCGTCGAATTGTTGATGGACGGTCCCATGGAACTCGCTGATTTTTCAGGGCTCGCCTACGATGTGGAAGTCCAGCGCCGCGACGTCACTACCGAACTGGCCCAGCAGTATGCGAAATACTACGCACTTCCATTCTTTGATCCTCCCGAAGATGCGCCGCTGCCGATCGATCCCGGCATTGCCGAAAGACTGCCAAGCCAATGGTGTTTTCGTAATCAGGTAGCCCCGCTGAGCGACGATGGGAAGATCGTCGAAGTTGCGGTGATCGAACCTGACAGCTTGCTGCTGGCTGACGAAATCCGGCGTTTGACCGGCCGCCAAATGCAGCCGCTATTCGCCACTGCGACCGTGATGGATCGCTTGATTAAAACGCTGTACGGCGACGAATTGACGGCATTGGTGGTTCCCAAAAAGTCGACGATGATGTCGGCGAGCCAAACCGCGTCACAACCGCCCGCGTTGCCATTGCCAGTATCGCCCGAGGATTCGGGAAAGGCGATTGCGACAAAAAATCCATTGCCTCACATTTTGCGTCCGCTGGTTCAAGAAGTGGTCACGCAGATTGTCATCGAGCCTCATCAGCACGCGTTTCGAGTGCGAGCGCGTGGTCCCAAGGGGATGTATGTGCTGCAGGGACTCAGCCGAGTCGAGGGGAACGAGATTCTAGCCCAAGTTGCATCGCGTATGCATTTGCGTGATAGCGACCGAGCGAGTCTGCAGTCGACATCGGCATCCGGTGAATTTCGCGTTCGTTTGGGAGCAAAACGCGTCTCGATCTTTGCCTCGTTTTGTCCAGCGACTTCGGGCACGATGCTAAATTTGACTCGCACGATTTCCCAGTCAATCCCCGTGAGCATCGATCAGCTCGGGTTTCAGCGAGCGCAGCTCGAAGTCGTTCAAAGCGTGCTTCGTAAACGAAGTGGCTTGATTGTCTTGGCGGGCCCACGTCAAAGCGGCAAAACAACGACACTGTACTCGATGTTGGCTGAATTGAATGATCCGAGTCTGCTGATTTGCGCATTAGAAGATTCAATGTCGATGCCCTGCGAAGGGATCAATCAACTTTCGCTCTGCAAGCACGCGGAAATGGACAAAGTGGCTGCAATGGAATCGCTGGCCAGACAATCGCCCGATGTGATTGCGATCGACAAGCTAGACAACCGTGACGTCGCTCGCGCTGCCATGCACGAAGCAGCGATGGGACGTTTGGTGATCGCAACGATCGAAAGTGCAGATCCGTCGATGACGCCGGTCCGATTGAAACAGCTCGGTTTGGAAGAGGGCGAATTGGACAAGGTTTTGTCCGCCATCGTTTCGCATCAAAAACTAAATCGGTTGTGTCGCAAATGTTGCCTTTCGCGTCCGATTCATCCCGAGGAAGCGGAGCAATTCGGAGTGGACATCGACACGATGGTATCGTGTCCGAGTGGCTGTGCCGCATGCCGTGATTCAGGCTATGACGGAAACATCGTCGCATTTGAGGTGCGGCAAAGCGAGCCGGAGTCGAAAACCCGGATCGTCGACGTCGTAGCATCCCACGTTCTGGCCGGCTCCGTCGCCACCGACTCGCTCCGATAATCTCGTTGACACTCCGCGATCAAAACGCGAATGGCGTCGAGAGCTTGCCCCACACCATTCGCGATGACTCGCAGCTTCGCCGCGTCTATGGGGTTGCCCAGCGAATGTCTTCTTTGCGTTGGCGAGCTTCCCATTTCTTGATCGCCTGACCACGTCGAGCTGCATTTTCTTGTTCAGGGCGGAAACTGAGTGTCACGCCGGTGATCTTACGCAAATTTTCCAAAGCGAGTGCTCGGACCGACATCGATGGTGAATCGAGACTGCGGACAAGCATTTCGTCGCCCCCCTCTTGAAGTTGTTTTTGCGAGAAGCCAACAAGCAACTGAAACAAAGTTCTGGCGTTGCCTTGATCCATCCGCTCGATCGCGTCTTTGACCCTTTCTGCTGTTTCGACATCGCGGTCAACCGCATTTAGCAGGGCGGTGTAATGATCACTCCAGTACGAACGTTGGTCCGCTTGGCTGAGCATCCCGTCGCCTCCGAAAAATACGTCGGGCCGTCCCAGAGACAACAAAGTCCGCGCCGCTAGCGCCCCCGCTTCGCTACGGCGGAACATGGTGGCTTCGCGAAGTGAGATCTCGACCGGTTGATCGGGGATCATCAAGCCCAACAGTGCTTCACGCGCCGACGACTCGAGCGATTGATCGTTCGGATCCGGTGGGGTGATCCACGCGAGTGGTGTCTTCGATTCGGACGCAGCGCCCGGTTCCGCACCGCGTCGCACCCAGCGTTGACCTGTTGCCAGATCAATCTGGTTCTCGCTATCCGACAGCCCGATTTTGCCTTGAGCGACAAACACGCCAACCGTATTGATGTGGTTTTCTTTCTTCAGCGGATCAAAACCGGGAGCGCGGAAATGGGCCATCGTCATGGCAACAAGCGATTCGATGTCGGGAAAATCTAACGTCAGTGACTTGTTGTCGATGATCACATCGATTGATGCACCGGGCTTGAGAGCCTCGAGCATGATGCGACCATAATCCACATTCAACACCGGTTTCTCTTCACCGCCTCTGGTCCAGCGAACCTTCGATGGGCCGACCAATGTCACCGCCATATCATCGACCGTGTCTAGCCGAACACGATAGGTTGGCGCACAAACGACCGTCTGCTCGGTACCAATTACCGCATCCTTGCTGATTTGAACCGGGGTTCCATCATCGCCAATCGCAAAAACGAGTGCGGAATCGCTTGTCACTTTGGCCACAGCAACTCTGGGAAGCTTCGCCGTGTCCGCAGCCGCTTTGGGATCCGTGACTTCTTTGATTGTCGGAGGAGCGCCCGCGTCGTCACCGGTCGCCGTCATCTCGGCTTTGGGATCGCTCGCGGTCGGGACACCTGCGGGTCCGGCTGGCGCGGGCACTTCGGTTACCGCCGGAGTGTCGACGTCGCTGCGGGGAGCGGGGGAAGCGGGGCTGCCGGTAGGTGCAGGAATCGCAGCACTTTCACTCTCTGATTTAGGTTCACTCGCCGGTGATGGCATCGCTTCACTGGTTCCCCCCGGCGGCAAATCGGTACCATCGACCGCTGGTATCGGAGGAGCCATCGGATCCTTTTCTGGACTTGGCGCGACCGAAGTCACTGCATCCGAGGTTGCTGTTTCCGAGGTTGCTGCGTCTGGGCTTCCTGCGTCTGGGCTTCCCGCAACTGGGGTCCCCGTGGGTGCGGGAAGTGGTGCAGGGGTGGGAAGATTCTCAACGGCTGGACTGCTGTCGCCTGTCTCCGCTGCTGGAGTCATCTCTCGACCCGGAGTCCCCACCGGGACCATCGCGGGCGCATCGCTGGCCGACACTTCGATCTCTTTAGTCGGTTCAATCGGCGAGCCAAAATCGTCGGTTTCGACGTCGGACCAAGTCGGTCCCGAATCTGCCTCGGCCACCGTCGATCGGTTTACGAGCGGTTCAAAGATGCGAACCAGTGCAAACAACAACACCGCAGCGAGTGCCAACGATACCAACCACGGCGCAATCCGGCTTGTCCGTATCGACCCACCGTACATCTGCGCCGCCTCGAGTGCCGAGCGCGGACGACCACTATTCATCATCGCGTCGCGTCGACGAACTTCCAATGCATCCGATTGGCGGATCCGTGTCGGAGCATCCGATACGCCCGAATCGCCGGGGCCGACCGGTTGAACCACACCGCCGGGATGTGCCGTGTTGGACTGGGTTGCCGCTTCATGCAACGCATCGAGTTCCGATTGCTCACTTCCCGCCGGCACCTCGATATCCGAAACCGGCTGAGGACTGATCTGAGTTGGATCGGCATCGGGCATTGCTACCGATGAAAAACTGCCCGCCGTGGCCAGATCCGCGATATCCCGATCAGGCAACGAGTAAATCCGCTGCCGCAGTTCCGGAGACACCTCGGCCGTCTTGCCCAAAACCATGGTCAGGATTTGATGACATGCCGCCGCTTCGGCGAGCTGTTGGTCCGATTCCAAACACGCTCGTTCGATTTCCGAGATCTGTTCGGCCGACAACGTGCTGTCGAGGTATTCGCTAATCACGTTGGCTTCTTCGACCGGGCCCACCGCATCGGGCGCGGGCGCCGAGAGATTGGTTTTCGCCAGATTAGTACGAATCCGCTGGACCAATTGCCCCGCAAAACCGCTCTCGGCGACTTTCACCCGCAGCGATTCTGCGTCATTAGGGTCCAAGGTGTTGTCGAGATAGGCCAGCAAGGTGCGAAGAGTTAGTCGCATGATCGTAGTCGTGATTGAGTTGTACCGAACTTTGCAAAGCCCATCCCCGGATGAGGAAGACTGATGATTTAGCTAGCCGCTTTGGCGCTAGCGGGCTGTTGATTTAATCGAAATGCAAATCGCAGTGGTGAGCCGTGGGCCGTAAGGCACCGGGTAATGCGTGGAACCCGGCCGCTCACGCGTCACGGCTCACAAAGTCAACAGCCCGCTAGCCACGGTTCCGTCAACATCTAACCGGGGCTAGCGTCCAAACGGCTAACTTGGTGATGTCGTACTAAATCAGCAGTCCCTGAGGGGGTGGGGGGAAAGTTCGGTTGGGGACAGTGTGAAATCAAATCCTCTGTATTAGTTAGTGACCTAGCACACAGAGATCCGTGCAAGAATTTGCGAAAATTTCGAAAAGAAGTCGGCGAGACGAAAGAAACCCCGATTCAACTCGCTTGCCCGTAGATCTCGCCATTCCGACGCGATTATGATGACGGGCCAACGCGATGATGAAATCGGGCAGTCCCTTTCGACGTAGCTCGCAGAAATCGTCGCGTGCCCCCTGAGCCGAATCCACCTCGGACCGGAATTCCAATTCCCCCTCAACACCCCACCAGGATGATTGATGAAAAACATGATTTTGAACTCCTTTGTGATGCTTGCTGCTATGACGTTGCTCACATCGACCGCTCAAGCCGCCCAGCCGGATCGCGAACTCTACGAAGTTCGCTCGTATCTGCTTGGCGAAAAAGGGGATGCCAAAGCGATTGACGCTTATTTGCAGGACGCGTTGATCCCGGCACTGAATCGACATGGCATCAAACCGGTGGGCGTTTTCACCAATTCGGAAAACGACGAAACGGGCAGCGAGCGAATCGTGGTCGTGATTCCTTATGCTAACGCCGATCAAATTCTCGCGACTCGCACCGCGTTGGCGAAGGACCAGCAATATCTTGCCGATGCGAAGAGCTACCTGGATCGCGAACCCAAGAACGCGCCGTACCAGCGGATTACGTCAGAGCTGCTTTCGGCGATGGATTGTATGCCTAACGCCAAAGTTCCCGAGGGTACGCTGTCTAACGACGATCGGGTGTACGAACTGCGATTGTACGAGAGCCCCAATGAGCGGCTCGGCGATCTGAAGGTCGAAATGTTCAATTCCGGCGAAGTGCCGATTTTTCTCGACAGTGGGATCCAGCCCTTGTTTATCGGCCAATGTGTCGTTGGCCCCAACACCCCCAGCTTGACTTACTTGACGGTCTATCCAAGCGAAGAAGCTCGGGGCAAGGCGTGGGATGCGTTTCGCGCTCACAAGGACTGGGCCGTGCTAAGCAAGGTTGAAAAGTATCAAGGCACCGTCTCGCACATCGACAAGTACGTGTTGGTGGCCAAGCCCTACTCGCAGATGTAGCCGCTGAATTCGCAGAGGTAGCCAATCGTGTACGTTGGCGGGGCCGCATGGTTTCACTAACCCGCATCGTTGGCTTACGCGGAATCGGCAGGATCACCCGAGGTTTCATTCCTCGAATTTAGCCTCGGGATGACTTTTCTCGCATCGTCGTGCGAGTTAGGATTTGCGTCATGACACCAATGATGAAACAGTATCATGAAGCAAAAGCCGCTTGTGGCGATGCGCTTTTGTTCTTTCGCATGGGCGACTTTTACGAGTTGTTCCTCGATGATGCAAAAACAGCGGCCCAGTTGCTGGGATTGACTCTGACCAGCCGCGATCGAGACAGCGATAACCCAACCGCGATGGCGGGTTTTCCGCATCATCAGCTCGATTCGTATCTCAATAAGCTGATTCGGGCAGGCTATCGAGCCGCGGTATGTGAACAGGTCGAAGATCCCAAGCAGGCCAAGGGACTCGTGCGACGCGAGATCACTCGGGTGGTAAGTGCCGGGACGCTGACCGACGATGGCTTGCTCGACCCTCGCGAAGCCAACTTTCTGGCTGCGGTTTATCTGGTCCCGGTCAAGTCGTCGGGAAAAAAATCCAATGGAGATCCACCCGAACCGCAAGCCGGGATCGCCTGGGCCGAACTTTCCAGCGGTCGCTTCGAATCGGGCGTCTTTCCGGTCTCGCGAATCGAAGACGAACTGGCTCGCATCGGGCCTGCGGAAGTTCTGTATCGCGAAGACGATGCCCGCTTCAGTCCCGACACCACCGCCCCTTGGTCGTGGACCTCGCGGCCGGCATGGTCGTTTGCCGAGGATGCATCACGCGATGCATTGTGCAAACAATTTGAAGTTCACAATCTCGAAGGCTTCGGGTTCGGTGACACCGACGGCCCTGCCATTCGGGCTGCCGGAGCGGTGTTGGCGTACTTACAAGAAACGCAGCAAGGCGGACTCGATCATTTTCGCCAAATCAGCGCCCACCATCGCTCGCCAGTCTTACAAATCGATGCGTCGACTCGGCGAAGTCTCGAAGTCACTCGAACGATGCGAACCGGATCACGCGAAGGCTCGCTGCTGGGCGTGATCGATCGCACGTGCACTCCGATGGGCGCGCGGCTGTTGGCCGATTGGATAGCAGCCCCCCTGGTTCATCGCGATTCCATCGAAGCCCGACTCGACGCGGTTGCGGAACTCGTCAACGATTCGCGTCTGCGAGGGGATGTCCGCGCGACACTCAAACGAACGTTTGACTTGACTCGGCTGCTGGCTCGCATCGCCACCGGACGCACCGGCCCGCGGGACCTGCAACAGGTTTCTCGAACGCTCGAAAATCTGCCTGAATTAAAAGCCAAGTTGACCGATCGCAAGGCAGAGCGTTTGGGGTTCGTCGAAGCTCATTTGCACCTCTGTCCCGAATTGCGTTCACAGCTTGAAAATGCATTGGCCGATGAATGTCCGCTGAATGCAGCCGATGGGAATTTTATTCGCGTCGGGTTTGACGAAGAGCTTGACGGGTTACGCAAAATGGCGGCAGGCGGCAAGGAATGGATTGCCGCCTATCAGCAGAAACAGATGGAAACGACTGGGATCACCAATCTGAAGGTCGGTTACAACCGCGTCTTCGGTTATTTTCTAGAGGTGACCAACGCCAATAAAGATAAGATACCGACCGAGTACATTCGCAAACAAACACTAAAAAACTGTGAGCGATACATCACGCCGGAGCTAAAGGAATACGAAGAAAAGGTTCTCGCCGCGGATGACAAAGCCGCTTCACGTGAACAGCTGCTGTTCCAAAACTTGCGGCATGAAACGCATCGTCATCTGAATATTTTGCAAGAAGTGGCCGTGGCGATGGCCGAACTCGACGTGTTGGCCGCGCTCGCCGAAATCGCGGCACAGCGTAAATGGGTGCGCCCGGAATTGACCGAAGACTCGGTGCTGCGGATCGACGCAGGACGCCACCCGGTGCTCGACGTGACGTTGCCGCAGGGTGAGTTTGTCCCCAATGATTGCGTGCATTCCCCTGAGGCTGGAATGATCTTGTTGATCACTGGCCCGAACATGGCGGGAAAGAGCACCTACATTCGCCAAGTCGCACTCATCACACTGATGGCACAAGCCGGTTCCTTTGTGCCAGCCGATTACGCTTTGGTGGGAATCGCCGATCGCATCTTTGCACGTGTCGGAGCGAGCGACGAATTGAGCCGTGGGCAAAGTACGTTCATGGTCGAAATGGTCGAAACCGCCCGGATTTTGAACACCGCGACATCCCGCAGCCTTGTGATCTTGGACGAAATCGGCCGTGGAACGAGCACGTATGATGGGTTGTCATTGGCATGGGCGATCACCGAACATTTGCACGAGCAAGTGGGATGTCGCACATTGTTTGCCACCCACTACCACGAATTGACTCAGCTCGAAGAAACGCTGCCTCGCGTTGCCAATTTGAACGTCGCGGTCAAAGAGTGGAATGATGAAGTGGTGTTCTTGCACCGCATCGTCAGCGGAGGCGCGGACAAGAGTTACGGAATCCATGTTGCTCGATTGGCCGGCATCCCCAAGGCCGTCAATGAACGTGCCAAGGACGTGTTGGCGCAACTGGAACACGAGCATCGCGATGCGTTGGATCGCCCGAAGTTAGGAGGCCCCGCCCAAGCCGACAGCAACGGGAATTTCCAATTGACGTTGTTTGGTTTCGCCGATCATCCACTCTTGGACGACATTCAAAAATTGGATGTCAACGCGATGACGCCGATCGATGCCCTGCAGTTCTTGCAGTCGGCCAAAGAGCAGCTCAAAACCAAAGTCTAAGTGCCGGCAACCGATTGTCGCACGGCTTTCCAAGCCGTTAGCGCGCGTCACGCTTGATCGTCGAACCGCGAGCAACCACGTTCTGTGCCTATCGAACGGTCACCGCAACGCTTCCAGCTTGGAAAGCTGGGCGACAATCGACTTGGCCGCAAGCTCTGGGTGGGGCCTCGTTGTGTTAGGGATCGAGCGTGCAAGCTCCGCGCAACCAACCGTCCCCGGCCGCTATCGCGGCCGACCCTCCCGCACACGGGAGGGTAAATCCGCTATTGTCGCACGGCTTTCCAAGCCGTTAGCGCGCTTCACGCTTGATCGTCGAACCGCGAGCAACCACGTTCTGTGCCTATCGAACGGTCACCGTAACGCTTCCAGCTTGGAAAGCTGGGCGACAATCGACTTGGCCGCAAGCTCTGGGTGGGGCCTCGTTGTGTTAGGGACCGAGCGTGCAAGCTCCGCGCAACCAACCGTCCCCGGCCGCTATCGCGGCCGACCCTCCCGCACACGGGAGGGTAAATCCGCTATTGTCGCACGGCTTTCCAAGCCGTTAGCGCGTTTCACGCTTGATCGTCGAACCGCGAGCAACCACGTTCTGTGCCTATCGAACGGTCACCGCAACGCTTCCAGCTTGGAAAGCTGGGCGACAATCGACTTGGCCGCAAGCTCTGGGTGGGGCCTCGTTGTGTTAGGGACCGAGCGTGCAAGCTCAGCGCAACCAACCCTCCCCGGCCGCTACCGCAGCCGACCCTCTCGCACACGGGAGGGTAAATCCACCATTGTCGCACGGCTTTCCAAGCCGTTAGCGCGCGTCACGCTTGATCGTCGAACCGCGAGCAACCACGTTCTGTGCCTATCGAACGGTCACCGCAACGCTTCCAGCTTGGAAAGCTGGGCGACAATCGACTTGGCCGCAAGCTCTGGGTGGGGCCTCGTTGTGTTAGGGACCGAGCGTGTAAGCTCCGCGCAACCAACCCTCCCCGGCCGCTACCGCAGCCGCCCCTCCCGCACACGGGAGGGTAAATCTGACGGGCCGGAACTCCGCTGCGCTGCAGCCTACGAGCTGATGAGGATGGAGTATCATGGGAGCACGACGACACTCGTTATCGAGAGTCATTGTCTCACCTCGCACTCCCCCCTCACCAAGGATCCCCTGCCAATGCAAAAGCCAAATCGCACGAACCGACGTGACTTTCTTGCCACTTCGGCCTCCGCCGCAGCGATTGCTGCCCCCTACTTCATCTCATCACGAACGCTCGGCGCCGCTGAGCATGTCGCACCTTCCGAAAAAATCACCCTCGGCGTGATCGGGATGGGCCCACGATGCACCTACGATATGAAGTCGATTCTGCAGCTCGCGGATGTGCAGTGTGTTGCCATCGCCGACGTTCAGCGATCACGCCGAGATGCGGGCAAAAAACTTGTCGATGAACACTACGGCAATCGCGACTGTCAACTGTATGGTGATTTTCGTGAATTGCTGGCCCGCACCGATATCGATGCGGTGATCATCGCGACGGGCGATCGTTGGCACGCCGCCGCTTCGATCTTGGCTGCCGAAGCAGGCAAAGATGTGTATAGCGAAAAGCCATGCGGAATCACGATCGGAGATTGCCAAGACATTTCGAAGACGTTCGAGAAAACCGAACGAATTTTTCAGGCGGGAACCCAGCGACGAAGCGTCCCCAATTTCCGCACGGCGGTCGAGCTCGCACAAACCGGTCGACTTGGAAATATCGAATCGCTTCATGCATCGGTCTACATTCCGACACTGCGAAACGAATGGTTGCCCGGTGAGCCAACACCAAGCAAAGAGGTCTGCGATTGGAACATGTGGCTCGGCCCCGCTCCGTGGCGTCCTTACAACCCGAAATACGTCAGCGGTGGTTGGCGGGGTGAATACGACTTCGACAGCGGAGCGAGATTGTTGGATTGGGGCGCCCACACCGTCGATCTGTGTCAATGGGCAAACCAAGCCGATGACACGATGCCGGTGGATTACGAACCGACCGACGAAAATATCACCTGCACCTATGCCAATGGCGTCAAGTTGGTCATCGACTTTCTCGCCGATCCGTTCGGCAATCGTGGACCACGCTGGATCACCCGGCTTGGTACTTGTCCCGTTCGGTTTGTCGGCAGCGAAGGTTCGCTCGAAACGGGTGACGAAGGCGAGATCGTGGCAAGTTCGGCGAGCCTGAATCAAGAACTGGCTCAAAGCAAACGCGTCCGCGGACTCGACGTTTCCGCTCACGCTCGCAACTTTTTTGATTGCGTTAAAAGTCGTCAGCAAACGGTATGCAATCCAACCGTGATGCGTCGATCGCATGTCGCCTGTCACGCGGCCGCGTTAGCATGGATCCTGAAACGCAAACTCACCATCAATCCCGAAACCGAAGAATTTGTCGATGACGACGAAGCCAACCGTCTGCGTTTCCGCAGCCCCCGCGTCTGGTCGTAGCGAAATTCACCAAAACTTTTGGTAGCACTACCACAAACGGCGGAGCGACTAAGTCGCTCCGCCGTTTTCAGAATCGATAAATGGTACTTAGGGCTAAGCGTCGCTTGGCCTCGCCTGTTGTTTCGCTGGCGTTATGGTTTGCGGCTCCGCCCCGTTCTGTTGGGCACGGACCAACATCCCGTCATGGGACAAGGCAAAACACACGGATGGTGTTTTTTAGCGGCGCCGCGCGAGCCGCCTGGTCGAATTTGAACGTTGCTCTCGCTGCAACCGGACGGCTCGCGCCGTGCCCCTACCAAAGTAGATTCTTGAGCCCATTCGCTATTTGGATTTCAGGGTCGACAGATAGGCTACCACGTCCCGCACCTCTTTGCGTGTCAAGACATCGGTCATGTCGGGCATAATCGAAACCTCGTTCTTGGATACATCTTCGATTTCGTCGTTGCTCAACCGGATCTCTTTGCCCTGGCTGTCGGAAATGACCGTTTCATCTTCGCTTTCGGATTTAACTAACCCCATCACAATTTGTCCCGAATCCATCAGGAACGATTGAGTTTGGTACTTCTTGTCGATGTCCTTGCTGGGCGCAATGACGCTTTGCAGCAGATAGTCACGGTCTTTGCTGGCCGCGATCCCAAGTAAGTTAGGTCCAACATCGCTTCCCTCTTTGCCAACCTTGTGACAGCGAATGCACTGGGCACCCAGATGTGTATTGAAGAGGACTTTGCCTTTGTCGGCGTCGCCCCCGTCGCGGCTGACCAAAAACGGACGCGTCTTTTCAGGCGTGGTCGCCCACCGTTGGTCTAGCGCCGCAGTGGCTTTGTTCAGCGCCGCTTGAATCGCGGGGGATTTCTTCCCGCGATTCTCGGCCGTTTCTAAAACATCCAGGATGATCTCGCTCGGCAAAGTGCCGCTGGTGACTTGGTCCAACATCGAAATCAATTTGTTCCGCGATGCTTCACCCTGCTGTTTACTCAATGCCGAGATCGCATACTGTTTGATCGCCAATTTCTTGCTGTCCGAAATTAGACGTGTCAAGAAAGCGTCGGCTTGATCGGCATTGTATTTTGCATAGAAGTTGATTGCGGTCAGTTGCAGATTCGTTTCAGAATCCTGCATGGCTGCGGGGAGCACCTTTTTCAGTACCTCGGGATTTTGTTTGTCCAGCGTTTTCAGTGCAGCGATCCGAAGATCGACATCTTGGTTTGTGGTGCGGACGATTTCACTGAGCGAATCGGCCGACAATGGGGTACGGGTTCGGGCGGCAGCGTCAATCGCTGCGGATTGCAGTTTTGGATTGTCCTCGCTCGCCAATTTCGACAGCACGCTGCCCAAGCGCGCGGCGTCCGTTTCCCGCGGCAGTGTCGCATAGCGTCGTCGCCCATCGACCCGGTCCAACAGATCAGGTTTCATCCACGAACCCAGCATCTTGATCGCTTCGATTCGCAGCGGAACGCTGTTGGTTTCTTGGCTTGCGTAATGGGCGACGGACTCAAAATGCTCGCGGCCTCCTAGGCGATAGTTCGCATTGAGCAGTCGGCGAATGAACGATTCCCCGTCGTGTTGGGCCGCGGGCAGCGCGGCGGCCAGCACCTGCAATTGCTCGTCACTCGAAAAATCGTCATGCAGCGCACGAGCCGCTTCGGTCGCCACTTGTTCGCTGGCGTCGCCGAGAAACGGCTCAAGTGAACGCGGCGATTCATTGCCACGAAGGGCGACGACCAAGTTCAGTCGGCCGACCAAGGTCGAAGCGTCTTGGGCCGCCGTCAACTGATCGGCGGTGGCACAGTTTCGTAACGCTCGCGAGACCGCAAATCGCAGATAACGGTCCGATTCGGTAAGCGAGCTGGAGAGCTGGAGCAGCGGATCGACCGCGTCGGCGGACGCGTGTTTGCTTAACGCGATCATTGTCATAAAACGAACGCGATCGCTGTCATCATCAAGTAATGGCAGAAAGATCGCGCCATCGACACCATTGATGTCGGTCAAGGTTCTCGCCGCTTGGGCTCGCATTTCCGCATCCTCGGATCGGAGCAGCGAGATCAGCGATTCGATGGCTGTTGGTTCGCTGCCGCGAGCGAGTTGTCCAAGGCCCCAGATTGCATGGACACGCGTCATTTCGGATTCCGACGTCAGCGCACTGCGAAGCGTGTCGATGTTTTTCTGTTTGACCAATTCAAACTGGGCCCCCATGCGGACGCGTTGGTCATCGTGACCGAGAAGTCGATGGAGTTCCGCGGCAGACAGCTGCGAAAAGCCGTCTTTGAGTTGCTGGGCCACCTCGCGGCGTATCTCGGAGAGATCCGAATCGGGAGCATCGATTTTCCAAACCGCTCCCGACTGATTCAGCGGATAGCCGCCGCCCCAGTCAACGCCATACAATGCCCCGTCGGGACCAAAGTTGATCCCAACCAATGGAATGCCGCTACCAATTGAATGTTCGTTTTCCATCGTAAACGAAGCGCCCGCGGGCTTGGCTTGGAAGGCGAATTGGAAGCCACCGGGAGCTCCGGTTAAGAAAAAGTAATCACGATACGCCGACGAAAGCGCGGTTCCGGGATTGAAGGTAAATCCGGCGGGGCCATCGATATAATTCTTGAGCGTGGGAAGGATGTAGGAGGGTTGTCCGTCAAAATGAGGCACCCACAATCGTTCGTCGGTCCAGGGATTAAAACCGCTGCCACGATACTGATAATTGCAACGCCATCCAGCATCCATGTCACGAACGATATAGACCAATCGCTCTTTTTCATTGGGTTGATCGGCGTCGTTGTCGACGCCAAACAGGTTGCCGAATTGATCAAACGCTAACTCTTGCACGTTTCGCAGTCCGTGGGCAAACACTTCAAAATTGCTGCCGTCGGGATCGCATCGCATCACCCCACCTTGGTTGGGATAGTGAAAGCGTTTGCCTTCGCGTGATGTCAACGAGATTCCCTTGTCACCGATCGACCAATAGATCTTGCCATCGGGGCCGACGGTCAAACCATGCATGTCGTGACCAGCATAGGCGATGTGAATCGCGAATCCCGATGCAATCGCTTCGCGAGTGTCGGCGACGTGATCGTTATCGGTGTCTTGCAAACGCCATAGATCGGGGGCAATCGTGGCATACACATCGCCATTGAACCACAACACGCCTGCGGCGATTCCGGTGACTTCGGTTTGAAAGTCTTCGGCGAATAACTCGAATGTATCGGCAGTGCCATCGTGGTCGCGGTCACGCAGCGTGTGGATCTTTTCGCTGATGACGGTCAAGTCATGCCAATCGTGCGATCCATCGTCGTTTAGATCATCAACCCGCTTCCGGTTCTTCTCTTGGTCTTGATTTGGGGCCAGACGTTGATGATAAAAATCGCGGCGGTCGTTGACGCTTTGGAATCCAACATCGTTGGTGATCCAATCGCGATTATTGCGAATGTCAAGATCCTGTGCCTTCCGCCGCTGCGTTTGCGTCACGTATGCGGTGCCTTCGTTGTCAAAGCTGATTGCCACAGGGTCGGGCACATTGATCTCGCCACTCCACTTGGTGTAACGAAGCGGAGTCGAGCTTGGCGGTTCTGCTGCAACCGCAAAACTGAACTGGCAAACGAACAAGACAGCGGCGAACAAGACAGCGGCAAACTGGCGAAGATGTAAAAGCATGATGCAGTTTTTTAGGGTTTCGAAGTCGTGACGGAGTGCTGGGCCGGCTGCAGCGCAGGATCGTCGAGATCAAGTCGATACAAGATTTGGTTATAGTCGTAATACGGCGTCGGCGCCGCATGATTGGCGAACTCCGCCGTATACGTCCCTTCGAACAGCAGGACGTGATTCCCCGCCGGCGTCAATTCAGGATGCAGACGTGGATTATAGAACGTGTAGTTGTCATGTGAAAGAATTTCGACGGCGTCGCCCCAAGGTCCCATAGGCGAGTCGGCTTCGGCGTACCACAGCGTTCCAAAGGCGGACGGTTTGCCGAACTTTTGCATGAACACTGTGACCCAGCGTGTGCGGAACGCATTCCATGCAAGCGAGCCTGAATGCGGTACGATCTCGCTGCCATCGTCGGCCGAGCGAAGTGTTTTTTGAGGCGTCAGCGTTTTCCAATTCTCGAAATCTTTCCAGGCTTCATAGGTGCCGGCGATTTGAATGCGAGGCAGCGGGTTGCCGAACAGCAGCCAACGCGTTCCCGCTGCGTCAGTCCAGAATACCGGATGGCCTTCTTCGGCGAGCGATGGCGGCGGAGTCCCGTCGGATGCTTTCCATACCGTGCGGACGATTTCAAATTCCGAGTTCGACTCGTTCCACTCGCATAGCCCCGCTTCGTACGTCTGAAGATGCCCTTTGATCTTTCGATAAAAGGCAACCAAATGTTCGTCGCCATTTTTGTCCGGCAGACTGACGTATCCGGTCAACCAAGTCGGCCCGTCGCCGGGGATCGGAGCAACGCCTTTGGGGCGCCCGCGTTCATCGAGGAATAGATCGAACTTGGGTTTCAGCGGCGGTTGCAAGGATTCGAACGGGTCGAGTGACGTCGTCCCACTGGTCATATCGAACACGCCCAATGGGTACGAGGCGAGCTTGGTATCGCCCCATGCCCAAAACAGCTTGCCACGATGAACGGCGGTTTGCACGGTGTCGCATCCAAACACCGGGCCGTCGTTCCAATCGAGTTGCTCGCCGAGTTTTTGGCTTTCGGCAAACAAGCCTGATCCCGTCAACCGTCCAACCCGCTTGGCAATCGCGGTTCGTTGTACCTTTACAATCAGCGTTTTGCCGCGACGGGGCGTTAGACGAACGCCGCGAAAACCAAATCCGTCTGCCGGGATCTCATAGCCATGACCGATCACGCTGAAATAGACTTCACGATCGAGCAGCGATGGATCATCGATCGCGA
The DNA here is from genome assembly GCF_039541335.1 of Novipirellula rosea. NCBI lineage: Bacteria > Pseudomonadati > Planctomycetota > Planctomycetia > Pirellulales > Pirellulaceae > Novipirellula > Novipirellula rosea. Next base: position 8,791 of record NZ_BAABGA010000043.1, on the reverse strand, counting down.
TCACTCCGGCGTTGTCGGAGACGAAGCGGACTTGGTGAGTCGTTTTTAATTCAACCAACGGGACCGGCCACCCCGATTGATCATCGACGATATGAATCCGGCACGCCGCCAAGGTTGCCGCTGCATCACCTTGAGCAAAGCTGAATGACGCTGCCGTCAATCCAATCAGAATGATGGTCAAGAAGCGTGCTAGGAAATTCAAATTGGATGCTTTTGAAAAATGTCTCGGCGCCGTTTCGATCGCTGCCAGACCGTTCGGCATGTTTTATTCAGTGAGCCGCGCACGCGTCCGCGACGGGACGGCTGATCTTGATGCGGTCTCTCGATGACGCGTTGGGTTATGATTTTAGCTGCGTTCGGGGGCTTTGCCCCAAAATACAAAAGCGTAACTTCAAAACTCACTCTTCGAACCGGCTATTGACGCAGCTCGCCAATCCGCTGCAATGCTTCCCCGGTCGCTTGCTCGGCAGCGGGGAAATTTGTAACGGTTTCCATCTCGGTTTCAGCAGGCGTCTCGAGTTCACTCGCCCTTTCGCTCGATTCGCCAGGGAATTGCGGTTGCGGGCGAACGGTGAGTCCCCAACCATGCAGAATTCCGAAGCGATCGCTCTGCGTTCCGCTGATCACCAATTGCCAGGGTCCCTGAACACTTTTGCCATTGAACGCACTCAATCCAGGTTGGCGTTTGACGAGCGCTTCGGGCTGGAAACTGCCTTCAAACGGAGCCCGTGCTTTGGTGATCGAATAGCGAGCCGAGTCGTCAAAGATGGTTTGGTTGAAGTGGTCGTCGTGAGCCCCGACACCGCTGAATAGTTCGATTCGCGTTCCATCGGGGCCGACCAAGTAACCATCTAAAAACGAGGTGTAGGTGTGCGTGATCGACAGCTGGACATCCAAGTCGGCGATCAGGTAATTCTCGTCGATGTAAATTTCCGAGACCACGGTTTTACGTGGCGGCAGCGGTTCCACACTGTCGCTACGATAGCTGCCGCCGACAAGTGACTTAGCCGAAATGGCTTCTGATGCAGTCAGCAGTCCATCACCGTTAGTGTCATAGGATCTGAATTCGTCGATCAGTTCCTCGGTCCACTCATCGGTGTACTCGTCCATCGCCACTTGATTGTCGCGGTTCCGATCACGTTCGTAGAACCAACCTGGCAACCCCGAGGTCAGGTCACCCGCTTTGGCTTGCATTTCGTTGAGATAAGCTTGCAGCTCACTACGCTGGATTTCGCCGTCTCGGTCTACATCCAAGCGGCCAAAGGGGACTCCGAGACGGACCGCTTCATCGGCGCTAAGTCGGCCATCACGATCGGCGTCAAACCGTCCCAACACGGTCGATGTCAGGTAGTCACGACCGCCACGACTGCGACTGTACCGGTCTCGCGAACTGGATTCATCACGGCGAGGCTGTGACGGTACGACACCGTTTCCCGTGCGCTGAGCCTTCTTGATCAGCTCACTGGAAACTCCGGACAACAATCGACGTCGCGCGTAACGCTGAGCAAGTTCAAGTCGACTGAGTTTGTTGTCGTTGTTGAAGTCTTCAGAAAAGGGGTCGCGGTATTTCCAATCCGCTCGTTGAGCTTCCGCACGATCAATAAATCCATCGCGGTTGCGATCCGATCGGCGAAGTGTCCGTTCGGCGTAGTCGATATCTTCTTGGGTGTAAGGGTACTTTACCTCGGGCAAGCCAAACTCGGGTACCAGCGGTTGATCGGGTGCCGTTCCAAAATCCATCGGATTGACATAGTCCTCGACATCCACGTCACGTCCCGAGACACCATTGTTCATCGCGTAGTAGACTCGCGCCGCCTCTTGCCACTTATCGACGCCATAAGGACGCTCGAGTGACATCCGTCGCGCCGCACCAACACGTTCAAGGTACGGGCGTGCCAAGGGTGTGATCTCGGACGGATCGATGTTACCGTTCTGGTTGGTGTCGAGTCGTTCGAGCGATTCACGTAGACCGGATTGAGCCGACGCGTCGTCGACGCAAAACATCACGCCGATTGCGAACACGATCGCAACCATCAAGCATCGTCGGAAGCACAAGTGTGGTTTCATCGGAATCGGCAAGGGAGGCAGGGGAAGGAATAAGGTGGGGCAGGAGGCGGAGAGGCAGATGGTCGGGGCAGCGGGAGCCGTATATGATCGCAGAGCGACCAGAGACGATCCTGCTTATCGAGAGCTGCGGCTGCGTGACGAACTGCTACGCGCGGTTCCTTCACCCAGGATGACTTGATGCAACAGTTCACCGAACACTTCGCTGTTCATCGGCGTGACGACTTCGATCGTCTGTTCGCCACGCGCATCGATATGTTTGGCAAGTTTTTCGACTTCATTGAACAGGTCACGCGGAGCGGTGACGATCAGCGAATTGCTTGCTTCGTGAACGGCAACGGTCATCTTGGGTTCGAGGTCACGTTCGGGTTTACTGTCCGCCGTTTTCAGACCTTTCTTGGCGGCCGCAGCCAACTTGGCTTCGGCGGCGCGTTGGGCAGCAACGGCCGCGGCGCTTCCACCACCCGCTTGCCCTTTCTCTTTGTCGCTCAGGATGCGTCCGGCATAGGCTTCGCGGATTGCCTCGGCAACTTCCGACGCCTTGGTGTTGACCAATTCGATCACGTTCGAGGTTCCGTAGGTTTCGACCGAGGTGATGCTTTGGTCCTTGTCGATGATTTTCAAATAGCTTTCGATGATGTCAATGTCGGCAGAGGTGCCTTGAGCAATCAGCCGATTCAATCGCGAATCGGCAACGATCGTAATCGTGCCCGACATCATCGTTGTCGTGCCATCGTTAGAGGTCACAAAACTGCTTAACAGTCCGCTGGAGGAACCGCTTGACACATAACCATTAACCAACGTGCCGGCTTGCGCCTCTTTGGCGGCGTCGCCTCCGTCGAGCAGTTCGCCCAACATTCGCAACGCATCGTCCGGCTTGGTGTGCTTTAAATAGAACACAATCGGAGTTACCGGCGGCGCTTCGATCACTCCTGCGATGCTGCGTAAATGGGATTCAAAATCATTCAAAGCTTCAGTGTCGTCCGACTGCATCAACACACCCCGCGGGGTCAATTGGCAACGAATTGCGTTCGCTTGATTGGTGGTCGTCGCCGTCAGTAGGCGAGCGGCACCTATTCGCGGTGCGTTTGTGCGAGCCGAATTTTTAACACGAGTCGAGGCAAACGATTGTTCGTCCAATTCAGGCTGATTCGTATTCTCTTCGTGAGCGTCCTCGTCATGCAGAACTCGCTCGGTTTTCATTTTTTCATTCGGCGCGATCGCGGGGTACATGATGATCGGGTTCGAACGACGCCAGAATTTGGTTGCCGTTTCGAGCAACTGCTCCGCTTGAGGCCCACGCAGTGGAAACACGCGAGTTTGTTCGCTGTGAGTGACATCGCCATTGACTTCCAACCCCGAAACGATCTTTTTGATTTGATCGATCTGTGCCCGCTTGGCGCGGACAAACAATCGCATGTTGCCGGGGTCCGCATCGATTTTTGGCGCGTCGGGGTCGATCGTTTTTGGATCGTCCAGCGGGTCGGGAAGATCGAGCATTTGTTCGAGCAAGCTGATCGCGAAATAAGGATCGACGGTCTTCAACTGAATGACCTCGAAATCAGCTTCAGATGCTTGTAGCTGAGCCACGGTTTCTGCAATCTCGGCTTGCACCGCAGGAGATGCCAAGGCAACAACGCTGCGAGCAGTTTCATCGACCGACAACCGAACCTGCTTTCCGGCCAACAGGGTTTGCAGGACGTTGTAGACCGTTTCCACGTTCCCGCCCTCGACGATGTGCGATTTTAAAACCATCTCGCCAGGGGTGGCAGTCATGCTTGCTTTGGGTTTGTCGATGGCGGCCACCAACCCTTCGATCAACTTGACTTTGTCTTCCAAGCCCGTGACGAATAGATTTTTGCCCTGCAGGTCGGAGGAAATACTGACGTCAATTCCAATCATCTCGTCGGTCGCTAGACCTAGGTGAGGACGGGCGACCACCAGGATGTCTTCGGCTTCGACATGCTGGAGCGTGAAACTTTTGACGATCGTGCCGTCTTGCATCGCATCAGCAGGTTGAAAAGCAGCGAGTACCGCTTGAACGTTTCGTAATTTGGCCACCGTGTCGGTGATCATTAACTGATTGGTGCGAGTCAGAACCGCAGGCGTCGACATCAACTTCAACGCCGACAATTCTTGAACCGCTTCTTCGGCGTCGATGTCGCCGAGCGAAAACATGCACTTCACGACGTGGTGTTCACTGGTGTTAGCAAGCTCCTCGACGCTGATCAGCTTTGCCAGTACATCGAGTTGCTGCAAACTTCGCGGATCGCTCAGATTGATCACGGATAACAATTGGTCGCTGCGAACCAGGGTAAAACCTTCGGACAACAAAAACAGATTGATCCGATCGATCGCTTGCTGATGCGAAAACACGGTGGGATCGGTGTAAGTAAAGCTGCCTGGCGGAAGGTCGCCAAAATGTAACGCCAATCCCGCTTCGTCGGCGATCCAGCGGATCACTTCACGCCACGGCACCCCCTCGAACGAAAAACGAACCATGCCGTCGGGAAGCGGCGGAGCGGCGATCTCGCCATCCGGTTCGTGGACCACCATTGCAGATGGGTCGACCGATGGGGTCAGCGGCGCGGGTGTCTGGGCGGTGGAGGTCTCGGCGGGGGGCTGTTCAGCGGATGGCACTGCGTCCGATGGCATTGCGTCCAGCGCCGGTGATTGGACACTTTGGACAGCCGTTTCTTGCGGAGCAGCCTCCTGCGGCACTGATTCAAGCTGTGCTGTTCCTGGCTGCCCTGATTCCGAGGGTGCGGTTTCTTGAGCCATCAGCGGCGAGAGGAACGAAGTCGATAGCAAAGGAGCTACGAATACGAACGCCGGGAACAACCGGATTCGTGAGCAACGTCGAGTCCGTAAATGGGTCATGGCAAAGATTTCAGTTGGAAACAGGCTGGTTCGGACGCCAAGCGTCGGCGGCACGGTCCAGCGGCTGAGGGAGGGAGGCGTCAAGGAAACCGGTGAGGTTTCAAAGGACGGATCAAAGGAGGGAGCTTTGCGAAAGGCGTGGGCTCGCGGTTCGTCTGTGAAGAAGGGTGCACTTCTTCCCCACCGTGAGCAGTGGCATGTTAGCCAGAAAACGAGAAAAAGTCAATCAATTACTGGGACAACCGGCCAAGCCCACCCCCAGCAAGAGTGCCGTGGCGGCTGCCCCATGCGATTATCCAAGTTTGTGGTGCGGCGTGAGCCTGATGCTATCGAGCTTAATTTCGCCATCGACGCCGCGAACCCCCTCGGCTAAACAGATCTCCTACCTGATCGGCAAGCGAACTCACGCCTTGTCGCTCCCACCAATTCGATCCCGCCCGATTCCATCATAGACCCGTTTCTCCGTAACGACTTTGTCCATGAATATGTCATGGCGTTGCATTGGAATCTCGTCAAACATCTGGCACTCGAACGCCAACGAAATGAGCGGTGTTTCGGGTCTGGCGTTTTCAAGCAATTTGTCGTAGTAGCCTTTGCCGTGCCCGATCCGTCCCCCGGCAGCGTCAAAGCCGACACCGGGAACCAAGATCAAATCGAGCTGTTTGACATCAACATTTTTCGACGCGGTGTTTCGCAAATCTTCACGAGGTTCAAGGATCTCGTACATTCCGACCTCGAGCTCCTGCAGCGATTCCAGCAGGAACAATTGCAGCTCTCCGTCGACGCAATACGGAATCACGATTTTTTTATCGCTCGCCACAGCCCCCGGCAACGCGTGCCGTGTGCGCACCTCGTCGCGAACGTCGACGTACCACATCACCCACTGGGCCGCCACGTATTCAGCCAGTTGCACAAATCGGTTGGTGATTTGCTGGCTGACCGCGTCCTTGGCGGGCTGAGCTTTCCGCGCGGCGTGGGCCGCTTTGCGGATCTGCCGTTTCTTCTCCGCGAGAGCGTTTTGGTTCATGACAACGAACATGGTTCCAGAAAAAACGGCTACAGCTCAGCGTGACCCTGAGCTCACTCGGCTATAACGACTTAAACTTTTCTGCCGCGTCATCCCATGCGGACCGGTCCGCTGGATCAAACTGTTTGGTGCCAAAGCTGGTCCGGATTAATTCGCGAGCTTCGACGATCGAGCCGAGTTGCCCCGTTCCCATCATTTGCACCGCGATATTGCCAGCAGCAGTCGCTTCGACCGGACCAGCCACCACGACGCGATCACAGGCGTCCGCGGTCATTTGGCAAAGCAATTCGTTTTGCGAGCCGCCTCCAACGATGTGGATGACATCGATTCGATTGCCAACCAAGGTTTCTAACATTTCCAAGCAAGCACGATAGCGAAGCGCCAAACCTTCGAGTGCTCCGCGATACAGTACACCGTTGCTCTCGGGAGCCTTTTGCCCGGTGCGTCCAGCGTAGCTGACGATCGCGTCCACCATATCGGTCGGCGCCACAAAGGCCTCGTCGTCTGGGTTGATCAACAATTCAAATGGTTTCGCGGCCAAGGCACGCTCGACCATTACGTCCCACGACTCGGCCGCTTGGCGACGTTCGAGCGATTTTCGGATCTGCTGGAAAATCCACAGCCCACCAATATTTTTCAGCAGTCGCGTGCTGCCCTGAATGCCTCCTTCATTGGTGAAGTTCAACTCGGCGCACTTTGCATTGATCCGTGGCTGAGCCAACTCGCATCCCATCAACGACCAAGTGCCCGAGCTGATGTAGCACCAATTTGGTTTTTCAGGCGCGAAGTCGTTTACGGGAACCGCGATTACCGCCGACGCCGTGTCGTGCGTCGCTGGAATAATTACGGGTACGTTGTCGAGTCCCGTCAATGCGGCGACCGACGGCTGGATGACGCCAAGTTGACTGCCAGGCTCCGTCACGTTCTGAAAAATCTTGCCAGGCAATTGGAAGCGAGAAATCAGCTCCCTCGACCATTGGCGGGTGCGAGGGTCCAGCAGCTGAGTGGTCGAGGCGTTCGTCGCTTCGATACTGCGTTTCCCCGTCATTAACCAGTGAAAGAAATCGCCCATCATCAGAAAGCCATCGGCGATCTCAAGCGAATGTTCGCCATCCAATCGAGCGGCGACCAGCTGGTACAACGTATTGAGCTCCATGAACTGCAGCCCCGTCGCCTCAAATATTTCTTGGCGAGGCACAATTCCCCAGGCACGCTGCATCGCCCCTCGTGTGCGGGGGTCACGGTAGTGACGCACCGGACCGGTCATTTGGTCCTGGTCGTCGACCAAAACATAATCGACACCCCAGGTATCGACTCCGACTGAGGCGACGGTGTTGAACTGCTGTGCCGCAGTGCGAAGTCCATGTTGGATATCCGCCCACAATCCGTGGACGTTCCAGTGCATCGATTGCTGAATCGTGACCGGGTCGTTGGCAAACCGATGGACTTCCGCCAGTTCCATCTGATCATTTTGAAGCGATCCCGCAATCACGCGGCCGCTCGAAGCACCTAAATCAACCGCCAAATGGACCGGAGCCAAGCTCATCGTGGTGAATTCCTTCGTTCTATTGTCTGGTTTCGGAAGCAGAAACGCAGATGATAGCAGGATATTGCGAGACTGCCGCCCTTGGTGGAACACTAACGGCGCCAATTCCGGGGAACTGCGACCTTCGTGGCGACTGCCGATTTCGGTTAGCCGTTTTGCCGCTTACCACGGTTTTGTCATCATCGAACCGGCACTCGCGTCCAAACGCAACGCTGTAAAGCATTTAGAGGCGGCAAATGATGGCATTTGCGCTCCGTAGCTACGCTCGCCAGAGCGAGGACGATTGCCGCGCTGCTGCGAATCTCCAACTTCTGGCGAAGGCAGCTTTCCGAAAATACTCCACGGCGTTCCACTCTACCCGCAGCCTCTTGTGGGGGGCATGAAAGTATGCGTTTGTGCCAGTCCGCTGAGACACGTTTTCCAGCGGGGCTATGGTGTTTTGTTCACTGCACCGGTGGCAGCGATTTTCCTGGGGGACGTTCAATTTTCCTGCTGCTGGACAATCGATTTGCAAGCGAAAAATAACCCGAATGGCGGTCGCAAAATGCAGCCTTAAAAATGCATTCGATTGACACAAACTTTTTTAACTGCCGCAAGCGGAACACTTTATGTCACAAGGGGCTCCCCCCTGAAAACGAATTTGGGAAAACTGTGGTTGACCCGCCACCTGCAAAACGTAATCTAACGGTGTCGCCACATCACTCATCCGCCATTTTTCAGAGGCGGAATCCAGCAGCATGTGTACGATCGTCAACTGACGCTAAGTCGTTGATTTGATTAGAGTTATCCAAGGGATCGTTAAGGCTGTGTTCGGACAGCGTTACTCGTCCTGCTTAATATTGCGCTAGCAATGGATTGCGTTTAATTGCGTCTTCCGCGAGTTCGCCTCGCGTGGGGTTTACGCGGTCAGCTTGCGGCCACGGGCTGATACACGTCGATAAGTCGTTTGACATTTGTCGATCGATAAATCACGGACCTCACGGGCCGGGTACACGGAGTACCCGGCCGCGAACGCTCGCGAGATGCATTCTCTTTTGAGCCAGCCACACAGAATGTCCCCTTCCCCTCTGGGAGGTTCGGCGGCTGAAAGCGTCCGGGGAGGGCTAGTGACTTCTCGCTTGCACGACCTACTTCTAACACTGCGAACCCCACCCAGAGCCGGCTACCGCCGACTCTGACCTCCCCAAAGGGGAGGTAAAGCAAATCCACCCTCCCGCTGGGAGCGACCGTGTTAGAATTCGGCAATAGCCGCTTATCAAAAAACTAAATTTTTG
>NZ_BAABGA010000042.1:0-10450 GCF_039541335.1 Novipirellula rosea | reverse complement strand
TCACATGTGGTGATTGCTGCTTTAACTCGGCCGACTCCGAAGAGACGACTTCACTGACTGCTGCAATCACGTTGCACAGAATCCTATAAGAATACATTCTTGCCAACGCTTTTAATTGCGACCCGCACAGCAAAACTGCGTGAATCGAATCGAGGCGTTGGCAACGCTTCTCAGAACTTGTTTTCACTTCTCTCGCTTTTGAAACAGAGCCTCCCGAGACCGAGTCTCGAGCCGAACTGCTCTACTTGCGAGTGTAGTGCTCTTTCAGATGCCAACTACCAAACAACCAAATTGTCAAATATCAATGCGTTGCGTTCGAGTGTAAGTCGATAGTGCAACGGACGCTGCCTTGTGAGCAGCCGGTCGATGCCAGTTTTGGCCCGCGAGCAAATCGCGTTCCGTTCTTGGCGTCAGCCGGTCGTTCACAAGTGAGGGCGAAGAATACTGTCGAGTGTTTTCTTCGTCAACCGCGTTTCAAGATGTTTTTTAAAGTTTCTTGAAGTTTGGTTGATTCGCTTGAGAGTCGTGTTTTTGGCCCCTTTTAAGGGCCGCCGCACGTGTGTCTCAATCGAGAAGGGAAAGATAGCGATCTGAAACTTTGGGTCAACCTCACTTGGAGGAAAAGTTTAGATTTTGTTCGTGTCAGGTGAATCTTTCGGGAAGAAGGATTCACAAGACACTTTTGTATCTTTCACTTCACCGCAATCACTTTCGTGATCTTGGTAAGTGGAGGTAGACGGACTTGAACCGACGGCCTCCTGCGTGCAAAGCAGGCGCTCTCCCAACTGAGCTATACCCCCATGGGAAGTCGGAAGTGTAAAGGCGAAGGGTAAATTGTAAAGAGGTCAAATTCCTCTTTTCAAACTTCACGCTTCTTTCTTGTCACTTCCTTCTAAGTGGGCGTACCAGAACTCGAATCTGGGACCTCGTCGTTATCAGCGACGCGCTCTAACCAACTGAGCTATACGCCCGAACTGTCTTGAAGTCAGGATGAAGATTGCAAGCAATCAACTCTGTTTCAAGTCACCTCTTGTTACTCGGTTTGTGGCACTGGTTAGTTGCCACAAAGTTCCAAGAGGGGCAAAGTTTACGCAAACTAATTTGGCTGTCAAAGGGAATACACGCCTCGGATCGACAAATTTGGATGCTTTTTTGCTCGAGACTCCTCCAACGGCCGTTTTTTTCCGTGTTTTGGCACGGCGAAATATTGCGTTATTCGTTGCGAAGCGTCTCATCCCGCTTGGGAATCCTTTTCTTCGGCCTAACACCGGTCCGCTCTTAACCTTTCCAAAAAGATTCTCGCAGTTTTCGATGAGGTTTAAGAGATCACGAATGCAAAGTGCCCTGTTATCCCACTGCATTCGCTCGGCCCATCGCACACCCAGTTCATGCAAATTTCCTCGTCCGCGCCCCTCGACTTCCGAGTCCATCTCCCTCCGGTTGTGGTCGCGGTGTTTCTGGACAGGTGGACTTCTGGACGCGGTGGGCTTCGGGACGCGGTGGATGTCGCTTGGCAAATCGGAATCGATTTGTTTGACATTTAATTGGCATGGGTGGGCTGTTCAAGAAAATCGACATTCCCACCGAAGGATAGGTTCGGGCACAATAACTGGTATTGCTGCAAAACCGAAAGACCGGAAAGATCCGGCTGATGTCTGTTACTCCGCCCGCAAACGTGCCGAATTTTGAACGCTCGGTTGCTGGCGGTACTCCCCCCTCCCAAGACTCTTTGATGGAATGTTTGGCATGAAGGATCTTCCTCCTCCCGTACGACCTCTTCGATGCAGAACCCGCGTCGCACGCGTGGTTGACTTGATTCACAAGCTGAAAAGCCCGTTTTCAATCGCGGATCGGCCCGTCGCGGATCGGCCCGTTACGGTCACGGCAGCTCGGATTGTCGCCGGGGTGTTCGTGGGCGGAATGCTCGCGGTCCAACCCGCCGCCGCGGCGACCCCTTCGGCGAAAGACGCTTTGCAATTGAAACCGGTCCAAGCCGATGTCGATTACGAAGTGGTCGAGCCCGCCGCTGTGGCAAAATGCACCGTCGCCGATCTGGATTACAACGACTGGTCGGGCTGGGAAGTGCGTTCCGGTGACGGCACCTTGCTTCGCCGTTTTGCCGACACCAACGGCGACAATAAAGTCGACCTGTGGTGTTATTTCAAGTTTGGTGTCGAGGTTTACCGCGATATTGACCGTGATTTTAACACCAAGGCCGATCAATACCGCTGGCTCGGTACCGCGGGGACTCGCTGGGGAATCGACGAAAACGAAGATGGCAAAATCGATTCTTGGAAACAGATTTCGCCCGAAGAGGTGACTGCCGAAGTCGTTTCGGCACTCGCCGATCGCGATGCCGCCCGCTTTGCTCGGCTGCTTGCTACCGGCAAAGATCTCGAGTCGATTGGCTTAGGCAGCGAAACCGTTCGTCGCCTAAACAGCAAAGCGACACGTGCGGCAAAAGACTTTTCTGACTTTGCCAAGCGTCAAAAAGCGGTGGGACGCGACGCGAAATGGGTTCAATTTGCTGCGGCGACTCCCGGTGTTGTCCCCAGCGGGACCGATGGCTCGAGCTCGGATATCACCGTTTACGAAAACGCGGTCGCGATGTTCGAAGACGCAACCGGGAACGGACAATTGTTGGTTGGCACCATCATTCGGGTGAACGATGCCTGGCGAATCGTCGACTTGCCTTCGGTCGGCGAAGGTGGCGACGCAGTGGCTCAATCGTCCGGCAATTTCTTCACTCCCGGTGGCATGGCACAATCCGCTGCCTCACTCGACTCGGGACTGGGGGCTCAATCGCAACAATTGGTCACTGAGCTAGAAGAAATCGATCGCAAACTTGCTTCGACGAGTAATCCCAAGGAACTGGCGAAGCTTCATGAAGCACGTGCTCAATTGGTTTCGCGGTTGATCAAAGCGACTGACAATCCAAGCGAGCGAGATGCATGGACTCGCCAATTGGTCGATACCGTCAGTATGGCTACCCAAAGTGGTGTTTATCCCGACGGAACCAAGCAGCTGCAAGCGATTGCTCGATCCCTTGGCGACAAAAATGAGTCGCTAAAAGCGTATGCCGAATACATGATGATTGGTGCCGAATACGCACTGCGTCAAACCCCGGACGCCGATTTTGCCGAGGTGCAAAAATGGTATTTAGAAACGCTCACTGAGTTCGTCGATCGTTATCCGCGGATGCCCGAATCGGCTCAGGCAATGTTGCAATTGGCACTCAGCAAAGAGTTTGAAGACAAGGAAAAGGACGCGTTGGGCTACTACAAAAAAGTGGCTGCCGCGTTCCCAGGTACCGACACCGCCGAGAAAGCCGAAGGCGCCGTTCGCCGGCTCGAGTCAGTCGGACAGGTGATCGATTTGCAAGGAAACTCAATCGATGGCAAGCCATTTCGTCTGTCGCAATTGCGTGGGCGTCCCGTTGTCTTGCACTACTGGGCGACCTGGTGCGAACCTTGCAAACAGGACATGAAATTGTTGCGTGCTCTGCAAGCACGTTACCAGAAAGCGGGCTTGGTGTTGGTTGGCGTCAACGTCGATGCCACCAGCGAAATGGCCAAGGGGTTCTTGAAGCAGAACCCCTTGCCATGGATCCAGTTGTTCGACGATGGAGGGCTCGAATCGAGCGACTTGGCTAAGACGTTTGGTGTGCAAACCTTGCCGACCATGATGTTGATCGACGATCGAGGCCGCGTGGTTCGCCATAACGTTCGCGCCGCCGAACTCGAATCGGAACTTGATAAATTGGCTAAATAAGCGGCCCGATTCCGAGTCGCTAGATTACTAGCCCGGTTGCCATCGACTTTCCCTGTGGCAAATAACTCAAAGCCGTCTGAATCTCTTGCCGAGATTCAGACGGCTTTTTTCGTTCAGCTGATTTGCGATATTTCGGGATTTCGCTTCGAGACAACATTTCCATTGAGGTTTAAGGTTTAATGATGCATGAAGCGGGGGCAGTTCACTCTATTCTTTGAAGTCACTTTTCTAACGGGCAGCGGTCACGATGGCTAAGCGAGATGATCTTCTTCGTCGTTTGAAACAGGCCGATCGGCGTCGCGGTCGACGGCCGCCAGCGACCCCAAACCCCAATGATTCGGGTGCGGATTCGGGGCGGCAAACGGCTGCGGCAAACGAGTCTGCAAGCCAGCCCGATGTGACGGCGTTGATCGTTTCGGAGGTGCTCGCGTTCACACGTTCAGACAAAAGTTGTCGTGATCCGCAAGTCGTTTCCGCCTTGCGTGCCCTGCTGCGAGGATCGTCGCCAGCGGTGGATTCGGCACGTCGTTTACGCGATCAATTACAGCAGATTGCCGATCGCCCCGACGTCAAACTCCGCGACTTTCGCACCGCGGTCAAAGGGTTGTCGGAACAGGCGATGCAGTTCGATCGCGAAGCCGAGGGGGACGATCGTTTCCTAAATTATCTGGCAGTGTTGATTGAGTAACAGTGCTGATTGAGTAACAGTGCTGATTGAGTAACAGTGCTGATTGAGTAACAGTGTTAATTGCAGCGATAGTTTCAGCCCGCAAGAGTCCCCGTCCGAAATTGATCATGAATCGCACTCCTATTGAAAATCCGTATCTCGCATCGGCAACCCCAGGCAGTGCCAGCGATAGTCACGTCAACTTAAAGGGACTGGTTCGGACAAGCCAGATTATCGCGTTTGCCTTGATCCAAGGCGTGGTGTTTATCACTGCAATCATGGCCTATTTGACCCTCCTGTCGAGCGATGGAGGGCCAGCGAACGCGGCACCAGCCAACCCGCCTTCCGACGACAACATGGTGATGGTGGTCATCGGCGTGGTGGCTTGTTTCGCTGGCTGTTTTGCCTCGTTTGTCGTCAACCGGTTGCTGAAAGGGATGGCGATTCGGCAATTTTCGTCGTCGGGCGAGGAGGTTGAGTTGCCGGTCGACGAGACCGTGACGATGACTGCCGAGGTCAGCAGTTTGCTGACCTCCTCGCAAACACGAATGATCATCGGCATGGCACTCGTCGAAGGCGCCGCGGTGATCAACGCCGTGCTGATGATGTTGGACGAGAGCATGATCCATCTCGTGATGGTCGCGATTTGTTTAGTCGCGATGGCGGTCCAATTTCCAACGCTGCAGAAAAAGTTGGATCTGATCGAATTCGCTGCCCGCGCGTCCCAAGACCGAATCTGAGTGGTGTGGAACGCGGCAGCATAAAAACTTCAACCTCCCTTCAGAGAGGGGCGGCCGCAAGAAGCGGCCAGGGAGGGTGGTGAATTCTCGCTCGAACGATCTACATCTAACACAACGAGCCCCATCCAGAGCTGGCTACCGCCGCCTCTGACCTCCTCATTGGGGAGGTATCATAATTTACGCCGCCACCTTGATTCGGCCCAAAACTAACGCGAAAACACCCCGATTGTGCCGCCGAAGTAGACGGTATCGCTGTCACGGCCTTCCGTCGTAATCATCTGTCTCGCGTAAGCGCTCAGTCGGACACGTGGTGTCCACCAGAAATGGATGCCTGCTTCGGGATAGATCGCGGCCAACACGCCATCGAATCGTGTCTTTTCTTCTCCCCATTCGTCGATGCGTCCATCATCGTCGTTGTCGATTTGGTCATTGTCGGCCAATTCCTCGCTCTCGGCGTAACCGGCGAACAGTCCCAGACCTACGAAAGGGGCCAATCGGGTAGGCGTCTGCAAACGGAGTCCCGTTTCGCCTCCGATGTACGAGTCTTGGCTGTTCACTGCGGCGATCAACCCGAAGCGGTTGGTGAAATAAGACGTCCAGTACCCGGTCGCTCCTGCTTCGAGTGTTCCCATCGCATCGCCATCGCCGCCAAGTGCACTGATTCCAGCCGCCCCGTATAAACCGTACATGCCTTCAACAAACCGAGCGTCGGCCGCCTGTTTGATCTTGCCCGGCAGATCGAGTTTGCTCGCTCCGTCCTCGTATTTTTCTGAATAAATTGGGTCGTCCATCGCCCAGCGAGACTTGGTCAGCCCGTCAGGCAGCTGGGCCAATGAATCGGAGGGGGCAAATGTAAGTCCAATGCCAACAACAAGGATGCTGGCAATACGGAAACACATGCTGTTGAGAACGTGATCGGAGTGCATCAATGGTCTGTCACTGACAAAAGAGGGGGCTCGTGTGTCAGCGTTATCAAAACTCGAGCCCCGTTCGCAATACAAATGACGAAACGCGACTTTTGTCTCGTTTTTATGCCGGACCGTAGCGGAACGAGAGAGGGAGACACGGAGACACGGAGACACGGAGACACGGAGACACGGAGACACGGAGACACGGAGACACGGAGACACGGAGACACGGAGACACGGAGACACGGAGTGAGGGAGTGAGGGAGTGAGGGAGCTTAGCAACGCAAGTTTACCCTCCTTCTGGAGGGGCGGCCGCAGGAAGCGGCCGGGGAGGGTGGTGAATTCTCGCTCGAACGCTCCACCTCTAACACAACGAGCCCCACCCAGAGCCGGCTACCGCCGCCTCTGACCTCCCCAAGGGGGAGGTGAAAAAACTCCCAACTCCCAACTCCCAACTCCCAACTCCCAACTCCCAACTCCCAACTCCCAACTCCCAACTCCCAACTCCCAACTCCCAACTCCTCACTCCCAACTCCTCACTCCTCACTCCTCACTCCTTGTCTCCTTGTCTCCCCCTCTCCGTCCCTCTCCCTCTCCCCTTCCAAAACACCGTATTGCCATCGACTTTCCACCTCCTGGGATGCTATAGCCACTGCTTCAGTTTTTAGTTTTCGCGATACGAAAAACGAGGTCGGCTCTGATGAGATTTCCAGCCCCACTTGCAGGATCCTTCTGCGTTTTGCTGACGCTGGTTGGATGTTCATCGGAAAAGGCCAACGAAGCTGCTGATTGGCAAGCGATTGAGGAAACGGGCGGCGAGACCACGCAAACGCTCGAATCGGAAAACACGTTTGCGGGTCCTTCGCCCAAATCAACCAACGGTGTTGCATCCGACGCACGCATGCAGCCGATGCCGCGTGCGGAATACTCCGTCGCCCCGCCGCAGCCCGCTGCCAATTTCCAGCAGCCCCAGGCAATGCGCCAGCCACAAGCGATGCAGATGCCGCAAGCGATGCAGATGGATGCTCCGTCAATGCAGATGCAAGCCTCCGCCTCCGCCGAGTCTCGCAGAAGCCTTCCTGCCGGAACCCAGCACAATGCCGAAGCTGGTTTTGCAACTGTCCAAGTGTTTTATGCGACCGACCGGATGCGAGGCCCCTTGTCGCTCTCGGATTACGAAATCACCGGTCAAAAGCAAGTCGTCCAGTTGATTGCCTTCGCCGCGATCGCACTCTTCCTATTCGCGCTGCTGAATTGGATGCGTGGTCGAACGCGAACCGGTGGTTTGGCGGCGATGATGGGCGGAGCCGCCGCTTGTCTTGCCGCTGCATTCATCTCGATGGGGCAAGCCAACATCGAAAAGCACGGCGTCACTTACTCGGCCGACCGTGGGATGCTGGTCCGCGGCGTCTGCGAAGTCACCGTGCCCGATTCGCACCAACGAGGACTCGTCGAACGCCCCAGTCTGTTGAAATTCGAATTGCATGAAGATCAACGCGACCACATCGTGTTAACCAGTGCGATCGAGCTCGCCGAATCCGACTTTCAGAAACGCTTGTCCGAAACGGTTGCCCAGTCCAGCGATCAAGACTTGCTGGTTTTCATTCATGGCTACAACGTTGGCTTCGAAGCGGCGGTGCAACGCACCGCGCAAATCGCGGTCGATCTTCCCTTCGAAGGCGTTCCGGTCTGCTACAGCTGGCCCTCGCAAGCGTCGTTGATGGGGTACACGATCGACGAAAACAATTCGGAGTGGACGATCACGCATTTGAAACAATTTTTGACGGAGCTGGCGAACGAGTCCGAAGCGAAATCGATCAATGTCGTCGCTCACAGCATGGGCAATCGAGCGATGACAGCGGCGATGCAACAAATCCGCTGGGAATTACCTGCGGGGGCTCCCGCTCCCTTTGATCGCATCGTCTTAGCCGCCCCCGACGTCGACGCCGACCGTTTCCGTCGCGACTTGGCTCCGGCCCTGTTGGATGTTTCTAATCAAGTCACGCTGTATGCATCGTCGGACGACCAAGCGTTGATCGCGTCCAAAAAAGTGCACGGTTACCCGCGGGCGGGCGAGAGTGGAGCCAATATCGTGGTCGTTCCCGGTGTCGAGACGATCGACGTCAGCGGTATCGACCTCAGCCTGCTGGGGCACAGCTATTACGGCGACAACGAATCGATGCTGCGAGATCTTTATGAGCTCGTGCGTTCGCGATTGCCTGCCCCACAGCGGAACATGTTGATCGCCAGACAAGCCGGCGAGTTGATCTATTGGCAGCTCGCACAGCAAGAAACCACCCCACTGCGATAAACCGACGTAGCATAGGCTTCCAGCCTGTGATCAACCGCAGGCTGTGGAATTGGCTTCCAGCCTGTCAACAAGCAACTGCATCATTGTCCCCATGCCAGTTTGTCGGGCATAAGCCAAGTCTTACCGATTTCAAATCTTCTTCCCCCGTGAGCCAAGCTCGCGGGGGCTGAAAGAAGATGTGCCCGCGATGACAGGCTAGAAGCCTACCGCCACAAAAAGAACCCAAAGCCCCGCATCGGCGGAACCTTGGGTTCATGGTTTTTAACAAGCAATTTTTAACTAGCGAAAGCTTCCGCCTTACGCGTTCTTGGGTGCCTTACGCAACTGGATCCATTCGCTGTGGAAGGTGCCTTCCATGTCGGTCCGTTGGTAGGTGTGAGCACCGAAGTAGTCACGTTGCGCCTGCAGCATGTTGGCTGGCAAACGAGCCATGCGGTAGCCATCGTAGTAGCACAGCGCGGTGCTGAACGCGGGCACAGGGATGCCAAGAATCGAGGCCGCAGCGACCACGGCGCGCCATTTCTCTTGCGCGTTTTCGACAGCCTTCTCAAAGAACGGGTGCAGCAGCAAGTTTTCGAGGTTCGGGTTCTCGTCGAATGCTTCCTTGATGCGATCCAAGAAGACCGCGCGGATGATGCAACCGCCACGCCACAGCAACGCACAGTCGCCGTAGTTGAGGTCCCACTTGTGCTCGGCCGATGCCGCTTGCAGTTGCACGAACCCTTGTGCGTAGCTGACGATCTTCGATGCATACAACGCCTGACGGACCGCTTCGATGAACGCTTCGCGGTCGCCGACCAACTTCATGGCAGCCGCTCGCATCTCCGGATTCGATGCTTCCGAAGGCCCGTTGAGTGTTTTGCTTGCTCGCACACGTGCTTCTTTCTGAGCCGACAAACCGCGAGCGAACACGGCGGTCGTGACCAACGTGCTAGGCACGCCGAGATCCAGTGCCAACTGGCTCATCCATTTCCCGGTTCCCTTGGCACCGGCAACGTCCAAGATCTTGTCGACCAGGTAGCCATCGCCACCTTGGTCGTCTTTGACGCTGAAAATATCGCGGCTGATTTCGATCAAGTAGCTCGACAGGTCGCCTTGGTTCCACTTCTCGAACACGTCGTACAGTTCGTCGTTCGACAAGCCACCGACTTCGCGAAGCAGTTGATAGCCTTCGCAGATCAGTTGCATGTCGCCGTATTCGATCCCGTTGTGGACCATTTTGACGTAGTGACCCGCACCGCGAGGTCCGACCCATTCGCAGCAAGGGATGTCGTCGTTCGGGCCGACTTTGGCCGAGATCGCTTGGAACATTTCCTTGACTTCGGGCCAAGCCGCTTCGCTGCCGCCAGGCATCATACTTGGGCCCAACAGTGCGCCTTCTTCGCCACCGGAGACGCCACAGCCACAGAACAGCAGTCCTGCTTCTTCGACCTTCTTAGTTCGTCGCTCGGTGTCGGCGTAATGCGTATTACCACCGTCGATGATGATGTCACCAGGCTCGCACAATGGAATCAATTGATCGATGATCGCGTCAACGGCGGGGCCGGCCTTGACCAACATCATCAACTTGCGAGGCCGTTTGACCGATTTGACAAATTCTTCGATCGTGTGAGTGCCGACAAAGTTTTTGCCTTTGGCTCGGCCGTTGATCAGCTCGTCCACTTTCTCGGTCGTTCGATTGTAGACGGCGACTTTGTAGCCGCGACTTTCGACGTTTAAGGCCAAGTTTTCGCCCATCACTGCTAGTCCGATGAGGCCAAAATCGCAATCGCCGCTCATAATTTTTCCAAAGTTCGAGAAGGTGTCTGATTAAATGTTTTCGCGGATTTTAGACGCTGGGGGCCCCGCGGGGAAGATCCGGCAGCGGGGAGCGGCGAGAGGGGGAGACACGGAGACACGGAGACACGGAGACACGGAGACACGGAGACACGGAGACACGGAGACACGGAGACACGGAGTGAGGAGTGAGGAGGCATCAACGGTTTTACCCTCCCGCTGGGAGCGACCGTGTTAGAATTCGGCAATAGCCGCTTATCAAAAAACTAAATTTTTG
>NZ_BAABGA010000041.1:0-125738 GCF_039541335.1 Novipirellula rosea | reverse complement strand
GCTCGGTCGGCCCTCACCTGAGCAATCGCGGAAAACTCTGCTCGACCTCTCCCAAACTGCGGTTGGTAGAGGTGACCCGAGGTGCTTGCCCCGGTCGACTATTGCCGCTGCATGAATTGCCAATAGGTCATTGCGATGGCGATCACCAGGACGCCAAGAATGATTTGCTTTAGCGTTATCTGAAATCGCTGGGAGGGATGATTGCGGTCCGATAAGTCATGCTCGATCCAGCACGGCCATGTCCACGATGCGATCATCACCGCGGCGGCGGCGATCATCGACAACACGCCGCCATAGAGCATCTGCTTGATCGGCAGCATCCAGAACCAACGCAGCGAAAAGATCGCCAATATACACAGGTAGCTTTGTGCCCAAGTCGCCGCAGCAATTTTCTGATCATCAATCCAGAGCCATGTCACGCGGATTGCCACCAGCGTGGCGGAGGGGACGACAAACGTGGCAATCACCATCGCCGCACGACTTTCACCTGAACTGCTAAACAGCAGCAAGCACCATATCGCAGACAAATACAACAAAAACCCAACCGGCAGCGAAACCAACACTCGCTCGATCCGCTGCGGCCGAATGATCACCAACGCGATAAAGAACAAGAACGTACACAGACCGAAAACGTACGGCCAGAAAAACGTCAACGTCACGAGAGCGGTCCCCTCGGCGATCTCTTTGCCGATCACATTGACCGGACGAACCACCGTGTCGTTGCAACCGATTGAATGCGGCAACAAGACACACCCCAACAGGGCAATCGCCGCGACGAGATTAGAAATCGCCGAAGGTGAAACGAGCGCTGCCTTCAGCGATGGCTGCTCGCGGTCCGGTTGCGGTGTAGGTGACATTCTCAGCCAACCTCGATAGAGCAGAGGACCTATTGCAGCGGAGCGTGCTTGAAGTCCTCTATTTTCGGTTCAACGCCTTCGTGAGCAAGCGATCGAAGGTCGCGGCAAACGCCTTTTTGTCCGTCTCTCCGTATGGCGAAGACCGGCCCACCACCATTCCTTCGCCTCGCAAATCGTCCATAAAATTCCGCATCGACAATCGTGATGCAATCGTATCGGGTGAGTACTCGTCGCCGCGAGGATCGATCACGAAAACGCCTTTTTCCACCAAATCGCCTGCCAACGGCAAATCGGCGGTGATGGCAATGTCGTTGACTTCGCTGTGGTTGACGATGTAGCGGTCCGCTTGATCGGCGCCTTCACGCACGACCACCGACCGAACCATCGTCAACGCGGGCGGCACCGATAGCGGACGGTTGGCAACCAAGACCGTTTCGACATCCAATCGTTTGGCGGCACGAAAGACGATCTGCTTGACGTCTTGTGGTGCCGCATCGGCGTCGATCCAAATCTTCACGCTGCTCACCGCCTCGAATTACGCGTCATTTCGCCAATCGTTTGGGCGACCGAGTCGGTCAATTGGCCTGGCAGCAATCGCCATGCCCAGTTTCCATCGGCCAGCCCTGGCATATTCATTCTCGCCTCATTCCCCAGTCCAAGCAAATCTTGCACCGGAATGATCGCGGTATCGGACGCCGAATTCAGCACCGCCCAAATCAATTGTAAATGAACATCGATGTCACTCGTGACAACGCCCGCCAATAAATCCTCTTCGCCCTCGGCGACTTCACGTTCCTTGTACCACCCCATGACGGTGTCATTGTCGTGCGTTCCGGTGTAGGCAACCGAATGCTCGGGAAACGCACTGGGACGATGAAAATCGTCTTCGGCCACATAAAAACCGAACTGCAACACTCGCATTCCGGGGAATCCAAGCTTATCGCGAAGTTCATGGACCTCTTCGGTGATCATGCCGAGATCTTCGGCGATCAGCGCCAACTCGCCAAGTTTTTCGCGAGCGGCGTCGAAGACTTTTTCTTTAGGTCCTTCGACCCATTTCCCGCTGACCGCCGTTTTGGCTGTCGCAGGAATTTCCCAATAGGCTTCGAAACCACGGAAGTGATCGATTCGCATCAAGTCGAATTGCTTGAACGCATATCCAAACCGTTGTACCCACCATCGGTAACCGGTTTGCTCGAGCGTGTCCCAACGGTATTGCGGATTGCCCCACAATTGTCCCGTTTTGCTGAAATAGTCTGGCGGGACACCGGCCACGAAGGTTGGACGTCCGTTTTCAGCCAAACAGAACACCGATTGATTTGCCCACACATCGGCACTTTCGTGCGCGACAAAAATCGGCATGTCGCCATACATACGAACATTGCGTTCGTTTGCGTATTGCTTCAGTTTCCGCCACTGAACATCAAAGATGTATTGTTGGAATTCAGCAAATTGAATCTCGGTACTCAGCTTGGTTTCCCATTGTTCGATCGCTTGATCGAATTCTGGGTTCGCGGCATGACGGACCAATTCCGCAGGCCACTGCGTCCAATCCGCTTTGCCGAAGTGACGCATCAGGGCTTCGAAGCGACCGAAATCGTCCAGCCACCATGCGTTGTGTTCGACAAACCGGTCAAAGTCCGCGCGCTGTTCTTCGCTAGCGTGTTCGCTAAAGTTTTCGAACGCGGTACGCAGTACCGGCAGCTTGAACTGGGCGACCAAATGATAATCGACCTGCGAGGTGGTTTCCCCAAGGCCGGATGGCAAGACGAAATCATCCTCGGCCAACAAGCCATCTTCGACAAGCATCGAAAGGCTGATCAGCAGCGGATTTCCCGCAAACGCCGAATAACAGCTGTAGGGGGAATTGCCGGCTGCGGGGGGGCCCAACGGCAGCACCTGCCAAATGGTTTGTCCCGCAGCTTGCAAAAAATCGACGAACGCATACGACGCCTCACCCAGATCACCGATCCCAAATTCGCGATTTCCAATCGCGGTTGGCAGACTAGTGATGTGACAAAGAATCCCCGATGATCTCGGAAAACGCATTAAGCATCCTCTAACGGTTTGACGTCCCAAATTTCATTCGCGTACTGGGCGATCGTTCGATCACTCGAGAACCAGCCACTGTTTGCCGAGTTCAGGATACTCATTCGAGTCCATTTCTCTTCGTCCAAATAGACCTTGCCTGCCTCAGCTTGGGCATCAATGTAACTGCGCAGATCCGCAATCGTCAGCCATGGGTCATACGGATTTCGCAGTCCCTTGGTCAGCAGGTCGAAAATGCCTGGCTCGTGTTGATTGAACACCCCACCCTCGACCATTTCCATCACCCGCCGGATGTCTTCGTCGGCAGCGATGATCGCGTTCGGATCGTAATTCTTCTTTTCTTCCTGAACGCCATTTTCGTCCAAGCCGAACAAGAAGAAATTCTCGGCCCCCGCCTTTTCCCGAATTTCGATATTCGCACCGTCGAGCGTTCCGATCGTCAACGCTCCGTTCATCATGAATTTCATGTTGCCGGTACCCGACGCTTCTTTGCCCGCGGTCGAAATCTGTTCGGACAATTCGGTTCCCGGACAAATGATCTCCATCGACGATACGCGATAGTTTGGAAAGAAGACCAAACGCAACAAGTCCTTCGTCTTTGGATCCGCGTTGATCACCGCAGCGACGTTGTTGATCATCTTCACAATCAATTTGGCGACGTGGTATCCCGGTGCCGCTTTGCCGCCGATCAACACACAGCGTGGCACCATGTCTTTGGTATCGCCACGCAGAATGCGATCGTAGAGGTGAACCACATGCAGCACATTTAGCAATTGACGTTTGTACTCGTGGATCCGCTTGACTTGGACGTCAAAGATCGCGTTCGTGTTGAATTCAACTCCGGTGTTCGCTTTGACGTAATCAGCCAATCGCTGTTTGTTTTCGAGTTTCACACCGCGCCATTTCTTGCGGAACTCGGCATCCTCGGCATACGGAATCAGTTTCTCAATTTGGCTGAGATCGGATTCCCACCCCGTTCCGATGGTTTCGTTTAATAGGTCACGTAAACCAGGGTTACAGTGTGACAACCATCGACGTTGGGTCACGCCGTTGGTTTTATTATTGAACTTTTCGGGCCACAGTTTGTAGAAGTCCGAGAACAAGCCGCTCTTAAGCAATTCGGTGTGCAGATGAGCAACACCATTAACCGAAAAGCTGCCCACGATGCTCAAGTAAGCCATGCGAATGTGCGGCTGATCGCCTTCTTCGACAAGCGACATGCGACGCAGAACCGCGACATCGTCCGGGAACTTCTTCTTGACCTCGGTCAAGAAACGCTCGTTGATTTCGTAAATAATTTCCAACAAACGAGGCAGCAAGCGGCTGAACAAAGCCACGCTCCAACGCTCGAGCGCCTCCGGAAGCAACGTGTGGTTGGTGTACGCCATGCACTGAGTCGTGATCTTCCACGCCGAATCCCAATCCAAGTGGTAGACGTCCAACAACAATCGCATCAACTCGGGAACCGAGCAGGCGGGGTGGGTGTCATTCAGCTGGAAGCAATTCTTGCGACCAAAATCGGTAAAGTCATCGCCGTATTTGGCAACCCAGTTCTCCAGCACGTCTTGCAAGCTGGCGGAACTGAGGAAGTACTGCTGCTTCAGTCGCAGCTCTTTACCGTTTTCGCTGGCGTCGTTGGGATACAACACCATCGAGATTTGCTCGGCATTATTCTTTTGCACCACAGCATCGGGGTAATTCCCCGAGTTGAACTCTTCCAGATCGAACACGTCGGTCGCTTCGGCTTTCCAAAGACGCAGTGTGTTGACGGTTTCGTTTTTGAATCCCGGGATCGGCATATCGTAAGGAATGGCCAACAAATCGTTGGTACCTACCCAGCGAATCGAAGTGTTACCCGAATCGTCAAGATAACGCTCGGTGTGTCCATAGAAGCGAATCGTCTTTGCGTCTTCGTGACGTTCGATCTCCCATGGGTTGCCATCGCGGAGCCAGTGGTCCGGGCCCTCGACTTGACGACCATTTTCGATGGTTTGGTGAAACATCCCAAATTCATAGCGGATGCCGTAACCCGTCACAGGCAAACGCAAGTTGGCGCAACTGTCCAAGAAGCAGGCTGCCAAACGACCAAGGCCCCCATTACCGAGTCCCGCGTCCGGTTCCTGCTCGGCGACCTCTTCGAGCGCGACACCGTATTGATGCAACGCTTCGCGAGTAGCGTTGTCGAGTTCCAAGTTCTGAACAGCATTGTTCAGCGACCGGCCCAACAGAAACTCGAGCGAGAAATAGTGAACACAACGTTCATCGGTATTCGCAAAACGCTCTTGTGTCGTCCGCCAATGCTCGGTGACACGGTCACGCACGGCGTTGGCCAACGCGCGATAATAATAGTGAGGATTACTGTCGTCACTGTGGTGGCCGAGTGTGTAATAAAGATGGCGGCGCAGTTCTTCGGAGAGCGGCGCCAGGATACTGCTCATCTTTTCATTGGATACTTCGAGGGTTTGTTCTGGCATCGTTTTGGCTAAATTTTAAGGGAAATTGAGCGATCGACCGAAGCTGCATTTTTCGGTGCTGCCGCCAAAGAGTGCGAATCGTATGGATCTTCATTAGCACTGTCTGAAGGCTATGACAACATGAGTCCATTTTGAAGTCAGCGACTTTACCCTCAAACCTACATCTTGTTGGGGATTTTTCCCATAACTTTCAAATAGTTTGCGTATTTTCGCTAATCAGACTTTCCGTCTGTAGTGTTTAACTGGTAACCGAAATTTCAGAAATCCGTGGCTTCCCCCCAAGAAAGATTCAAGCGGGACTTAAGCATCCGACTGGTAACGGCTTACGCCGCCCATGCCGGAGCCAATGTGAAGGAGGAAGGCATATGTTTTGTCGCGGGAAAAGGCGGCAAATCCATCTTGAGCCGCCGCTTCCAATCTCGCTAACGTGGATCCGTGGATCGCGTGGCAAGGTAGCGCAAGCGGGCCGGCCTCTCTCGACGCCGCGGCCACGCACGTCCCCCCGCTTCTTTTAGATCCGCCTCTTTTGAATCCGCTCCTTTTGAATCCGCAGTCCATCATGCAAACCTCCTCGTCGATTCGCCGTCCTGCTTACGCTTCCTTAATGGCTGACACCCCCGACAACGCAGCTTCGTCCGGCAAGCTCAGCAGCGAAGAGAAAACGCTCGGTCAATACATCCCGCTATTGTACCACTACAACATGCTGCAAGACGAAGATCGCGTCGGAGCGTTCCGCGAAGCGATCGAACTAAACGTTCGCCCTGGGATGCACGTCGTGGAACTCGGTGGCGGCACAGGAATCCTATCGTCGTTGGCGGCTCGCTGTGGTGCGACGGTCAGCTGCGTCGAGCGGAATCCCGAATTGGTCGATGCGGCTCGTCGATTTGTACGACTCAATGGACTCGAGGATCAGATCACGGTGATACACGCCGATGCCTCGGAATACGTCCCCGACACAGCGGTCGATGTCGTCGTCTGTGAAATGCTGCACGTCGGACTGCTGCGTGAGAAACAAGCTCAAGTGATTGCGGCGTTCAAACGTCACTACAAACAAGCCCACGACGGACCGCTGCCGCGTTTTCTACCAGAAGCATCGATTTTGATGACCCAACCGGTCGAGCAGTCTTTTGAGTTCGCCGGCTACCATGCTCCCGTGCCGATGTTCCAAGCACCGCTACTGGACCAACCGCGAACCAACGAATTCGCCAACCTGTCGCCCTATGCGAGTATCGCTTATGACGAATCGATCCCGATGCAGTTCGCGGTAAACGAAAACATGGTCGCGATGCGGGATGGCTGCGTCAACGCCCTTCGTTTTGTCACTCAGAACGTGATTTCGATCGACATGCAAGCCGAAAAGGCGATCACGTGGCCCAACCAATGTTTGGTGCTTCCGATCGAAACACCGTTTGAAATTGCTAGCGGCGAATCAATCTCGGTTGAATTTCATTACGCCGCAGGCGGATCGATTGACCATTTAATGAAAACGGTCCGCGTCAAACGCGTGTAACGCAGCTGGAATACGAAGTG
Organism: Novipirellula rosea; assembly: GCF_039541335.1. NCBI lineage: Bacteria > Pseudomonadati > Planctomycetota > Planctomycetia > Pirellulales > Pirellulaceae > Novipirellula > Novipirellula rosea. The sequence continues at coordinate 118,828 of NZ_BAABGA010000041.1, read as the reverse complement.
CAATCCGTTGCCTGCGACAGCGGATCGAATCGGCTATGATCGTGGTTTACTTCGATCCAAGGCAAACCCGAAACCGATTCCCTTCGAAAGTCAGCGCAATGAGACCTTGCAGCCCACTGCGACGTGTCGCAACGATCTATTGGAATTTCCTGATTCTTGCCGGCCTCAGCCTCGCCAGCATTTCAGCTGAGCAAAATAAACCGGCCACGGTGATTGTGTCCGGCAAGGTGCTTTCGGTGGCGGGCGTCCCCGCAGCAAACGCAACGGTTCGGCTGAGCCTTGCGTATGGCAAACTTAACGAGCACATCACGACAAAAGATGACGGCACGTTTGAACTGGCGATCAAAGTCCAGCGGGCTGCACTTCCCGGAATCGCTGTCCGCGCGAGCAGTTCCGATGGCGAACAACTTGCCGTCACCAGACTAAAAACCGAGAACGATGTCGTTAAAACGAATGATCTCGTCATCCAGCTTTCGGAAACCAAAGTGGGATCGATTCGCGTGGTCGATGCGGAAGACAAACCGCTCGACGGTGCCTCGGTCGCGGTCCAACTGAACTTCCCCAACAACGTCACCGGTTTGTTGACCGATGAATCCGGTTCGGTCACGTTCCGTTATCCAAAATCGGATCGGATACAGGCGATTGTCGCTTGGAAAGACAACGAGGGACTGGACTACCGAGTCTATGCATTACCACGTCATCAACGCTCGGATATGCTGACGCAGTCACCAGAGTTCCCTAGCGAAACCGGCGAAACACTTCGGTTGGATGGGGCAAAGCCGCTGCGAGTTCGCATGACCGACACCGACGGAAACCCAATTCCGTCGATCCGATCCTACGTCTGGCTGCTCAAAAAAGATTCTGAAGCGAACCAGTTGAATCTTAGCTTTTTTGTTGACGCATTCAGCGAGACGACAGATGAGAAGGGCGAACTAGAATTTGCTTGGCTACCAGCTTGGCAAATGGATCCTCTACAAATCTGGCCCTCCGCTGACGAATTCGTCCGGTCGCGAGGCATCTATGATACCGCAACGGGTGACGGATCCTTCGAAATGCAACTGGACCGTCTCGTGCCGATTCGCGGAACCGTCACCGCTGCCGATGGCAGCCCCGCGTCCGAGATTACCGTCTCCGCTCGCGGCGACGGTTACAGCATGGATGACAGCTCGGGAACCGCGACGACGGACGAACAAGGCAACTATGAAATCCACGTTGCCCCGGAGCAAATTTATCTCGTTACCGTCCGAGATTCGCGATGGGCCGCTGCGCCGCAAACAGGGTTTGCGGTCCGTGCGAATGAGCCGGTCACGGGCAAAGACTTTGTTCTTCGCGAGGCGACGCGAGTTTTTGGCACGCTGACCGACGAAAGCGATGGCGAACCGATCCCGAACCAACGTGTGATCGTTTATCAATATGGCAGCGACCTGAATTCGATGGAGGGCGTGGAACTGAAAAACCCCGAGCAATCACGCAAATGGGTTTGTCCAATGGCTTTCTACCACGCGATCAGCGACGAGAACGGCAACTTCGAATTTACACTCGGCGACGGTCACTATGACATCCGCCCGCCAAAACAGGAGAAGGCGGACAAGTTCGAAATTGCTGGTCAATCCGAGCTTGAAATGAACGTCACCACGGTGCTTCGCAAAGAAGTCGAATTGACAGGCAAGGTCACCGCTGCGACGGACGGCGAACCGGTCGCATCCGCGACGATCGAAGGCGTCCCCCAAGACTTTCGTGGTCGCGACTGGCAAGCCAGCAGTGCCGCCGACGGAACGTTTCGCGTGATGCGTTACAAGGAACCAACCTATGTCCATGTCGAGAATCCAGCCAAGACACTTGCTGCGGTGGTGATTGTCGATCCCGAACAAACATCGCTCGATGTCAGACTCGAACCGACCGGTTCGGTCACCGGCCGATTGCTGGCGGATGACACCGAACAACCTTGGCCGAATCAGAAGATTGACTACGGCATCAATGTTCCGGCGGCAACGGGGCAAACGTGGAGCACACGCTTCGGCGGCAGCGTCGTCACGGATTCCGAAGGACAATTTACGATCGACGGACTCGTGGGTGGATTTGAATATTCGGTCAACCTTGGCGTTACCAAGGAAGGCTATTATCGCTCGCTACCTAAGTGGAAAGTGGCATCGGGTGAATCGCTGAGCTTGGGCGACGTGCAAGCCCCACCGCCCCCGAAACGCTATGTTCCGCCGACGTTGGAGGAACGTATCGCAGGTGCATTCGCGGTGAAAGGAACGCCAATGGAACGCTACGAACGAGCCCTCAACTCGATCAAACTCGTCAATCAACATCTGCTGGTTGTGTTTGGACAGAGTGAAGATCCGCGTATCCACCAGCTGATGCAGATTCGCTATGAGGACAAAGACTTTCGCGAAATGCGGGGCGAGTTTTTATTCATGGCCATTCCGACTGGCGGGGAAAAGCAAAATGCGGCGATCGAGTTAGCCGAAAAACTTGATGAATCCATCGCGGCAAAACGTGGAGACTTCTTGCTGGTTATTCTCGATCACGATGGGCAAAAGGTGGCGACGATCGACTCGGACGCCGTGTGTGATGGCGACGAATTATCGAAGGAAAAGCTGTTCAAGATTTTACGTCAACATCAGACCGAATCGCTTGACGCCCAAGAGCTGCTCGACGAGGCATTGGCCAAAGCAAAAGCGGAAAACAAACGCATTATCGTGCAAGAAACCGCAACATGGTGCGGACCGTGCCATCGACTATCGGGTTTCCTGAAGGAAAACCGCGAGTGGGAGGAAGACTATATCCTGGTGAAGATGGATCACCGCTGGAAGGGTGCCCGCGAAATCATGAAAGAACTTCGCGATGGAGCCGAGGGAGGCATCCCGTGGTTTGCGATCCTCGATGCGTCGGGCAAGAAGTTGGTCACGTCCAACCACGCCGAAAGCGGCAGCAACATCGGGTTCCCGTCAAGCGAAACGGGGCAATCCCATTTCGCCGCAATGTTGAACCAGACTCGTCAACGGCTGAGCGAAGACGATGTCGCGAAGTTCGTCAACAAACTCGCGTCCTCGAACGAGGACAAGTGACGGGAAATCCCTGCTAAAATCCGGCCGAAAAATCTTCGTTGCCGTCTTTGGTGACTAACGCTTTTCGCAAGTTTTGATCCGCTGAATCGGTCACGAATTGCACGGCGCCGTCGCCCATCAGCACGTGGGCGCCGCCCGGATGGCCGCCGTGGTCTCGCGCGGCTCCGGAGGCCAGAAAGGCTTGTAGATCAATATCATCGGGGCTCATCCAGTTGACCGCGTTCGCAGAATCGGTTTCTACGACCATCAACGTGTTCGATAGACCGTCGATGATTTGCCGGAACGTGGTCGGAGTCGCCCCCGACATGATTCCTTGTGGATGCACGACCGCGACATAGGTTGTCATTGTCGGATCGATTTCCGTCGACGGACAACTGTACGTTGGCACGACGGTCATTGCGACGGCTTGATTTTCCGGTGCATCCCACGGCTTTGAGAAATCGATCTGGTCGTATAGGGCTTGCTGTTCCACGAACGGCAAGATGATGGAACGCCAACTGTGCAGCGGGCGACCGTTGGCGTCGACGGTGTAGGCCGGAGGTAGCGAATTATAGGTCGAGTGATAATTATGCAGCGCCAAACCGATTTGTTTGATGTTGTTGGAACACTGCATCCGGCGAGCCGCTTCGCGGGCCGCTTGCACCGCAGGCAACATCAACGCGACCAAAATCCCGCCACACACCAACATCACGGCAAATGCCACCGCCAGGACCACGCCGACGATGACCATCGTCGATTTGCCATCCGATTTCCCAGGCGGCTGGTGATAAGGTTGCTGGGGCTGCTCGGGCTGCGAATACGGATTGTCGTTGCTCATGGTTTCACATCGCTAATTGAACGAGAGAGAGAGAGGAATAACCGTCAAATCTTACGCATCACGCTGCCTCAAAGCGGCACGACTTTTAAGCATTCACCACAAGGCTACGATAGAAATCAACGCTCATTTCCAAGCCTTGATCGATCGTGACTTGGGGTTCAAAACCGAGTCGATTTCGTGCGACATTGATGTCGGCAAGTGAATCGCGAACATCACCGGCACGCGGTGGCTCGTGAATCGGCTCGATGCCTTGACCAAGGATGTCACGCAAGGAATTCAGTAGCATCAGCAGCGAAGTTCGCTCACCACGCCCGACATTAAAGGTGCCGCCGGGAGCGTCCGGCGAGGTGGCTGCCAACATGTTGGCCCGCGCGACATCGCGAACGTAAACAAAGTCACGTGATTGCTCGCCATCGCCGTAAATGATCGGCCGGTCCCCCGAAAGGATCATCGAAACGAAACGAGGGATCACCGCGCTGTATTCGCTCTTGGGATCTTGGCGAGGCCCAAACACGTTGAAGTAGCGGAGCACCACGGTTTCCAATCCAAAGCCGCGATAAAACGCTTGGCAATAAGATTCGGCTGCCAATTTTGCTGCCGCGTAAGGCGACAACGGCGCCACCGGATCGGATTCACGCTTGGAAACAAATGGCGAGTCTCCGTACGCGGCACTGGTGGACGCCAACACCAAGCGTTTGACGCCGTTTTCCGCTGCACTTTTCAGCAGCTCCACAGTGCTGGTGGCACACCAGGCGTGGCACAATGCTGGTTCTCGCATACTGCGAGGCACGCTGGCCATCGCCGCGTGGTGAAAAATATAGTCAATATTTTCGGTTGCACTGCGGACGCAATCGGCATCGGACGCATCGCCGTTGACGATTTCCACCCCGTCGTCGGACTGGGTGTGCTCGAGATTGTGATGAAACCCGGTGCTAAAATTGTCGAGCACCCGGACGGTGGCGCCGGCACCACGCAAGGCGTCGACAAGGTGCGATCCAATAAATCCCGCACCGCCCGTGACAAGGCACCGGGCACCGCGAAGACGCTCAAACTCACTGGACATATCTTCAAACTCTCGGAGGTAAAAATCAAAGCAAACAGGATGGCCATAACGACTGGGATAGCCAAATGGCTGGGATGGCCAAACCGCGGGGATGGATTGAGTGTACCACCACGGAGGCGAGTTTTATAGCAGTTCGGCTGAGGGCGGCACGTGATTGGGGGATTATGTCATTCTGCAGGGTCTACTCGGCTAATAGGGCTTCGATCGTGGTCCGCATTTGTTGCTCGCCAGGCGTGCCCTGCCAATTCATTTCGCCCTGCCACCAACGGCGGATAAAGCCTTCCTTGTCGATCAAATAAACGGTCGGCCACATCGTCGTGTTGTACGATTTCCAATTGGCGGATTCGGCATCGAGCATGACCGGGTAATTGATCCCTTCGGCCTTGGCGGCGGCTCGGACTTGGTCAAATTTTCGCTCCGACGATGTCTCGGGCGTTTGGATGCCAATCACCACCAGCCCCTTGTCGGCGTAATCGTTGTGCCAAGCGGTGTAGTGCGGCAGGTTGCGTTTGCAATTGATGCACTGAAACGCATAGAAATGAACCGCCACCACTTTGCCTCGGTGCTGCTGTAGCGTCGCCGCAGTGCCATCAATCCACTTGGCTCCTTCGCTTCGCAATTCGGGCGCAAGCGGGTAGGTGCGTTTGACACTCGCAAAATCGAACGGCTTGCCCGTCAGCGAACCGATCTTGGACCGCTGAGTGTTGGTGAGTATTTTCAGCAAGCTTTCTCGCTCGGCCGCTTTCAGATCGTTGATCGCTGTGTTGGCTTCGTCTGCGGAACGTTCACCCGCGACGACAGCCTGTTGTAACTCAAACGACTGAGTATCGGTTTGAGCAAAGGTGTCAACGAGCGATTGCATTTGAGTCTCGTTAATCTGAAGCTTCGCTTGCACATTTTCTCGCAGCACCATTCGTGTTCCAAGGGCTTGCGATACGAGTTGGTCCAGTCGTGCTTTCTGAGTTGGATCGAGAATGGAATCAAGACGCGAGGCGAGCGTCTGTGTCAACTGATCGACGATCGGGCGTTGTTCGTCAGGCTTTAGATTGCGAGCGCGGAACCAAGGACCATCGACCTCGCCCAGGATCTCACGCAGTAACGTGAGCTGATTTGCCGTTAGATTCAGCTCGGTCTGGATTGCCGAATCGCGAATCATTTGCAACAGCACCGGAGGCACGTTGATCGAATCACGCGTCGTTTCTGCGGCGAGCGGACTAGTACTTGCCGCGATTGCAGCGATGCAGACGAGCGACAACATGAGAAAGAGCTTTGACATTACCGCACCGAAAGATCGCGAGAAGAAGAGGAGGAGCGTTTTGATCACTGCAAAACGTTGCCGTTCATTGGAATCGTTTGCTCGCGGAAAAACATCCCCCTCGGGAGACTGCGGAAATAGCACGACATCACCGCTTCTCATGTTAGCCGTTTGGGCGTCGTGAAGCATTTTCTCTCATCGCGTTTGTGCAAATTTAGCGTAGCGGGAGCCGTCAAGGCTTTCGTTTCCATGACGCCTCCTCCCCGAAACTCTTGTTGACGAGTTCCGCTACAGGAAATGATTCACAGTATTGGCCAAAACGGCTAACGGAATCAACCATCTCCTTGGGGCGGAAAGGTGATGCAAGTGGTTCGCTTCTTTTACGCATCGCGTTTAGATCGCGGAACGATCAACGACATTTAGTAGCGACAATTCAATTGGGCTGGGTGATCCATTGCCTCGGTCGCTCGGCCGGCCGCTGGGTGGGGGCGGGCAAGGTCGGTTCGAGCGGACGCTGCGGACTGCTTGCCAACGTTGCGTTTTGTCGCGGCGGTGTGACCGCTGCGGTCGTCGTTGCGGAGGCCTGCGGTGCAGGTTGCTCCCCATCGGCTGCGCGGCTCCGCAAGGCGTCGATTTGGGCAAATCGCTCACTTCCCTTGAACAGGTCCTGGATCTCTGCCGCCGCGACTTTTCCGCGGACGGCCCCGTGGGTATCCCCGGCGGGCGATTGTCGCGGCCATGGATCGTTGGACACCCCGGCTTCCATCGGCTGCATTTTGGCAACGACCTTGTCGGCATCCCGTGATCGCTCGACAGATTGTTGCTGCGCCGACGCGGTGGCACTAAAGCGTTCGTTGACGACGTCGGGCCGCGAGATCGGCACGGCCAAATCCTCGTACGTCAGCGGTTTGTACGCCTGTTGGCGCCGATTTGCCCACGAGTCCGCCATCGAGGGTTTGTTCCACGAGAACGAATCGAACGACTCGGTGTCCAGCGCGTCAATCGTGGTCGTTTCGAGGACCAAATCTTCGGTCAGATCGGTACGCAAACTCGGCGGCACCGGCGATGCGTAGGACTGGACGGCACTCTGTGAGGATCGATTCGGGCGGGGGGCCTGAGGCGTATTCGCACTCAACAGCGACCCAGGCATCAGATCGATGGTTTCAGGGGCAACGATTTCGGGGGCACGTCGAAACGGCAACGCGGCCAAAGTGCCGCCCGAGACGATCAGAACGCCAAGAGTAAGGTTTCGCAATGGAATTGCTCGCAGCTGGATGGAAAGCGAACGGAAACCGCTTACGCACCAACGAACAATCCGCTGGTGAAAAGCGACGACCAGCTTCGTCCTTGAAACCTAAAAAGGGCTGCATCTTGCAAGAATAAGGTATCGGCCGCCGAGAGCGGTTTTCTGAAGCCAATTTCGGAAAAACTTTCCTCGATTTCGAAAAAGCATCGCAGGGAACTGAATTTGAACGGCGTCCACCGTTAGCGCAAACCGCTTTCGCTGATACGATTTCGCCTTCAGCCCGGTGTATGCGGATATTCTCGCCTCGCAGCGATTAGCACGTAATTTCCGGGTTAACATCTCGTTGTTCACATAGAAATCATTGCCATGGAAGCCGGAATTGTTGGTCTGCCGAATGTCGGTAAAAGTACGCTGTTTAACGCTTTGACAGCATCCAAAGCGGCCCAAAGTGAAAATTATCCGTTTTGCACCATCGAACCGAACGAAGGAATGGTCAGCGTTCCGGATGAGCGTTTAACCCGAATCACCCATTTCATCACCCCTCAAAAGACCATCCCCGCGATCCTGAAGCTGGTCGATATCGCGGGCATCGTCAAAGGGGCCAGTGAAGGAGAAGGGCTCGGCAACAAATTTCTCAGCCATATCCGCCAAGTCGACGCGATCGTGCAAGTCGTTCGCTGTTTTGACGATCCCGACGTGATTCACGTTTCAGGCACCGTCGACCCGATCGCCGACATGGATACGATCGAAACCGAACTGATGCTGGCGGACATCCAAACGCTTGAAAACGCGCTGGGCAAAGCCGGACGGACCGCCCGCAGCGGTGACAAGGAAGCAAAACTGCGGGTCGCCGTGATCGAAAAATGCAACGCTCACCTCAGCAAGGACGCACCGCTACGGACGCTTGAACTGAACAACGTCGAAGCAGCTGCGATTTCGAGCTATGGGTTGATGTCGGCCAAACCGGTTCTGTACGTCGCCAACGTCAGCGAAAATGACCTCGAAGGCAAAGATCCGCTCGTGCAAAAGGTACGCGATCAAGCGGCCAAGGTTGGCGCGACCGTGGTCTGCGTGTGTGCGAAACTGGAAGCCGAACTGGCCGAGCTCGAGGAACCTGATCGCAGTGAAATGCTGGCCGAAGTCGGACTCGATGAGCCCGCACTGAATCAAATTGCCCAGGCGACCTACAGCACGCTGGGGCTGGAAAGCTACTTCACTGCCGGCGAAAAAGAAGTCCGTGCATGGACGATTCCCAAGGGAGCAACCGCGCCCCAAGCCGCCGGCGTGATCCATAGCGATTTTGAACGCGGCTTCATCCGCTGCGAGGTCTACACACTGGAAGACCTCGAAACCTACAAATCCGAAAAAGAAATTCGACAGGCCGGTAAACTACGCGTCGAAGGCAAGAGCTACGTCATGAAAGATGGCGACATCTGTCACTTCCTGTTCAACGTCTAGCCGTTTGGACGCTAGCCCCCCGGTTGAACGTTAGAACCATGGCTATCGCCAAAACGTTACGCTGTGAAGCATTTCGTAGCGGAACTCGTCAAGAGTTTCGGGGGCATACACAATGGAACGAAAGCCTTGACGACTTCCGCTACGCTAATTTAGTTGGCCCAAACGGCTAATAAACCGAAAGACTTCTACCTACCTGATTACCTCCTGCTGCTTCGCCCCATTCTGACTGCACCGCCCCTCCAACCGAGCGTTACATGAACAAAATGTTGATCCCAATTCTATTTGCCCTTGGCACCGCTATTTTCTGGGGATGTTACGGACCTACGATCGGGAACGCTCAAGCCCCGAAAGTGAACGGCGTCCCGATGTGGTCTCCCTTCAAGCCGTACGTCTTCATTGGGATCGCCTATTTGGTGATCGCGATTTGTGGCGGTTTGCTGATGATGAAAATGAAAGGTGACTCGTTCAGCTATTCCGGTGCCTATTTCCCGACGATGAAGTGGGGATTTTTGGCAGGCGTCTTGGGCGCCTTCGGTGCGGTCTGCTTGACGACCGCGATGATGACCAGCCGAGGTAACGCATTGCTGGTGATGCCAATCGTATTTGGCGGTGCGGTTTCGGTATCGGCGATCGTTTCAATCCTTAAATTGCACGGCGACGTCACGATCAATCCGCTGCTGTGGGTCGGCATGCTGCTAACAGTGGTCGGCGTTGTGATTGTGGCGATGAATACACCGCATGGCCATGCGGCCGCACCGAAACCAGCGGCGGCGGTTGATGCCCCGGTGGCGGAGGAAGCAGCCGTGACCGACGAGGCGGTCGAAACGCCAAACGAAGCTTCGAGCTAGTCGCCTCGAGCTAGTCGCCTCGAGCTAGTCGGCTCGGGCTAGTCGCCTCGAAGGGGGGCGATAATAGCATCGTTATTTTTTTTAACAACCATTGTCCTTTCACGGTGACGAATCTGTCATGGAACCAGCGACGGATCCGATGTCGCGTGTTCGCAGCATCGATACCGAGATCACGCATGTGTGGATGGTCCGCACTTTCCTGAAACATTGCGATGAAGCCGAGGATGACGAAGATCTTCGTGATGTTGTCCGCGATCTCTACGATTTTATCCTGGCGGTCGGACCGATCGATGAGGTCGACGACGCTGCGGTCTACCTAAAGATGGCGAAGAAGAAAATCGGCAAGCTTCGTAAGGCCACCGAGCTTTACGAAGCGATTCAGCCCGAGGTCAGCGGCCACACCAATTTTGTCATGGCGGCGCGATCGCTGCGTACTGCCGTGGACCGGATCGCCGATGCGATCTCGAAATAATCGCCCCCCCATTTTCCATCTCTTAGGCTGCTGCCATGTTCCAGCTCGTTGTCGGTACTAACAACGCAAAAAAACTGATCGAACTACGACTGCTATTGCCTCAGGATCGCGTCAAGCTGTTGGCACTGGCCGAGATCGAAGGCTCGATCGACGTGGACGAAACGGGAGCCACATTCGCGGAAAACGCGGCCTTGAAAGCGACCGAACAGGCCAAACATCTCGGCCAATGGGTGCTGGCCGAAGACAGCGGGCTGACCGTCGATGCGCTGGGCAGTGAACCCGGAGTCCACTCGGCTCGTTACGCCGGCACCCATGGTGACGACGAAGCCAACAACGACAAACTGCTGGCGGCAATGAAGGACGTGCCGGATGACCGCCGGACGGCTCATTTCAATAGCTACCTGTGCCTTTCGGATCCACAAGGCAACGTGCGATTGGAAGCCAATTCACGATGCACAGGCCGGATTGCCCACACGCGGCAAGGCACGGCCGGATTCGGCTACGACCCACTGTTTATCATCCGCGAATACCACCGCACGTTTGGCGATTTAGATTTGACCGTGAAACGAGCGATCAGCCACCGCTCACGAGCACTGCGGCAATTTGTGCCCGAGTTCTTACGGCTGATCGAAGCGATCGATCAATAGGCTTCTTCAACGTGGGATAGGCTTTCCGCCTGTTGTGGATTCGATGACCGGATCGAAGCCTATCCCACATTTAGGATCGCGAGGCTCTTACTGCGTGAGCGCAGGATCGTTTCCATAACCGAGGCCGGGGCCCGAGAGCATTCGCGTTGGAACTTGGCCACCGCGAACTTCAAAGAACTCGCCAAAGTCTGCCATCCAGCGTTGATTGGCGGCCGGCGAATATTGGCGGCCATTGCTTTCGATCGCGGCAACGCCCGGAATATGAGCGGCCAATGAAGCCGAGTGCAACAGCGACGCTCCGACGCACGTCAGATCCTGGACACACAAAAACAGCTTTTCGTGACGCGCGACGGCCCCCAGCAACAATGCTTCGGCGTGCCCCTTACATGCCTTCAGTGCGATCCCACTGTACCCCTGCTTGATCGCCGTGCGAAGCGAACGAAGGTTCACCAGCGATTCATCAATCACCACCGGCAAACGCTCGCGAACACGATGCATCGTGATCGCCGGCAAGCGTTCCAAATCGCGGTGCGTCGGTTGCTCGATGTACTGAATGCAACGAAGTGCATCAGGTTGTTCGCGGGTGATACGTTCGAGCACCGACAAAACATATTCTTCGTCCGCGCACTTTTCGTTGAAGTCGAGCGAGAAGGCCCAATCCGCTTGACCGGACGCCGGTTTTTCACGAACGCTGCTGGCGACTTGGTGCGTTCGGATCACACGCTGGACATCCCAATCCAAGTCGTCGCCATTGAGCTTGATTTTCAAATGGGTCAAGCCATCGCGAACGATCCAGTCACGCAGCGTTTCAGGCAACCCATCGCCGACGGGCTGATCCAGATCGCCATCGCCAAGCGGATCAAGGGCGCCGACCAAATGATACAGTGGCATCGAAGGGACGGGCTTGTCCGAAATCAGATCGCCAAGCCACACATCACGATAGGCGGATTCACCGAGGTAATGCGCCAAGTCATGCTCGAGATAAGGCTGTGACAACAGCGCGTAGCTGCTTTGATCAGCTGCTTTGCCATGCGCATCGAACAACGCCGCCTCGACCGGAGACGCTGCAAGCAGCACGGCAAGATCAGGAATCGGAGAGCTCAACCCTCGCTCGGATGCAAGCTGTTTCGCAAGCGACTCGCGCACTGGAATCATCTGATGACAGATATCCAGCGGATGCCCAGTCAACTCGCTGCCGGAGAACGCTTTTGCGATTCGTCCGACCAATTCAACGACGATGTCGAGCTTTTCAGTATCGCCCACCGACGGATCGGGCCATGCCCAGGCGACTCCCATTGTCATCGAGCCAAGCCCAGAGGCCGCTCGCGAGGCAGATTCGGCATTGCAATCGACCGAAACCACGGTGACATCCGTGACCACTCGCCCGCCAAACTTCATTGGCGTTCGGTAATCATAGGTCTCGCTGCGTACATTCAGTTCGACGCGTTGTAAATCAGTTGAGGTTTTCATGCCTGAAACTGTAGCCGAATTTGGAGAGATATTCGACTACCACAATCCACGTCGCTGGATTTTGCATCAACCGAACGGGCAAAGTATCAAATACTTTGCCGGTTGTTCTGAAAAAACGAGCTAGCTCGATGGGTTGCGAAGATCATTGATTCTCCTCGCAACCCCTCCCGCACTAGACCAAGTTCTTACGAACAGCCCAAACAGCGGCTTGAGTACGATCGCTAACGCCGATCTTGCGAAGGATGTGCTGGACATGTTCCTTCACGGTTTCATAGCTGATGCCGAGCATCTTGGCGATTTCTTTGTTGGTCAAACCGAGGGCCATTTGACGAAGAACTTCGCTTTCACGCTGAGTCAAAGGGACTTCGATGTCCTGGCTCAAACGAGGCGTTGCCAAGGCACCGGTGACGCGTCGCAGTTCTTCGCGGGTCCATGCCGATTCGCCCGAAACAGCCAGCTTGAGAGCTTCGGTCAAACGTTCGCGGCCAGCCGATTTCAACACAAAACCTGCGGCACCCAGTGCAACGGCACGAGCGATGTAGGTTGGGTTGTCGTACGCCGAGAACAATACGATTGGAAGATCGGGGTGGTCCAGCTTGATACGCCCAAGAGCGTTCAGTCCATCGCCACCTTCCATGCGGATGTCCAACAGAACCACGTCGGGCTTAATGGCTTCGACTTGGCTGAGAGCTTCAGCCGCGGTGGTCGCTTCACCGGCAACCTCGATGTCGGTCCCCTCGAGCAGCAGCGCGATGCCGACTCGAATGATCTCGTGGTCATCAACAATCAGAAGCTTCTTGGTCATTTTCTTATTCCTGTAAGTAGAAGAGATTCGCGTATCTGCAATTTCTTAATTTTCCCACCACGTCAAGTGTGCCTGGGATACCTCACCAGCGACATTCGCCGTAAAGCTTACTCTATTCGGGTGCTCACCCTTACGCAGGATGATGATTTACTCCAGCAACCCGCCAAACCAAAACTCATTTTTAAAAGTTTGACATTTTCCTGAGTACACCGCTCGATTCACTCTGGTTGTCGCGTTCACCAAAACCGCAGTGCAATTGCATCACTGCTCCCTTGGTGACTGTTTCCTGACTACAAACATCGCGAAAAACCGCTGTTTTTACCGCATCGATTCAAATCGACAGGTTCGGTAAAGAGAACACGGCCAGCAGGTTTTAAGTCCGCCGCAGCGGGGACCGCAAGGTCCCTTCGTCCAATCGGCTGTTGAAGTCACCCCCCTATTATTAACACGAAAATAGGGGGGGGAAGGGGGGCGCTAGTCAATTGAATGCGAAATGGGTTGATCCCGACAACGAAACGGGGGGGACAAAACGCGATTACCAGAACGGTTTTCTGTTTTCCGAACCAAACGCCCCTCTACCGGACTGCCTCCAAACTCAAAAAGGAAAGTTTGCCGGTTTGCTCTTATTTCAAGCAATCACCGGTCTTTCTTGCTTGATTTCATGACCCGAGGTCGTTTTGCTGCATCGCTGCGACTGGGAGCTATTTGTCTCTTCTTCGCTAATGGCGATTCGTTTTCCGTACGGCAGGAAACAACAGCGTGCGGCTTACCGCTATACAAAAAACCGCTGTCGCGAAATGCGACAAATCGACCTTTTGAATCACGGAAAATCAGATTCTCGGATTCCTCGACAGCCAAACCTAGCGGTAACCCCAGACACAATCCCGGCAAGCAGACAAAGCATCTTCGGCAACGCTGTGAAGCATTTTTCGGGTAGCTACCTTTGCCAGCAGGTGGCGATTCGCATTTGCGGGGCAACGAACCACGAGCCCAAACGGCTGCTACAAAAGACCACAGGCGAGTCCCTAAAAAACGGTCTCGCGTTGGCTGCGACCGCATCGCTGGATTCCGGCATGATGTGGGTCCGTGCTGCGGTGATAAAGGACGGCCCGCGACCTTTGTCCAGGCCGGGGCACCTAAACAAGCCTCCTTGGTGCTCCCCGCATGGCATTTCGGCTATGATTCTTCACATTAATCATCACCGTTTCTCTAATTCACCTGGGAGGTTTCTTTGTTACGGAATCGCTAGACGGCGTTTCACACATAGCGACGTCGGTAAAAGTCAGACGCGATCGGTCTTTCTCCGGCATGCATGTAGAGGCGTGGTAGGTTTGATTCGTTAGCGACCTGAACCGATTTATCCGTTTAAGACCCTGGTGCCTGAGCAACTGGGACTTGTTTGGAATGAAAGTTCATCGCCAACGTCACAGACACTCGATAAGGCACTTCAGACAGCGGCGAATTCGCGGCCCCCCAATGACTCAGACGGACGCAGCATGGTGGAGCGTCACGATAGAGGAAGCCCGGTTAAGCGAGGCATGGGAGCCTACATTTTCTCCGCTGCACTAAAAGCGTCTAGCATTTTTGATAGAGGAACCTGCAATATGCTCATGAAACAGCCGTGCCCCGAACAGCAATTTGCTTACCAAGCCCCTTACGGCTCGACACTGCAGGACACTGGCGTTCAGTTTTCCGTGTTCAGCCGTTCGGCGACCGCAATGCGTTTGCTGCTGTACAACAAAGTCAACGATCGTGAACCGAGCGAGGTGATCGAGTTTGACCCCATCAATGATCGCCGTGGCGATATCTGGAGCATGCATGTTCCCGGTCTCGCGCACGGCCAACTGTACCATTACCAAGCAAGTGGTCCTTGGGATCCCGAGCATGGACAGCGATTTGACCCTTCGGCGCGTCTGATCGATCCTTATGCCCAAGCTCTCGCGGGCACCTATTTGCCAAGCAACGATGGTGTGGTTCGCCCGCCCAAATGTGTCGTGATCGAAGACACATTTGATTGGGAAGGCGATCGCCATTTACGTCACGAGATGAGCGAGACGGTGATCTATGAGATGCACGTCCGTGGGTTCACCAAGAGCCGGACTGCAAAGGTCAAAACCGCCGGCAGCTATCTCGGCGTGATTGACAAGATCCCGTACCTCAAGTCGTTGGGGATCACCGCCGTGGAGTTGATGCCGATCAATGAATTTCCGATTCGTGATCCGCATGGCAAAAAACTTGAGCGTCCCAATTACTGGGGCTACGACCCGATGGCGTTCTTTTCGCCCCATCGCGGTTACGCGCATGGCAAAGAACCAGGCGCTCAAGTCGTCGAATTTAAACAGATGGTCAAGGCGCTGCATGCTGCGGGGATCGAAGTCATCCTGGATGTGGTCTTTAACCACACTTGCGAAGGCAACGAAAACGGGCCGACGATTTCCTTCAAAGGACTCGAGAATCAAGTCTATTACATCCTTAGCGAAGGCCAACACTACAGCAACTACTCGGGTTGTGGCAACACGCTCAATGGGAACCATCCCGTTGTCCGTGAAATGATTTTCCACTGCTTGCGTCACTGGGTCTACAACTACCACGTCGATGGATTCCGTTTTGACTTGGCCAGCATCCTGAGCCGAGACACCAAGGGGAACTTGATTCCCAATCCGCCGATGGTCGAGATGATTGCCGAAGATCCGATGCTTGCGAACACCAAAGTGATCGCCGAAGCATGGGATGCCGCCGGAGCATATCAGGTGGGATCGTTTGGCAACCACCGCTGGGCCGAGTGGAACGGTCGTTACCGTGATGACGTTCGTGGTTTTTGGCGAGGCGATGGTGGAACACTCGGATCGTTGGCAACACGGCTGGCCGGCAGCAGCGATTTGTACGAGCACGCTGGGCGTCCGCCTCATTGCAGCATCAACTTTATCACCAGCCATGACGGCTTCACGATGAACGACTTGGTGTCGTACAAAGACAAGCACAACTTGGCCAATGGCGAAGAAGGTCGTGACGGTGACAACCACAACATCAGCGACAACTATGGCGAAGAGGGTCCGTCACGCAAGAAAGGCGTGCGAACGATCCGCGAGCGTCAAATTCGCAACATGTTGACCACCTTGCTACTTAGCCAGGGCGTCCCGATGCTGGTCAGCGGCGATGAATGCCGACGGACTCAGAAGGGGAACAACAACGCCTATTGCCAGGACAACGAGCTGAGTTGGTTTGATTGGCGATTGGTCAAAAAGAACGCCAACATGGTTCGCTTTGTGAAATCGTTGATCGAGTTCCGCAAGGCTCAACCGACCGTACGTCGCCGAGAATTTTTGACTGGGCAACCTGTCGATGGGCGGATGATTCCGGACGTCTCGTGGTATTCGGCGGCGGGGACTCCGCTTGACTGGGGGCAACACGATTTGGCGATGGTCGCCTACATCGCGGCTCCGAGTCGCCGGGACGATCCCGAAGGCGTCGGCCGCGACGTGGTGATGATGTTTAACAGCACCGGACAAAACCGCGAATTCATGCTGCCCGAAGTCGGCCGCGGAATGAAGTGGAACCTGTTTGTCGACACGGCTGCGGAATCTCCGAACGAGGTGTTCCCCGAGCTGAATGGGCCGATGCCACCGAGCAATCGGGTGATCGATGTGCCTTGCCACTCGTTGAAGATCTACGTCAACCAGATCGAATCGCCTCAATCCGCCTCGTAAACAGGGCAGAAGCGAGATTCAAGGGCGATCGCCCCTGCTGTCGCCGCTTCAAAAGCCACCCGCTTGGTGCCAAAGTCAAATGGCATCACGGCTGTCAATTTCGCTTACCGCCTCGAGTCGCCTGTGGGGGACCCGAGGCGGTGGCATTTTGCTAGCACCGTAAATCCACGTTTTTCCTGCAATCAGCCGCCTGCAGACCACGGCGGCTGGGCAACCCGTCTTGCCATCTTTGCAATAATCACGAACACTAAGACACGAGACACCCTGACTCGTCTTCCTCCAAGTAGAAGTCACCGGGGTACTGCCGCAAAAATATGGCAACCCCTCACTGCACTGAAAGAGATTGCATGAACCATTCCCCCCTTCACGAACTTTCCAATAGCCATTCGTACCAGAGCTATCAGCGTCAGCGTCAACTGACTCTTGGCGATTTGCTTTTGGAAAACCGCATCGTGTTTCTGCAAGGCGAGATTCACTACGCCAATGCCAACGACGTGGTAATGAAGCTGCTTTATCTGCAGAGCGAAAACCGTCGCAAAGACATCCACTTTTACATCAATTCCCCTGGCGGATCGGTCACCGCGACGCTGGCGATTTATGACACGATGCAGATGTTGTCGTGCCCCGTCGCCACGTACTGTGTCGGCGAAGCCTGCAGCGGCGCCGCAGTCTTGCTCGTCGGTGGAACTCAAGGCAAGCGTTTCTGTTTGCCCAACAGCCGCGTGATGATGCATCAACCGATGGGTGGTGTGGGCGGCCAAGTCAGCGACATTGAAATCCAAGCCGCTGAAATGTTTCGTTACCGCGACGTGTTGAACAAGATCATCAGCAAGCACAGCGGCCAATCGGTAGAGAAGATTTCGCAGGATACCGACCGCGACTTCTTCCTCGGTGCCGAAGAAGCGAAGGCTTATGGGCTTGTCGACGACATCTTGGTCAAGCCACCTGCGGACGACAACGATGACGACGACGACAAAAAATAGTCCGATGAACGAGACCCTCCAATCTCGCTTCCAAGACGTCGTCATTTTATCTGAATCCCACTGCCCCCATACCGTCGAAAGTTTATAAGCATGCCCATCATTCCCTACGTTGTCGAAAAAAGCGGACGCGAAGAACGCGTCTATGACATCTACAGCCGACTGCTCAAAGACCGGATCATCTTCCTCGGCCAACAAGTCGACGACCAGATTTCCAACGCTCTGGTTGCGCAGATGTTGTTCCTGCAATCGGACGATCCCAAAGCCGATATCCACATGTACATCAACAGCCCTGGTGGCAGTATCACCGCAGGCATGGCGATCTATGACACGATGCAATTCGTCTCCTGCGACGTTGCAACGTACTGCATCGGCCAAGCTGCATCGATGGGTGCCGCACTGTTGACCGCCGGCGCGAAGGGAAAACGCTACGCGCTTCCCAACGCTCGGATCATGATCCACCAACCGCTTGCGGGGATGCAAGGAACCGCGCGTGAAGTAGAAATTCACGTCGAAGAATTGCGCCGGATCAAGAAACGGATGAACGAGTTGATGATCGAACACACCGGTCACTCGCTTGAAAAGATCGAACAGGACACCGATCGCGACCGTTTCATGTCGGCCGACGAAGCGTGCGAATACGGTTTGATCGACAAAGTGGTCCACAAAGCGGGCCAAGTCTAAGCAGGCCGCAGCAGCGGACCGACGACAGCGGAAATGTATCACCCGCGGCAACTCGCTTGCCGCGGTTCCCGCGTCGACCGCCCCCTTCGTCTAGCGGCCCAGGACGCCGGACTCTCAGTCCGGAAACAGGGGTTCGAATCCCTTAGGGGGTACTGAGGCTTGATCAAACCTCAGCCAAGTTTGCGTGTTTCTATCGGGACGATTCTCACAAAACGCTCCTGACTTACCCGCACAGCCTTTCTTTTCATCGATCTTGGCGGCGATGTACGTTATGCTTTTAGCAGAGCGCACACCGCCCCCCCATTAGCGGAGACATCGATTCCATCGTTTTGTCACCGTTAGGGGGAGTTCTCTTTTTCTGATCTTGATCCAAGGAGACTCGCCATGCCTCACAAAATCTTGTTTGCAAAGATGAAAGGAAAGTGGGAAGGCACCTGTCGAACTTGGTTCCAGCCCGGTCAAATCGCCGATGAATCTCCGATCCGCGGCGAGATCACGCGAGTGCTCGAAGGCAGCTTTCTTCGCCATTCCTATCAAAGTTCGATCCAGGGCAAGCCCCGCAGCGGCGAGGAACTGATCGCCTTTAACGTGATCTTGCAGACCTTCCAGTGCTCGTGGATCGATGATTTCCACATGAATGATGCGATCATGTTTTCGCAAGGCCCGGTATCCAAACACGGCTTTTGTGTGTTCGGCGAATATGACGTTGCGGTCAACCATCCCAAATGGGGCTGGAAAACCGAATTCGAATCGCATGATGACGACCACCTCATGATCACCGCCTACAATGTCCACCCCGAAGGGATGGAAGCCAAAGCGGTCGAGACGATTTACCACCGCGTGCACTAAACACCACCGCGATAAACCGAAGGTGGATCCGAGACAGCCATGCAAAGCACAATCAGCATCCAGATCGACCGCAACATCGACGACGTATTTCGGCTCACTCACCAGCACGTGGCTCAGTGGAGCATCATTGTGATCGAAGACGAAGTGATCGAGGAAAAACCGGGCGGCGTCGGAACCACGTTCCGTACAGTGACCGAGGATCATGGCAAACGAATGGAGTTTGCGGGCGTCGTGACGCGTCACGAACCGCCGTACGTCCACGCGGTCCATATGACAGGCGACATGTTCGACATCGACGCAGAGTACGTTTTCAACGAATCAAAAGGTCGTACCCGAGTGACTCAGAGAGCCAACGTGACGGGCAAAGGCATCTTCCGCTGGTTCATGTTGTTGTTTGGCTGGATGATGAAGCGATCACACAGCAAGGCCAGTGAATTGGAAATGCAAAGCTTAAAAAAGTTCTGTGAAACCGCTGCATAGCCCGGCGACACGCAGACCCTACAGCGCGTACCACCAAATCCCTAAGAAGTGTGACGTCGCGGCCATCATCACGAAAAGATGCCACCCGGCATGCAGGTACTTGATCCGAGAATCGTTGATCAACAGCACGACGCCCATCGAATACAACACGCCGCCGGTAATCATCAGCGACACCAGCGGAGCGGGAACATATCCCGCTAACGGAATCGCCGGTAACCAACCGAGCAACAAATACGAGATGGTGCCAATCGAATTGACTCGGTGCCGCAACAAGACTTTGCCGAAGAATCCGACCGCCGCCGCAACCCAAATCGCGATCAACAGCGGATCGCGAACGCCATCGGGCGCGTGAGCATAGATGATTGGCGTGTACGTCCCCGAAATCATCGTGTAGATCATCGCTTGATCCCAGGCTCGCAGATTATCGAGCATCGGTTGGCGAAAAATCAGATGCGACAACGTCGACGAGACAAATGTTCCGATCACCGACGCCATGTAGGCGGCTGCGGCGATCGCCGCCCCCTGGCTGACGTCCAACGCAGCCCGCACGAGAAAAGCGGCCGCAATCGTCGATACGAGAGCGGCGATTCCGTGCGTCAGCGCATTGGCCCATTCCTCGTCGAGCTTGACCGGAGCGTCGCCGATGTCCAACGTTTTTGATTCCAACGTTTTCACTTGATCCACTTCAGGTCTCGCATCCAAAGAGTGAGTAGTTCGGGCCACGCATCGGTTTGCTGGTCGTTGGGACGCGAACCAAATCCGTGCCCTCCACTACCAAACACATGCAGCGCCGCATTGATTCCGTGTTTTTGAAGTTCGGTAAATAATGTCACACTTCCCAAGCAACTGATGCGATCATCACGAGCGTGAGCAAAAAACATCGGCGGTGTCTTTTCGGTGACTTGGATGTCATCGATCAACGTCGAATTATCGTCCTTCTCGACAAGCCAAGCGGGGTAAACCAACACGGCAAAATCGGGGACGTAGTTCGCAGAATCGTGCTCATCGACCGCGTCATAGAATCGCTTGCTCGCCGTTGCTGAGCGAGCCGATGCGTTGCCCCCCGCAGAAAATCCAAGCACGCCCACACGCTTTGCTGAAACACCCTCGACCGCGCCGCTGCGAACCATGCTGATCGCGCGTTGGATGTCCTGGACCGCGGGCTTCCAATTTTCGTCTTCGCTTCGCGTCGGAACGCGGTACTTTAATACGATGGCGGTGACGCCAATTTCCTGAAGCCATTCTGCGATCTCGGTCCCTTCGAGATCCCATGCCAAAATGGAATATCCGCCGCCGGGGCAAACCACGATCGCGGTATCCGATTTCACATCGGCCTTGGGATGGTAGACGTACAACTGCGGCGTCGAAACGTTCCCGATCCGTGTGACATATTTTCCTGCGACCTGACGACTGTTCTCGTCGCTGGTGTCTTTCTCTGCTTCGCTAGGCGCCGTCCACGCAGGTGGCTCACTCGGCCAAACGTTCACGATCGCATCGGGCGACGCCGTGTTTGCGGCGGCTACAGCAGCAGGCTTTTCCGCCTGCAGCGTCCCGGTGAATACGATCAAACCAAGGAACATTAGAGAGCGGGCAGTGAGAGCGTGGGGAGTGTTTTTCATAATTCTCTCGAAGGTATAGCAAGGAAGGGGTGCGGAGGGGAGCGTCGAGGCCCGCAGGCCCGGGCGTCAGAAACGATAGCATTTCAGACTCCGACACGCGTCCAATTGTCTTCGCCCGACCACGGATCGGGCAACCCGCCAGCGAAAAAGATACATTAAGATTACGTTTGTATTACATCCATCCTTTGTCTGAAAACAAGTTTCCGCGGGGTACCCATCACGTGCCCAACGACCTCGCAGCCAACCTGGAACGACGGCTCCACCGGCTCGAAGTCTGCGCTGCGATCTCGCTGCACGCATCGGAAATCCACTCCTGCGATTCTGTAGCTACTGCGTCCACCCTGGTTGGTATTACGGCCAGCCGGCTAGGTCGCGATCCCTATCTACACCGCTGGGTCTGTCAATTTTTGTCCCGCCGGATGCTCGATCTTCGCCACAGCGAGTCGACGTTGGTGGTCGCAGCGGGCTCGGCGATCGACCCGCTGGCGACTCGCGCCGCCGAGCTGTTCCATGTCCCGATAATCCGCTTGGTGGTGAACCCAGAGGATGGCAGTGCTTGCGATCACTCGGACGTCTGCCGGATCCAGTCCACCGAACCGCTATCCAGGGACGCGGTGTTGATTGGAATCGCTGACCGCGTCGATGCGGTTTACGTCCGTCCAGGCGGCAAGATTGAAACGAACCTGAAAGCTCGGATCGCCGCACTACGCGATACATCGACACGCGTCGCGGTGATCGCCGACGTCCCATCGGCCGCGCCCGAGTTGATTGCCGACGGCGCGATCGGTTGGTACTTGACTCGCCCCGAACGTGCAACATCCAAAACGCATGATGGCGTCTCAATTGTTCGTGGGGATCACGGAACGAACAACGACATCGCCTGGACACGCTCGGACGGCCAATGGTTGACGCACACCACTCGCGGTTGCGATGGCCCCTGGCCCGGGCAAACCGACCATCAATACCAAGACGAACTGCTGCTGAATCGGATCGCAGACAGTGCGTCGCGGATCCCCAGCAGCGGCCCTCTGCTAACGCTTGCCCGCATCGTTCGCAGCGGCGTGATCGTGGCCAATGCCATCACCAGTTCAAAAAAATATCCGGTGGTCTGTTTCTCGGAAGTTCCGTTGGCAGACCGACTGCACAAACGCAAGTATCGTTCGCACCTTGGCCGCTGGGATGACGAGCCGTATGGAGTTGCGATCCGTCTGGATGCCGCCAAGCAACTCGGACTGAAACCGGTCATCTATGGCGATCCAAAACAGCGAAACCAGCTCGCTGCGGAGGACCAATTTCGCTTTCAAGCCAAAGGAAAAACGTTCGATTGGACACGCGAGCGTGAATGGCGATCCGATCGATCGGTCGACCTGCGGGAATTGGACCTTCGTGACGTGCGAATCTTTCTGCCCTCAGCCGAGGAAGCGGCAATGCTGCGTCCGATCGCCGATTGGGAGATCACGCTGCTGGGCGACGACGCGGCCGCGATCCAACCTGAAACGTAAATTGTTAAAACTTCGCGAATCGCAGCACGAGCGAATTTGACAAGCTCGGTGGCGTTTCAAAAGCACCCGCGATTGTCTACGCTGTGCAGCAAACAAACCAACAGGCATCGGCGGCTTTCCCAGCACGTCACGAATGAATCCTTCACCAGAGAGACAAATCATGCTTCATGCAGTGATCATGGCGGGCGGCAGCGGCACACGATTTTGGCCTGCCAGCCGCACGCTTCGTCCCAAGCAATTGCTAACACTGCATGGGGACCGCACGATGATCCAATCGACCATCGACCGACTTGGAGACTTGGTTCCTGCGTCGCGGCAAATGATTGTCACGAACAAAGTATTGGTCGATGCGATCGCAGAACAGTTGCCGTCGCTGTTGCCGAAAAACATCGTCGGCGAACCGTGCAAACGCGACACAGCCCCTTGCGTTGGACTCGCAGCCGCGTTGGTTCATCACGAAGACAACGATGCGATCATGGCCGTGATGCCCTCGGATCATGTGATCACTTCGCACGAGGCGTTCCAGGCCGCCATCGCGGCCGGCGAGGCCTTGATCAAAGAAGACCCAACGCGAATCGTGACTTATGGAATTCCGCCCAAGTACGCGGCCGAGTCGTTCGGCTACGTGGAACGCGGCGAACCGATCGCCGCAGAGGGTGCGTCGGTGTTCCAAGTCAAACAGTTTCGTGAAAAGCCCGATGCCGAAACGGCTCGTCGTTATCTCGAAGCAGGGTCGTTCTACTGGAACAGCGGCATTTTCTTGTGGCGTGCATCGACCATCCTCGACGCTTTGCAAAAGAACGAGCCTGAGATGTATTCGCACATCGCTGCGATCGCCGACCGGATCGGAAAGCCTGATTACGCCGAAACACTTGAGAAAGAGTTTGCAGCGATCCAAGGCAAGTCGATCGATTACGCCGTCATGGAACAATATCCGAACGTCGTCGTGATCGAAGCCGAATTTCCATGGGATGACGTCGGCAGCTGGCAAGCGTTATCACGACTTCACGAGCCGGATGCAGCAGGCAACACGGTTGTCGGATCCCACATCGGCATCGACAGCCGAGGCTGCATCGTCAACACTCACGATGGTCATACCGTGGTCACGATCGACGTCGACGACTTGATTGTCGTACAAACCCCGGATGCAACGCTGGTCGCCCCAAAACACGCCGAAGAACGAGTTCGCGAAGTCGCGAAACAGCTCAAAGAGAAGGGTCTCGAAGGCCTGCTGTAGCCCGCACGATCCACTGCGTATGAAAGGGTTGTGACAAAATCGGCCGGGGACAGCATGCAGCCATCGACGCGAGGGACCGAACTACAGCTTACCCTCGCGCGTAAAGTCTTTCGCCTTCGTGTCGAATTGAAAATCCAGACCGGCCGAGGTGGTTTTGGAGCGAATGTCATTGAGGTTAAGAAAGCGATTCCCGTCCGCACGTTCAACAACAATTCGTGCACGGTCCAGGTCCCCCGGAACCGAATAGTATGCAAATTTGCCCTCGTGGTCGGTCAGCTCCGGAGCCCACCGCGAGTACAATTGGTCAATCGCAGTTGGCTGCGAACCGATCGTGACAAATGCCTTCGCCAGCGGTTTTCCGTTGACCTGAACGCGACCGGTAACTTTGATCGCCTTTGCCATTTGCAAAGTGATCAGCGGCTCGCCCTTCGCTTCCAGAGTGAGCAAGTGGTAAGCCGAACTAAAACGCCGACCACGCTCGTATAACGCCCGCAAGAACTCTTCTCGTGCCAGCGGATCCGTGGGAGCATCGTCAACCATTTCCATGATCTCTTCGGTCTTCAACTCGGCACGAAGTGCATGTACTGCCGCCAGTGTCCAGGAAACGTCGTAGAGCAACAATTCGCAGCGGCCATCGGCGTTCGTCGTTTGCGGCGCCGCCAGTTCCATCGGTACCCGAAACTCTTTTCCGTTCTGATGAATGATCTGCTGATAGCGAGCGACCACTGATGCGTCCGCGACTGGCTCTCCTTGTTCGTCAACAACTCGTATCGAAATCCGATTTGGTCCATCCGCGAAAACGTCGGTTGGGATCGCAAGCATTAGGACGGAGATCGCAATCAAGCGAATAGAAAATCCCATGACACTGCCCTCGAAGAAGATTCAAATGCCATCCTGACCGTTTTCTCTGACGCGACCGCCGACATTCCAAATGGATGGAATCATGCCGCGACGAATCCTAAAGAGGATTCTAGCCAATTCCGCAGCTACGAGGCAACTTTTCGAGGCATTTTTCAAGCGTGTCCGACCTTGATGCCGGCTCGGCCGCAAACGAAAAAGGCAGAACGCGGCTGGAAAAGCCAATCAAGCGAGCGGCAGCCTGTTTCGGACGAAAAATGAAAACGGAGAGACCAGATCGCAACCTCATTGAATACGGTTGCCGTTTTCAGGTTTCCCAACTCGCTTCCAGGTCTCACTGAGCACTCCGTCCGCTGAAATTTGCTCGTGCGATCGCTTCGAAAAAACAATCCGAAACTTGATCGTTTGTCCAATCAGATCAGTTGTATCTTCTCCTGCAAACTCAACTTTTTCCTCCAAGAAAGTTCCGTCGAATTTGTAGGTGCCGCCGTGCACGAAAACTATCTTCCCGCTGTCGGGATCTGGCTGCACCAAGCACCAATGCGTGTCATTGTAGATTTTGAGCCGCGTATTGATGCCGTCAGCAGCCCCACGATTCGAGTCGGCGATCGCAGATTTGCTCATTCGCCAAGTACCTACCAATGTGTCGCTTGGCGCGTATGCGGTAGCAACGGTGCCCTCCGCCTTAACGACGCTCGTTGACGAGCAAGCAAAAAGAGCGGCTGCAACAAATACTGCGGTCCCTGATAACGCAAAACCAAAACGATTCATCGTCCCGCTCCTAAACACAATGGAAATAGATCTCAATCAACGAAGACTTGCCTGGGACAAGTCAACTCAACCACTGAATAGATGCAGCCGGCAACGGAATTTGTCTAAAAAAGATTCAAATTCCTTTCCAAAAGATTCTCAGATCCCAAGATAGCCGAACCTTGAAGCGAATGGCGAACGCTCCTATATCCTTCAATAAGACACTTTGTGCGGCAAAACGAGACTGCGCGACGCCTTGCCATTTACGGATTGACGGGCGTTGGTGCAGAGGAGGACTTTAACCGGTCCAGCGTGTGAGGGGCAGGCGTTTGTCGCGGACTCCAACGCGTCCTCACAGCGGAGGGTTGTTTGGATCCTCCCTAATTAACCTTAAAGTCCTGCGTGTATTCCCGGAGGAACGAAGTTGCAACATCAAATGGATCGTTGGTTGCAGATTCACCCCAATAGAACTTGGGGTGTTCGGAAGGTGGCAATGAGAGATTGGACAGGATTTCGTCGAGTGGTGAGTCGGAACGTGCGCCCACGCGGCCAATAAGCAAACGGTGAATATGAGCCTGAGTAACAAGAAGACGCCACAAGACAGGCCGTGTAAGCGGATGAAAGTTTTCAAATACCTCAAAAAACAAACAAACGTCGTGCCACCCTTCATCCCTGGTCAAATCCTCAACGACCCGTTCAAAGTCACCAAATGTCCGAAGTTCTAATGGCTGACCTTTCGTCAGCATGCAATCGTGTAGCACGTTGTCCAGACATCCCAGCGGAATTCCTTGACGCCAAAATTGTCGCGGGTTCTCATTTTTGCAACTCTTCGCGTTTGCTGCATGCGGTTCATATTTTATTGCAGGCGAAAGCCCTGCCAGCTCAAAGTCACATGTAAACGTTAAATACAAGGCCTTCGCAAGCGTGTAATTCGCCGAAATCCCCGGATCAACTGAAAGGTCAACGAACGTGAGGTTACGCTGGATAATCTTGAACAATGCAATGGGAGCCAGTAACTTGTAAATCGTCGAACGCATGTAGTATCCAGGACGTTTCAACCATCCACCTCCCTCGGGTGAGAGGTCGCCCTCGCGTGCCGTTCGAGCCAGACTTAGGACTCGGTAATACGCGTTCTCTGATTGCTCGATCAACTGAAACAGCAGTGGCTCGTATTCAGCATAAAGTTTCTTCCTTGCGTCATACTCGTAATCACGGCGTGCGTTGCGTTCTGCCGAGTTCTCGCCGAACTCCGACTTCAATTGTTCAATGTCGCGAGCACGTGCGACATCAAGTTTAGCCTTGTACGACTCCAGCTTTTCACTGTACTCGTGTTGGATCGCTCCCTTGATTCTTTCGCCAATCCAACTCTTGGCCAGCCAAACCAAAGAAGCTGACAACGCGGCGCTCACGCTGGCGGACGCAAGAACGGTCGTCACGAACTCAGTCACAGTCATCGCTGAGCTTCACCCTTAAAAAACAACTGGATCAGCGGGCGGCAGCAAACGAATTGCAAGCCGGGGAGAAACCGCCCCACTCGTTCCTCGGGCGTTTAGAACGTTGCTTCTCCGATGTTAGAATACGCTTTTTGTACACAGTTTGCCATCGATTTCTTCATTGGGTATTTAGGTCGATCCTCACTCTGCCATTGTCCCCGACCACAGGCACGGGTATTCATGCAGATTCGCCGCCCACTCTCGCAGCTTAAATGGTGCCCGCAAATCAGCGTGAATCGTGGTCACGTTAACGCGAGATTAATTGGCTCACCCCCGTGCAACGCGCCGCTCACGCTCGAGCAATAAGATTGGTAGGAAAATGGAGGTAGGAAGATTGATGCAACATAAAGATCAAAAGACAGGCCGACAGCAACCAGTCGCAATCCGTCGATATGCCAACAGCCCCGGATGTCAGTCCACGAACATTATTCAAATCTTTTTACCAAGAAGGTTTTGCCATTTTCTCACAGCAACCGATTAACTCCCGGCCCCTAGATCATCTCGCAAGGACAGTCCTGACCTTGGCCCCCGTTCACAACCGTCCTTACGTGTAGCAATCGGCATTGCCGATGATCAACCGCGCTCGATTCGAGGCGTCTTACCAAAACCTGATGCAAACATGTTCACCCGACCGCCCCCAAAACAGCGCATTTGGGGAGATGAATTTGGTCCGTCAGACGAGCGAGAAGGTCGGGGAACTTACTCGGAATGAAGTCGGCGATTCAACTTGGTGAAACGGACGGCGCCGATCATGCCGATCACGAATCCGATCACAATCAGCGGCCATGCGATGATGTGATAGATGAGTGTGACGGAAAAGAACTGCAGGATCGATACTCCGGTTCCCGCGACCATCAAGGCGGTTCGCCCATAAGCCAGTAACGTGCGTTCGTTGGCGAGGTCAGTGCGAATCAAATTCAAGTCCTCACTCGAGACTTCTTGGTGCTCACTCATGACTTCTTTGACTTGACGGCAAGATCCAGCTTGGCTTCGAGCTTGGCCGCCATTTCAGCCTGCTCCTTCAACTCTTCTTCGCTGGGTTCCGTCTTTTCCTCTTCACGAGCCGCATCCTCTTCGATCGCTTGCATTCGCTTCCTTGCTTCGTTGAGCAATACGATCCCCTCGTTGAAACAGACAAATCCGATCACCACAATCGCGATGGCAGCGATGTAGCGGAGCGACCAAGTCGTGAACATGATCATGGCCACTGCACACAGGATCGCCACTCCGGTTTGAGCGAACTTTGACATCGCTTTGATCTGCGTATCTCGCGTTTGCACTCGAGTGCTCCGCGAAATCGCATTGCGAGCCGACTGGTTGGCCAATTCTCGCATCGCCGACAGATTGCTTGTTTTCTCAGGGGCCTGCGAACGCGGCACCATCGGCTCATCGGGGTCAATGTAAGTCGACTCGTCGGCATCAACCGTCGTCGAAGCGACCGTGGTGGTTCCGAGTGCGGTCGCCACTGCAGCCGAACTGGTGTCCGATACCGATGTCGATGTTTTGGTCGTCTTGCTGACCGTGCCCGTTTCGCTTGGCTGTGTCGATTCGCCCTGAACCCGTTTCAACAAGCGGTTCATATAGGCTTCGATGGAATCCTCGTCCTCGTCTTGCGCGGCCGCTTGTTGCCCGTCGGCGACCACCGTTTCGCTGGACATCACCGTGGCATCTTCTGCGACGGCCGGTTCGTCTTGGTAATCGTCATCCGCATCCGCGTCACAGTCTTCCGGGGTACTGTCTTCCGCATCGTCAATCGACGTAAGCTCTTCGAGCCGCTCACTGGAGTAGGCATCCGCTTC
The DNA here is from genome assembly GCF_039541335.1 of Novipirellula rosea. Taxonomy (NCBI): domain Bacteria; kingdom Pseudomonadati; phylum Planctomycetota; class Planctomycetia; order Pirellulales; family Pirellulaceae; genus Novipirellula; species Novipirellula rosea. The sequence continues at coordinate 89,715 of NZ_BAABGA010000041.1, read as the reverse complement.
GGCGTCGTCGACTGCGGCTTCGCCCACCATCGCTTCATCCACGCTGGCTTCGTCGAGCACCGCGTCTTGGGAATCGCTATACGACCAAGCACTGGTGTGCTCGACCACCTTGGAGTCCACTTCTTGCTCGGCATGCGGGTCAACCACATCCGATTGCAAATCACGATCCAATGCTTCGGCTTCGCTGAACATCGAAGTCGCTTCGACCGCATCGGATGCCCCGACCGCGTCAAGTGATTCATGCTCGTCGTGGGATTCATGTTCGCCGAGTGATTCATGCCCGTCGTTCGATTCGTCCGTGTCGACCACGGCATCGACGTTATCCCAAGGCTGTGATTCGTACGATGCGTTATCCGCTTCGATGTCTTGGATCAACTGACTCGCCAGCGATCCCATCGAGGCATAGGGATCGTCGCCATCGCTGTCGAGCGATTGGGACTGCGAAACCGCTTCGATGTCCTCGTGGGACTCCATTTCATCTGCGGCGTCACTGTATTCGCGCGATTCACTGTATTCCCGCGATTCACTGTATTCCTGCGATTCTTCGCACTCTGGCGAATCATCACGCTGGTACCCACTGTACTGCGAGGACCAAATATTCTCGGAGTCTGTTGTCTCGTCGGCGACCTCGCCTTCCATCGCGACAGCGTCATCGTCCTGTGCGGACTCGCCCTCTGCGGACTCGGTATCCGCCGCAGCGACTTCATCAAGCAACTGGGAAGGTGTATTCCAAGTGCTGACCGAGACGTTGGCGTCATCGTCATCGCTTTCGTCGTACGACGCATTCAGCTGCGAATCGTCTTGTTCCGCCGACTCTTCGATCAATTGCGAGGGCGTGTTCCAAACACTGACCGAAACGTCGGTCTCTTCTTCGTCATGATCCTCATACGACTGATGTAGCTCGGGTTCGTCGACGGTGGTCGAATCATCAATCGATTGCGAAGGAGCCGCCCAGCTTACCGATGAAGCCGCATCGGAATCGGAATCTGTGACATCCTCATTGAGTTCCACGTCACGAATAGCCCCTTCGCCGATCGGCTCTTCGCTCCGCAATTCGGACGGGGTGCCCCAAGCACTCGAGGTCACCTCTTCGGCCGAGGAATCGTCGTCGACGTTGGAAATCTCCGCCACATCATCGCTCTCATGCGAGCACGATTCGGCGATGTCCGCAGACTCTTCCATCATCCACTGAGCTTGCTCGCCGGGTGCAACGGACTGCTCGTGACTTTGCAGCGACGGCGTTTCATAGGTCGGCCAAGCCTCGTTGTCCTGTTCATAAGCCGACAGCGAAACCGAATCGGCTTCGTCTTGATTGGCAAACGTCGGCTCTTCACCCGCTTGGAAACCGACCGCATCATGGTCGACCCAACTATCCGCGGTGGATTCGTTGGCTGTCGATTCAGCATCGGTGGACTCGGCAAGCTCGCCATCCTGTGGCACGTCCCGCTCGATCGCAGAGTTTAATTCGATCGCAGAGTCCATTTCGATCGCGGACTCACTTGATCCAACTGCGTCACTCCACTCGGACGGCGACGAAACATCGACCAGGCCGCTGGGCTCCTCCGGGCTGCCGAGAAATTCTGAACTGCTGGCGTCTTCAGGACTGAGGGGGTGCTCAGGACTGAGGGAGTCCAAATCCAGTGCGGGGTAGGGCGACAGCGTCGACGACGTGCTCGAGGGCGTATCGTGATCCAGCACGGGGCGGTCAACGAACGCGTCTTGCAGTTCCGCAATCGCTTCTTCGTATTGCGCCCGCATACGGCTGAGCTGTTCGGTGGTGGCTCCCAATTCGGCAGACACCAAATCGAACGCTTCGGAGGTGGGACGCACTTGAATTTCGGCAAGGGCTTGATCGCGTTGCTTTGTCATTTCGTCGATCCGGTGCGTCACTTCGTTGTTGACGTCACGCAGTTCCGACAATTCGCGGTGCGCGTTGGCCAGTTCGACTGACAACGCTTCGACCGATTGGTGCAACTGTTCGGCTTCGGCCAACCAGCTGTTGCGATCTGCTTCGTGGCGTTCACCGTTTTCGGCGAGCAACGTCTCGAGTTGCTGAATTGTTTCGCGAGCTTCGCCATAGTTGCTGCGGAGTTCCGACGATTCTGCACTGGCGCGAACCACCGTTTCCTGCAACTCTTCGATTTGATCTCGCAGCTGCTGAGCGACGACTTCGCTTTCGGCCACGATGCGTCGTTCGGATTCACGTTGGCTACGAATCGCGTCAAGTTCGCTGGTGATTTCCGCCAAGCGAGCTTCTGCATCAGCGCGGCGTGATTCACTTTTAACGCGTTCTTGAATCGCTTCGTCACGAGATTCTTCGAGTTCGCGTTGAATGCGGCGATGCTCCTCGCGATTTTGCACCTCTTCGCGAGTCAGCACCTCTTGGTTTGCCGATAGCGTTTCGAGCTGTTCGTTCAGCTTGTTGAACTGCTCACGCATGCGATGAATCGCATCGGTCGCCGCCTTCGCTTGCTGTTGCGACTGAGTCAATTGCCGAGCGGCTTCCTCGACTTGGCGACGGTAATTTTCCTCCAGACTCTGGAATTCGACCTCACGCTTGGCCAACATTCGCTGATTCGATTCGTTTTCCTCGAGCAGCCGCGCGACCTCGGCTTTCTTTTGCTCGTACTTAGTCTGAATCGTTCGCGAATTGGACTCTTCGGAAAGCAATCGTGCTTCGCGTTTGTAGAGATCTTCGGCGCGAGTCCACAGTTCGGTTTCCCGGCCACGGAGTTCGTGTTCACGTTGCGAACAATGGGATTCACGACGCTCGCATTCCTCTTGACGTTTTCGCCACTGCTGAACTTCGCGACGCAGTTGTTCACGCCAGGCCGCGTCTTCGGCCATCGGCACGTTGGGGGCAAAGTCGCGACGAGGCGTCGACGGAGCCGCAGTCATCCCCAATGGCGATGGCGGTCGAGATGACGGGTACACGCCAGCGGCAATGGTGCTGTCGAGCTGCCCCAGATGGGCGACGTCTCGCGTATTGCCGGTGCGGTCTGCCAACGATGCGATCGATGTCGTCACGCTGCGGTTTTGGAAGCGATCCGACGTGATCGATTGTGTGCTGGTCTTGGTCGACGCAAGCAACTCGAATTGATAGTTGCCCAGCCGCATCACATCGCCGACACTCAGCTTCGCTTCGGTCGTTCGCGTGTTGTTGACTTCGATTGGCACCGAGTAGGCACGAACGAGGATCTGGTTGGCATCGCGAATCAGCACCGCGTGCATCGGACGCAGCGATCGGTCACCGAGCTGCACCGAGCAACCATGGGCGCTGCCGAACGTGTAGCGGTTGCCGGTCAAACGCAGTCGGCGAACCGGCGAACCGGCGGTGATCACGCGGAATTCCATCGCCTCGGTTTCGTCCGGCTTGCTCAGCAAACTCGTCCCCGAAGCGGCCAGCGAGGGAACTTGGCCCGAGCTGACATCAAGTGTTTCGTAGGGAAAGGCCAACTGGTCCTCGATCGTCTGTTGCGAACGGAACAACGAAGACGCATCGCGAGGCTTCGCGGGATCCGAGTGAGACGCAATGGACGATTCTTCTACCAAAGAACCAAAAGCGTAGTCGTCGTTTGGAAAGGGAGCTGTATCGCTCGTGTGATCGGAATTCACCGTTCATGTCCCTTGCATCGTGGTATTAGCTAGTGGTTCGCAATCCCAAAGTGCCCCCTCCCACAGGCTTGCCATTCTGATGGATGGTTCAAACCGCATGGAGAGTGGGATCAGTTCGCAATTGCTGGCAAACACGGCGCGTGGGTCTTCCCCTGTTGCTTTAGGTTTGCACTGTATCTTCTTCGGATGTGAGGACTTATTACGGTTAATCTAATCGTGACGACGATGCCAATTTTGTCGATTATCTGCTTCAGTCCCCACAGACGGGCTCAATTCCCCACAAAATGGCCTGAACGACCACTCAATGGCTTAAGTGCCCGCCATATTGGCAGCCAGCTGCGATTTGCTTATTTCTGCAGCACCGCTCGAAGCTCTCTTGGATCGCAAATGTCCTACGAAACGAAAATTCTAGCGGGGGGGCCGACGCCGCTAAAACCGCTTCAATCGCGACCTGAAAGGCGAGTCAAGGATGAAAATGCTAGGAAATCGAAATCGGGAGGAAGACAATTTGGCCAAGCTTCCTATGATTGGGGCGAACTAAGGACGGACTCGATAATTCGCTGAACCTTCGGAACGAGATATGCGTAAAGGCGGGTTGAACCACTCAGTTGCCATTATTTTGTAATCGACGGCGTCGTTATCCGGTCCATTTGTGGGTATCCTATGCCACCCACTGCACTACTGAACGCAATACAGCACTACTTATTAGACGGGTTCGTTACAGGACAGCAGTGAGCGGCAAGGACCAGCAGCGAAGGTGAAACAACGGTTTTGGCGCTACCGCAAAACGAGCGGCGTCATTACGGCGTCCGGCCGAAGCGCAGGCGAGAGAGTTCGAGCGGATGAGTTTGAGCGAATGGGTGCGAGCGAGAAATTGCAAGCGAGAATGAGTAGCAGCAGCATTGATTAGCGAGTTTGGGGTTAGCCAATACGGTGCATCCACTTTTTGGAGGCATCGATCCTATAGAGCGAGGTTACGAAGATGCCACGAAAAGACGCGTTATTAAAGCTCCGAGAAAATCTTATCCGTCGCCGCGACGCATTAAGTCGAGCATTGGCGGGCGATTTGAGCTTGTTGCAAGAGCTGCATCAACAGAAGACCGGCGACGTGCTTGACGCCGCAGCCGACACGATGCAAGACGAGCTGAACAGCCAGCTGTTGGAAGTCGAGAGCCGCGAGTTGAGCGCTATCGAAGAGGCGATCGTTCGAATGGAACAAGGCGGATATGGGGATTGTGTCGATTGCGGCAAACCGATTCCGTTGACCCGGCTTCGCGCGATTCCTTACGCAACCGAATGCATCGCATGCCGCCGCAAATCCGAAATGTCCAGCGGCACGGCAGGTGCGGTCAGTTGGAACCGTGTCTTCGAAGATGCCGAAGTCGACTCGGTCTAGCATGACAAAATTAAGTCGCGGTGGTTGAAATTGATCCGGCCGTATCGGTCGTGACAATTTGATTACCGGATTTGCCGATTGTAACCTTAGACGGCCGGACGAATGTTCGGCCGTTTTTTAATGCGCCGAGAGTACTAGTTCTGACGTATGAAGCGCACAGGGATGCCAGCAAATGAAGGAACAAAGCTCGCGCCCCCCCGAGGTCGATGCATACAATCACGTCGGCACCTCTCCATGCGATGACGTTCACCCATTATCGGCTCCTTCCAATCCAATACGACGCTATGAATCCAACCTCTTATCCCGCTGCGGAGACGGTTCGACCCCCAACCGTTGCCGATCGTCGTTTTCGTCTCGCTCAGCTGTGTGGACGAGTGTTGCCGCAACGAACGTCGCTAATGGCGAGCGTGGCGTGTGCATTGGCACTCGGGATATCGTCCGTTGGATATGCACAGAACCCCACGATCATCAAACGCTCGATCGACTTCAGCCCCAAGTCGCCCTCGTACGCCGTTACCGATAGCGCGCCGACCCAGTCGCGTTATTCGAATCGCGATTCAGCCTACCCTTCCGATGCCGCCTCGCCATCGGATTCGGGCTATCAAGAAGGCCGTTCAGTCAGCGTCCGTCGTCCATCGCTTGACGAGTCAACGGAACCGTTGATCGAAGATCAACGCGAACGATTGTTCGATGAACTGGCTGAAGAATTCAGCATGTTCGACCGTTTGGGGAACCTGGTTCGCCGTGTGTCGACGTTGGTGAAGCCCAGCGTGATTCACATCGAAGCCCACAAAACCGAGAAGAACGAATCGTATGACGAGGCGGGGGCCGGTGTCGTGTTACGAATCAATAATGAGACGTGGGTCATGACGAATCGGCACGTAATCGTCAGCGCCAGTCCAAAGCAGATTTTGCTACGGACCAGCGACGGTCGCGAATTTCATCCCGTTAAAGTCCTGTCGGACCCCAGCACCGATGTGGCTGTGATGAAGGTTAACGGCATCGACCTGCCTGCTGCGCGATTGGGTGATAGCGACTCGACCGAGATCGGTGATTTTGTGATTGCGATCGGCAGCCCCTTTGGGCTCAGTCACTCGGTCACGTTCGGCATCCTCAGTGCCAAGGGACGGCGCGATTTATCGCTCGGCGAACAACGCATCGATCTGCAAGACTTCTTTCAAACCGATGCGGCGATCAACCCCGGCAACAGCGGTGGCCCGCTATTGAACCTGCGTGGCGAAGTGGTGGCACTGAACACCGCAATCGCCAGCAGCAGTGGCGGCAGCGAGGGTATCGGGTTTGCTATTCCGATGAACATGGCGATCAAAGTCGCCGATCAACTGGTTCGCAACGGACAACTTCGCCGCGGTTACTTGGGCGTCACGCTGGATCCTGATTTTACCGTCGCGGACCTTGCGGCAGCAGGTTACCGGGAAAAGGGCGGAGCGTTGGTGAAGAACGTTCGCCCCGGATCGCCCGCCGAGATCGCTCACCTGCAACGCGGCGACATCATCGTCGAATTTGACGGCAGCCCGGTGGAGAACGATGACCACTTGGTCGCTCGGGTTGGCTTGACGCCGATTGGTTCGAATATCCCGATGATCATTTACCGCGATGGCAAGCGGTACCGAACCGCCGTCACGTTGACGGACATGAACTAGACGCAGCGAAAGCCAATTCAGCGTCACGAAAGACGTTCGGTTTCGACCGGGCGGCTTGCGCCGCACCGCTATAAAAACGCCCGACGGGTGATTAACGCTTCTTCTTTAGATCGGGACGGCGGCGTTTGTTCGGGCGTTCGATCGGTTCTTCGGGTTTGTTGACCTGGTTGCGAATTCGATCAGCCAGCGTCAACGGTTTGTCCTTCTTCTCAGTCGGAACCGCGGTCCCATCGACAACGCCCAGATCGAAGTGCTTTTTGGCTGGCAACGTTTTCTTGACCAAGATCCGCTCGCAAATCCCCCACAAACTACTGGTGATAAAGTAGATACAGAGCCCGGCGGGAACACGAAAGAAAAACAATCCCATCATCAACGTCATGATGTTCATCATTTTCTGAGTCATCGCGGTTTGTTCATCCGTTGCGGGCGGCATGAACAATTTCTGTTGCAACAGGAACAACCCGACCACAAACACAGGCAAAATATTGAAATAGGGACCGAGCCAACCGGTGCCACGCCCCGACAAATAATCCCACATCCAATCGCCCCAATACGCTGCCATATCGGGACCCGCCAAATTGGACGCCCAGCTTGTCGCCGACGAGACCGCTTTTTGTCGTAGTTCAATGTCAACCGACAAGGCACGGTACAACCCGATAAAAATCGGCAACTGCAAGAACATCGGCAAGCAACCGGCCATCGGGTTGAAACCAACTCGCGCTTGCAATTCACGCTGCGCCTTCAAGCGGCCTTCCATGTCGTCTTTGTATTTTTCAGAGATCTTCTTCAGCTCTGGTGCCAACTCCTGCATCCGCTGAGCGTTAATCGCGGCCTTGCGGCTAAGCGGGAACATCAATCCCCGCACCAACACGGTCAACAAGATAATCGCGATCGCATAGTTGCCGATCACTCCGCCGATGACGTGCAACAATCCCGCCAACAGACGAGCGAACGGAGAAAACCATCCGTAATAGATGGTGTCGCCCAAGCCGTATTCCTCGACCACATCGGGGTCTTTGGGACCGGCAAACAAACGCAACGTCTGCTTCAACGATTCGCCCGGTTTGACCGTACTGACATTGCTGGTCAGATAAAACGTCGTGTTGACCGCGCGTTCTTTGTGACGCGGAATTTCATCAGCGTCAGCAACAATCCCGGCCGAAACACGTTGCAAATCGGTAAACGCCCTTTTTCCGGCTTCTGGAAGATAAGCGGTCACGAAGTACTGAGCATCCACGGCCACGTACTTCAACGCCTGAGTGCTGACGTCCGAATCCGGCGAGTAGATCGATTGATCGGGGTCCTCGGGTTGCTTCTTCGCAAGCTTTAACAGGTCATAACCACTCAACAATTCATGACGATTCGCGACACTGGTGTAAACGATATCGCGGGCCGCAGCTCCGCTGAAATTGGGGCTGATCTTGTTGCTGTACCACCAACCTTCCAACGTCAAACCGTTGGGTCCATGAAGTCGATACGCCAAGTCTTGAGGCTGATCGCCCTTGTTTTGAATCTCGATCCCCATGTCGATCACGTAGCTCGCCTTGGCCAAACGATAGCTGCGAACCAGTTCAAGTGGTTGCCCCTTAGCCTTTGCAAGCTCATCACTGCTGAGCGCTAAACGAAAGCTCAGCTCGTCGACTTCATCCAGTGCATCGCCCGCCGACTTGTTCGTCTTTTCGGTGGTCCACACGAGAGTGGCGGGGTCCGTGATTCCTTTGATCGCCTGGTCGCCGACCATGATTCCTTTGCGATTGACCTGTGCTAACGTCAGCAAACAGGACAATTCCGAATCGTTACCAATCACTTCGTCTGCGCCGCCGTCGCGGGCCAAACGAATCAGATCCAGAGGGTGTTCGCTAAGTTTGACGGTGATCGTTTGCGGGGTCAGCGAATCCTCTGCTGATTCGCCCGGCTCGTTCGATGCCGATGTGCTGCTGCGATGAAGCAGTTCAACTTTGACCGATTCGCCTGGCTTGGTTTTCGCCAATGCGATATCGATATCATTGCGGCGGACAATTGCCTTGCCATTCACTTTGGTAATGATGTCGCCTACCTTCAGTCCGGCGACTTGAGCGGGGGTTCCAGGCCCCACGACATTCACCGTCACTCCGTCGACCGATTCGGCGGTCGTCGCGGCAAAGTAGCCCATGTACCCGCTGCGGACATCCACGCGGCGATACTTCAGTTTGCCATTGCCCTCTTCGCGCTGGACCAATTCGATCCGCTCGATCGCTCCCCCACGACTATTGAGCGTGACCAGCATCGAGTAACCCGCCTTGGGGTCCATCGATCCAAGCGTCACCCACTCGGGCGTCTTCGGCCGCTCGGGTACGACACGATCCTCGGCGTCGGTGTCGGCCGCGTTCTCGCTCGCATCAGCGTCGCTGCGGGACTGGGCCGCCTCGCTGTCCGCGTCCTCCTCTTGGTCCTGGACGTCTTCATCGACCGGGGCGGCGACCTGCTGTTTATCTTTCGCGATCGGTTGCGGCGGGGGCATCACCCAATGCCGCAACGACATATAGATGGCCAAGAACGCTGTGGAGTAGATAATGAAAGTGAGTAGACGCCGTTCCACAGTGATTGCCAGCAAAAGAGGAAGTGGGGGGAGAGGTATTCGCGAGAGTTTGTGTGTAAACCCTCTATTCTGGCAGTGTTTTTAAATCTTGGGAAGGCGAACGAAAACGTTTTGCGGGAATGGGTTGCGGCGGCTGGACGCAAAATACGAACGACCGGCAAATAATTTGCCGAAAACGAGCCCGCTTCGATAATATGGGAACAATCGCGACGAGTTTTTCGTCCTATTGAAACAGTACAGCCCCTCATTACTTCTGCCTTGCTAGGCAAATCCCGTTTGACACAAAGCCACAGACGAAGCACGCCCCCCACAAAGCTGGTTTGGTAAACCTTGCGGGTTGTACCGAATTTTTTCGTCTTAACGACTATAAGTGGTCGACGTTTAACCGATGAATGGGCCCAATAAATGGCCATGGACAGCCGGATTGCAGACCTGCTTGGACATGACCGCCCGCTATTTTTTTGCACTTGCCGCCTGAGAGAACTGATGCGACGCAACTCCGAGAACCACTCGAATTCCACCGAGAACCGCTCCAGCGCCGTAAACCAACCCCAAAAGGGACGTCGCGGTATGCTTCGCGAACTTTTGACCCATTTCCGTTCCGCAAACGATACTCCTGTCTCGGCAAAACGAGGCCGATTGCTGCTCGAATCGCTCGAACAGCGGCAATTGATGGCCGGTGACGTCGAATTGATGTCAACCGATGGTGCCAGCGCCGAGACGTTCAATACCTTGGCTTCTCAAACCGGCAGCATTGCATCCCAGACGGGAAGCAGCCAGTCAGCAGGCGTGTCGCGAGCGGCCGAAGGGGAGTCCAAGCCGGACTTGGTTCAATTTGCCAAAGACCTAAAAGACGCGGGCGTGATCATGTACGGCGCCGAATGGTGTCCGTCCTGTACCGAGCAGAAACAGTTATTCGAGGACGGCGGCAAAGATTTGCCGTTTGTAGAGGTCACCAATCCTGACCGCACGCCATCGCAGTTGGCGATCGACGAAGGCATCACCAGCTATCCGACTTGGGAATTTCCCGATGGCACGCGGCTCGTTGGCGTGCAAACGCTTGCCACGCTGAGTGCTCGCAGCGGGGTAGCGATCCCGCAAGGTGAAACGCCAACGTTTGCCCCGGTCGGCAACAAAACGGTCCAAATCGGGGCTCCGCTGCATGTGCCCATCGACGCCTACGATCCCGATGGCGGCCCATTGACGATCACGGTCAGTGTACAGAATCCCGCGTTATTAGAAGCGGTCGTGCTGTCGGGGAACCGGTCGATTCGAATCGATATGGAAGGCTATGGCGACATGGTGTTCGAGTTGTTCGAGGACCGAGCGCCGACCGCAACCGGACGAGTCATCACGTTGGCCAACCAAAACTTTTACGATGGCATTCAATTCCACCGCGTGATTGACAACTTCGTACTGCAGGGGGGCGACCCGACAGCGACCGGATCGGGCGGTTCGACGCTCGGCGATTTTGACGATGATTTCCATCCCGACCTGATGCACACCGGTTCGGGTGTTTTGTCCTACGCCAAAGCGGGTGACGACACCAACGATTCTCAGTTCTTTATCACCGAGGGTGCACAGCGTTTCCTCGACTTTAACCACAGCGTCTTCGGACAACTGGTTGAAGGAGAAAAGGTTCGCGAAGCGATCAGCGAACATGCCACCAACGCCAGCGACAAGCCAACGTCCGCCATTCGCATCACCAGCGTCGACGTCTTTGATGACAACGAAAATGCCGTGGTGATGCTGAAAGCCAAAGGCAACGCCACCGGCACCACCAACGTCACCTATACCGTGACCGATGCGCAAGGCCGTACGTTTTCGGAAACCACCACGGTCAGTGTGGTCGCAGACAATTCGAACAGCCAACCATTTTTGAACAAGATCACCGATCCCGCGTCGGTCCCCGGTGGAACCGCTGCATCGCTTGCGTTATCGAGTGTTGATGTCGAAGGTGATGCGGTAACGTATTTCGCCAGCTCACAAAACGCCAACGCAGCAACCGCCACAGTCAATCCGACCACGGGCGTGGTCACGGTCACGCCCAAAGCCGGTTTCGTGGGAACCGTTCCTGTTTTGGTCGGCGTGCGTCCTGGGACTGGCGTGACGGGGAATTCATCAAGTGACATGGACACGCAATTGGTGACATTCACCTTTGGCAGCGGCGAATCGGTGGCCACACCAACGGGCATCGACCTGAGTGCATCACGTGATACGGGAGCAAGCAACACCGACAACATCACCAACGCGGGGACGTTGTCGTTTGTGGTCACCGGAGTCACCTCGGGTGCAACCGTGGAATTGGTCAACACCGCGACGAACGCGGTGATCGGTGTGGGGTCGGCAACGGGCACGACGATTACGATCACGACCAACAACATCGCCGCGCTCGGTGACGGCACCTATAACATTGCGGCACGGCAAACCGTCAATGGAGTCACGAGCGAACGAACTGCGGGCATCAACGTGGTTTACGACACCGAGGCTCCGGGCAGCGTGGTTGGTACCGCCGCTACCCAAGGCAACGTGGGACGCGAATTCCGCACCGACTTGATCAGCAGCGAAGAAGGCAACGGATTGACGTACACGTTGACATCGGCACCCGCCGGCGCGACCATTGTGGCGGCCACTGGCGAAGTCGTTTGGACACCGACGGCATCCCAAACCGGCGACAACACGTTTACGGTTGAATTGACCGATGCGGCAGGCAACGTTCGCACCGAGTCGTTCAACGTCAATGTCGCTGGCCAACCAATTGCCGAGATCAAGTTGACGATCACCGATCTGCAAGGCCAACCGATTACCGCAGTTCAGGTCGGCCAAGAATTCAACTTGAACATGATCGGCGTCGACGCTCGGACCGGCGAGGATCTTGATGGAATCTTCGCGGCGTTTGCCGACATTTTGTTTAACAGCGCCCTCATCCAACCGAAACCTGGAACCTCGATCACGTTTAGTGAACGATTCCCTACGGTGCAAAAAGGAACATTCTCGGACGGTTTGATCGATGAACTTGGTGCCGCAACCGATCGCTTGACGCCCAGCGGATTGACCGACAGTTTGATTGCGACAATCCGCATGGAAGCGTTAGCGACCGGATCCGTCAATATTCGCTCGGAACCCGCCGACGCGGCCGATAGCGAAGTCTTGCTGTACGGTAACGACAACCGTATTTCGACCGATGCAGTTGCCTATGGCAGCGTGCAGCTTGCGATCGGGCAAAACTTCACGGTCGCCGATGACAAGATCACGGTCGCCGAAGATTCCGCGCCGACCACCATTGATGTTTTGGCCAATGACAAAGTCATCAGTGGCAATGGCACGTTAACGTTGGTCTCAGTGACCCAACCCTCGCGTGGAGCCGCCGTCAGTGTTCAGAACGGTAAAGTCGCCTTTTTGCTAGACAATAACTTCAACGGCGACTTTGAATTCACTTACCGGGTTCGTGACGACCAAGGCATTCAAGAGGATGCCACGGTGACTGTCACTGTGACTCCGGTGAATGATCCTCCTACCGCCACCGACGACTCGTTTGACGTGGACCAAGGTTCAACCGCCACTCCGCTGGACGTCTTACTTAACGATCTGATCACGCCGGACACCGGCGAAACCTTGAAGGTCACCGCGGTCCAGGGAACCACCGCCAAGGGAGGAACGGTCACCATTTCACAGAATGGACAATCGGTTCTCTATACGCCGCCAGCCAACTTTACCGGCAGCGATTCGTTTACTTACACGGTTTCGGACGGTTCACTCACTGACGAAGCGACAGTGTCGTTGATCGTCAAATCGGCTGATCCACCGCCAACCGCAGTCGACGATGCATTCACGATCACCGAGGATGCCGCCGAAGCTCAGTTCAATGTGCTCAGCAATGACACCCGCGATGCGGACAATCAGGCATTCACGATCATTTCGGTCGGCACCGCCGACAAAGGGGGTGCTGCACGTGTCAATGCCGACGGCACTCAGATCTTCTACAAACCCGCGGCCAATTTTAACGGCACCGAAACGGTGACCTATACCATCCGTGACAGCGGAGGCGGGATTGACGTCGGCACCGTTACCTTCACCGTCACCGCGGTCAATGATGCACCACCGGTCATCAGTGCGGTTGCCAAACAACATAACGGCACTAGCGAAAAGGCGATCTTCACGCTCTCGGAATTGCCGGCGAACGTTGACAGTGGTGAAACGTTGACGTTCTCGAACCTCAGCACTCCGACGGCGGGCGGAACCGTTCGCATCGATGCCACCACCGGCACTATTTTCTATAAGCCTGCGGCCGGGTTCAAAGGTACCGACACGTTTACGTACCGAGTCAACGACGGCAGCGGTTTGACCAGCACCGGCACGATCACGGTCGAAGTCTTTGACTTTGTACCACGCGACGTGCTGCTGAACTTCTTGGCGACCGACGTGGATCCGAGCCAAATTAGCGGCATTAAACTGACGGGCACCGACGACTCCAACACAGCCGTTGAAATCCCGTTGTCCTTCAGCGGTGACAAGCCTTCGTTTAAGGACATTTTGCCGGGCACGTACCAGTTACAAATTCCTTCACTACCGTTCTTTGACAACGGATCGGCGGCTCAGAATATCACGGTCACAAGTTTGCCGGAGGACGGTGACACAACCATCGACATCTCGCTCGGTCGCCTTCGTCCTGAATTCATTACGATCCGTGAATGGTTAGGATCGACACCGAAGCAGTCGTTGTTAGTTGCAGTGGAACCTGGCAGCACGAACGCGGTGGTTGTCCCCACATCGGCGGTCAAGACGATTACCAATCCGACGGTTGCATTGGATTCAACGAGCAAGAATCTGACGATCAGCGGCACCAAGACCACGACATCCTCGACCGGCTCGGTGACGACGTCGCAGGTCAAGGCCACGTTGCCGACGACTGCGGATCGACGGGTGCAACCGCTGGGTCAGTCGGGCGGAATGCAGCTGTACCGAATCAGCGTCGAGGAGAAGGATGTCACATTCGCGCCAGAGACGACTACGGCAGCCGCAGCGTCCAGCACCACGGAATCCTCAGGCACGGGCTCGTCCTCAAGTGCAGCTCAGGGCGAATTCGTCGAGTCGAACAGCAGTGCCTCTTCGCTAGCGGCCACCCAAGCCGACGCGGGGACGCTCGGGGTCAGCAGCGGTGATGACGCGTGGGTTGGCGAGTCGCTGCTACGTTCTCAATTAGCGAGCTCGTCCGCGGTGTCCGCGAACGTGGACGCCGTCGATGATGCGATGAGCCAAGTCGCGTCCGAGTTAACCCGGATTTCCAAATCGGGTGACGCGATCGCAGAACAAGATTCGGCAGAAAATCCGCTCCGCGATCAAGCGATCGATGCGGCCATCGCCTCGGATCTGTAGGCCACTGGGACCTGTAAACCGGCATTCTCCGCCGCCGATTTCGTCAAGAAATCGGCGGCGGTTTTCGCTTTCGGCCGGCTGCGATTTGGCGTTTCGGAACGGTTCTGGAGCTCGAAAACCGTAAAAGTGCGTATTTTACGGAAAAATAAAGTTTACCATTGACAGCACAGAGGCCGATGCTAGGCCCCCCTGTGCAACCCCGTTTCCAGCCGTGATTGGGGTCTGAAAACGACCATATTGCAGAAAACACTGAAAAACGTGGGCTTTTTTGGGCAAAGCCGGGTTGCGTCAGTGGCATGGCCGACATAACACTTTGCCCTATTGAAAACATCGAGCTATCAAGCTCAACCCAGACTACTCTCACCCTGTGATAAGAAGGTTGTTGCACATGGCTAAAGCCGCACCCAAGGCAGCCCCACAAAAGGCTCCGACCAAGACTCAGATTTTGGCTAACATTTCTGAAGCGACCGAATTGACGAAGAAGGACGTTGCTGCCGTCTTCGACGCGTTGACCGCTGAAATCGAAAAAGCGATCAGCAAAGGTGGCCCAGGCCAGTTCGCAATCCCAGGTCTTTGCAAAATCATCCTCAAGGACGTTCCTGCAAAGCCAAAGCGAAAAGGCCGTAACCCTGCCGACGGCAGCGAAATTTGGTTGAATCCTAAGCCAGCGAGCAAGAAGCTTTCGATCCGTCCTTTGAAGGGTCTGAAAGAAATGATCTAAAAACCCAATTGGGTTTTGACGATTTTTCGATCGCCCCCGTCGCGGGGCGAACAAAATAGAAGCAGCTGGCCAGCCAACGATTTCGATTTGGTTGCCAGCTCTTTTCGTTTAACGACTTCTCTGTTTGCCTCACAAAGCCTCTTTTTGTGACTCGTCGTTTTGTTTCTCAGCATGCGATGCCCCCCATCGACGGATCAGCGACGGCATTTACTGACAAGAAAATCACGGCATTGGTATTTCGTGAATTTTCTTATTTTTGTTAAAGGTCCAAGTCAGAACCAATTTCCTTCGATTCTCTCGGTGTTCGACATGCGACAACTTTGCCTCGGAACCTGCATGTTTGCGTTGGCGTTAACCAGCGTTGGCTGCAGGCAAACGACTGGCCCGACTGCGGGCGGACCGCTCACACCAGTCGGCCCCATGGCCCCGGTTGGACTTACGCCTGCACCGATCGGAGGCGTGGGAGCCAGTTCGGCAATCAGCCCACTGGGAGCCTCCACGCGAGTGCCACCACCCCCCAACAATTCATTCCAAAATCCTAACGGGGCGCCTGCGGGATTCGTTCCTTATGGGCAAACCAACGTGGCACCGTTCCAGTCGTCTCTCGGTGCTCAACCGTTTGATTCGTTCTCGTCAAATCCCTCACAACCCTCGGGGTTGCAACCCACGGCACCACCACAGCTCGCACAAGTCTCGGGCAATGCCTACGGGGATCAAGCCATCGGCTCAGGCGTGGCGACCGCGAGCTGGCAAGAAACCCGGTCGCAAATCAATACGGTCTCGGGCACGTTTGCAAATCCAAACAACGGTAATCCCGCCTCGGGATATGAAGCTGTCGACTCGGTCCCTCGCGTTCGTTTTAACGGAATGCAAGTCCACGATTTAACAGGCGCCCCGAAGACTCCCTACAGCGTGGCTCCGGCGGCCACCTACGCTGCCCCGATGCAAAGCAACACACTAAACACAATGAGCCGTGGTTACTATCCGCCTGCGGTCGACAATGGCAACCGGTTCAATTTGGCTCCGCAACGAGCGCCGGCCGAGTACCAAACCAGTCCACAATACAATCCACAGCCGATTCCGATCTCGGAACGAGATCGTAGCGTCAACGCACCTGGTGTGGCCCCCCAGTCACAATATGGATCAGATTCCCAGTACGGTTCGGATTCCCAGTACGGTTCTGGCGGGGACCAATTCAGCTCCGTTGCCAACGCCAACGCGTTGCAACCGGCCCCGGCATTGCAACCCGTAGCACCGCAAGCACAGGGTGCAACGACGGTCAACGCATTCGAGCAGCAGAATCGTCCATCGGCCGAGCATCAACCCTATACGGCGATGGAACCTGCGTTTCAAGGCGCACGACGTTTCACGACTTCGGTACCAAGCACCGAACCCTTGAACCGGCCCGCAGAGCAAACTGCAGAGAACAACGACACGCTTCGCTGGGGCCGCCCGCGAACCGCGTTTTAGCTCAGGACAACCAATTCCGTCCCGCGATCGTCTTGCCGCCGATGACCATCGGCACTTCGGAAGCTCGGTAGTTCGCCGCTCGCACTAGTGCGGGGCGAGCATCGAGAAGGTCGAGTCGATCGAGGCAAAACCAAACTGCGGATCTTGTCTTGGTCGGTTGACAATCGCCGACAACAATTCTTGCAAATCTTCGATCGGTTCTGGCTTGCTATACAAATAGCCTTGCCCGAAGTCACATTTCAGATCACGCAGTTGCTGCAATTGACGCGTGGTCTCGATCCCTTCAGCAATCACTTTGGTATCCAGATTGTGAGCCAACGTGATGATCGCATGAATGATCGATTCATAATCGTCACCGACCTCCATCGTCGAAACAAACGATCGATCGATCTTCAGCACATCGATCGGGAATCGATGTAAACAGCTAAGCGATGAATGCCCGGTACCGAAGTCATCCATGTGCAAGCGGATGCCAAGGTTGCGAATCTCGCTTAAACAATCAACGATTTGCTCAGGGCTATCCATGATCATCGATTCGGTGATCTCGAGATTTAGCTGATTCGGTGAAACGTTCTCGGTTTCGAGGACATCTTTTAGCAGATCCACGAAATTAGCGTCGGCGAGTTGTCGTTTAGAAACGTTCACCCCGATGGAGATGGGGGGACCGTCGCCGCGGGCTTCATTTAACCGATGAATGGTGCGACATGCTTCTTCGAGGATCCAGCGACCGATGGGCACGATCAAACCGATCTCTTCGGCAACCGGCACGAATTCGGCGGGGCTGATCAAACCTTTGGTTGCGTGGTCCCAGCGAACAAGCGATTCCAACCCGACAATGACTCCCGTTTCGATATCGAAGATCGGTTGGTAGACCAATCGCAGTCCCCCGTCTTTCAGCACGGTACGCAGCGCTTCTTCGAGCTCGAGTCGCTTCAGGACCGATTCGTGCATGGCGTGGTCAAACACCGCCAAACACTGTTTTCCGCTGAATTTGGCGCGGTACATCGCCAGATCGGCGTTTCGCATTAATTCTTCGGGCGTGGTCACCGAATCGTTTGAAAATGCGATCCCCAGGCTCGTTCCGAGCGTTAATTCGTGGCCGCTGACGGTGTAGCGGCCGATTAGGTCGGTGCGAATTTGTTCGGCAAATTCGGTCGCCACCTCTTCGCTTGCGACATTGCCAAGGAAGATCACAAATTCGTCGCCACCAAGACGCGCCACCAAATTCTTGGTTTGCGTTTCCGAGCTGCGTGAAACGGCATCGACCGCCGCTTGCAATCGTTCGCCGATCGCAACCAACAACTCGTCGCCAACGGCATGTCCGAGGCTGTCGTTGATGATCTTGAAGTTATCCAGATCCAAGAAAATCAGCGCATCGCAATTCCCCGCACAAAAGGAACGATTCGCGAACCGCGACTCAAGCATTTGCTTCAGATGCGTCCGATTCGGTAAATTGGTCAGCGAATCATGGGTCGCGGCATGCTGCAGTTCGGATTCCGCTGATTTGCGTTGGCGAATCTCGACATGCAATTGCTGATTTGAACTACATAACTGTTTCAGACGCCCGACCATGGTATCGATATTGGTTGCCAAATCACCAAACTCGTCATTGCGATTGATTTCCGAGCGAGCCGAAAAGTTTCCGGTCTCTCCCATCCGCGTGGCGTGTTGCGACAATTGGTTCAGCGGATTGATCACGATTTGCTGCAACAACAGCAACAAGATCGAAAGCACGACAAAGGCGGCTGCGACGAGCGAACCAATCGCATAGTGCATCGCGATCCGGCCTTCTTGCGAAATATTGCGTCGGACAAATGCATACGTCGACAACGCGGGATTGCCTTGGATGTCAAACAGCGTCCCTTGCGCGACGAGATTCTCTTCGTCGAGTTCGCGAATCGAGATCGGTGCCGCTGCTACCTCGTTGCTCTGGTCCTGCCCTTTACGCATCGACACCGGACCTTGACGCATGGCCACCGGCACGATTCGGTGTGAGGCCATGGTCAATGGATCAATCGCATCGACTTGGAAAGTAACGTCGGTCTGTTCCGCTTTCGCTGCAATCGCTTGCCGATCCAAGAAGCGACCGACCACGACCGCACCTTCCACGTGATTGTCCCCGTCGCGGGTGATAGGACGTGCCAGCACGATCATTGGACCTGCTTCGGTGATGATGACCCCGCGTGTTTCCGACGCGTCCGATGCCGATGCCGAAAGCGATGCCGCGACAACGGGATGCATAGACGTCCAATCGTCACTGGGAAACGACGTAACAGAGGCTTGCGTTAGGTGGCTGAATTGCTGTTTGTGGCCAGGCGGATGGATCGATTGCCAGACGACTTTGCCGTCGTGATTGACAACCGCAAACATGTCGAGATGACGATCCGAATACGATTGTCGGCTCTGGCTGCGACGCTGAAAACATTCCTTCGTCTGGTCGACGTAATCTTGCAGCGAGTCCCAATCGGTTGGCAGGTCCAGGACCAGGTGCAAATTATCGACGTCGCGTTGGATGCTGGCGTGGCAACGCTGCAAATCTTTGGTTGCTTGGAATTGTTCGAGCGCGACGAAACGTGGCATCACCACGTATTGATGGATCGCGGTGTCAATCACCACATAGGTAATAAAGACCGCGATCAAGGACAGCAATATTTTCAGTCGCAGATTCATTCAGCCAAGTCCTACCCCGCCAGCACGCACGTCTCGTTCGGGCAGCATGACTTGCAATGGCAACAACGCAACATCATGTCATGAACGAATACGGAACGCGGGCGCCGCCCTTGCGGACACCAACGACAAACGTTCCGTCACAACTGTACGACAAAATTTAGACGCAACTGCGAATGCAGCTTTTCAGAAATCCGAAGCTTCAGCGGAGCGGATGGCGCAGGCGTTAGAGACCGAACAAACCGACCCACCGCCAGCGGCAAATTCGCCACTGGAAGCTCTTGCCTGAGCGGGCGTCAGGCGATGGGACGCTAAAATTTTGGCAGTGAAACGGGATATTCGGGGGTGAGTTTATCTTCCGGTCGTTCCGGAAGTCACCTATTCACCGAGGACATCGCGAGAGAGGCGGCAGAAAACCGACGCATCCCCAAAATCACGACGACACCAAAATCATTACCAGCCCAGGCTCGCGATACTTCGCTAGCGAATGGGCGTCAGACCGTCAAAAACGGCCCTCACGCCTCTTCTAAGCCGCTTCGTCGTAATATCCGGCCTCATCCCGGCCATCGCCGTCCCAGTCGCCTACCACGGGCTGGCTGTCCCCACTGGGGCGGGGCACTTCGATTTGCAGGTCGTTGCCGGTGATCTTGCGGTCGCCGTCGGTATCGATGATCCACACATCGCCGCGTACGACCCCGATCTCGTCGATCCCGTCGCCGTTAAAGTCACCGACGATCGGTTCATCACCAGGGCGTCCAAATTCGGCTTTCTCGTCGTTGAGAGTCCAGCGTCCATCGCCATCGGTGTCGAGCATCCATGTGCCACCGCGGAAGACCGCGATTTGATCGATGCCGTCGCCATTCCAGTCGCCAGCGATCGGGGTGTCGACTTGTTCACCGTACTGGAACACGTGATCGACGGCGTCAGCACGCAAGTTGCCATCGTTGCCTCGACGCAAAAATCGCTCGCGATCTTCGCCACGGTCGTCAACATGTTTTGCCAATTCTGCGGCCGATAGCTCACGACGACGCTTGTTTTCGGGATCGGGAAGTCCAGGATCCTTCTTAATGCGTTGCGGGTCACGATGCCATTGACGACCAAAGATCGCGACGTCGTCTTTGCCGTCGCCATCCCAGTCGCCGACCACCGGGCGATCCAGTTCGGTGCCCAGCTTGATCCACATGTCCCCTTCGTCCCAGCGTCCATCACCGTTCAGATCCACAAACCAATGTCCGTTGACAAACAGCACGGCTTCGTCTTTACCATCGCCGTCAAAGTCACCTGTCAACGCGATGGCATCTTTTTCGCCCATGGTCAAGCGATCCGCAATCTCCATCATTTTGCCATCGGCGTTGACGATCACCCAGCGCCCCGAGGTGTGCTCGCCCTCGGTCCAGTTCTCTTGCATCGAGGTTGCCCCGACGGTCTTGATCACTGCCGAACCATCCTGCGCCGATCCTCCGGGGAAGCCCCCGTTGATCACACTGAGGTGCCACGACACCGCCCATTCATCATCCGCGATCATGGGTCGACGGATCGATTGAATCTCACCAAAACCAACCAAGCGAATCGAAGGATCGAATGTCTCAATCGGTGTATAGACTTTAATGTCTTCGATCGGATCTTCGATCAATTGAGGGATCGCAGGTTCAGTGATCGCGATCTCGCTAAAGTTATTGCTGCGGCTCGATCCGCCCGCTCCCAAGTTGATGAACAAAATTGCGTCATCGCGTGGATCAGTCGCTTCGCTGAGTGCCAGCGTTTGGATACGAATGGCATCGTCTTCGGCGAGAACGTCCGCGGGGTTAACCGCAACGCCGCCGGTGGAACCAGCAGTATCCAGACCGTCGATGAAGTTATCAGGTTGCACCTGATAGACACTGTAGGTACCAGGACGAAGACCGGTAAATTCATAGAAACCAAATTCATCGGTCGTGACCCGGATCACGCCGTCGGGATAGACACCCGCGAGTGCCCGGTCGGATGTAAAGGCTTCGCCGAGAACGTTTCTCAGTTCGAGAGTCACGCCGCCGATTCGCAAGTCATCATCGGTCAACAATCCGTCTTTGTAATCACGCAAATCTTCGGCGTTCGGTGGCGTGTTGGCCGGAATTGCCGAACCGTCTTGGAACACGTATCCCGAGATTGTTGCGGGTGGAACTTCCGGAAAATCATAGTCGACTGCGTTGGTGCCGCCGGTCAGTTTGATTCCGCTGATCAGGTCATCGCCGGTCACGGCGCCGCCTGCGGATCCAGCCACCGCTCCGCCGTCAAACAAATCGACGGGCTGATGTTCGTGCACCGAGTAGGTACCCGGCGCGAGGTTGGCAAATTCGTAGTTACCAAACGCATCGGTGCGTGTTTGTGCAATTCGATTGCCCACTTCGTCCAACAATTCGATCAGAATATTACCGAGCGGAATGTCGCCCGAATTGAATACGCGGTCCAAATCGGTCTCTTTCCACACCGAACCGGAAATAGTCGAAGGTTCGTGTTCGCAGAAGTCATAATGGACGACGTTGGCTCCAGCGAGCAAATCGAGCGCCAGATGATCTTCACCGATCACTTCGCCGCCGCCGCTGCCGATGTGTTGTCCGCCTTGGAAGTAACCGTCGGGTTGAATTTCGACGATGTGATAACGTCCCGGTGGCAAGTTGCCAAAGCGGTACAATCCGCTGGCATCGGTCGTCGTTTCGGCAATCCGGTTGCCATCTTCATCACGCAATTCGACACGCACTCCGGCAATCGGCTTTTCGCCTTCTTCGTAGGTGCAGTTACCGTTGCTATCGACATGCACGTAGCCGCTGATCGAACCTGGCAACAATTCACCAAAGTCATAATCGACGACGTTGCGACCGGTGGCAAGTTTCAGCCCTGTTAAGTCGGCGCCGAGGATGTTACCACCGCCGCTGCCGATGTGTTGGCCGCCTTGGTAGTAGCCGGCCGGTTGATGTTCAAAGATCTGATAATCGCCGGGGGCGAGGCCTTCGAATAGGTAGCGTCCATTGGCATCGGTTACGGTGGTTGCCACGACGTTTCCGTTGCCATCTCGCAAATCGACTTTCACACCCGCGATCGTTGCTTCAGCGGAATCACGCTGAAAATTCGCGTTCGCATCGATGTAGACGACGCCACTGATTGATCCGGGTGGCAATTCACCAAAGTTGTAATCGACAACGTCATGCCCGGCGGACAGTTTCAGACCGGTCAAGTCCTGGCTGATGATCGTGCCACCGCCGCTACCGATATGCTGAGCTCCTTGGAAGAAACCGGTCGGTTGTTGTTCAAAGATCTGATAGTTACCCGGCGCGAGCCCCTCGAACAAGTAGCGACCGTTGGCATCCGTGACGGTGGTCGCCACGATGACGCCCTTGTCATTTCGCAATTCAATTTTCACACCACGGATCGGGGCTTCGCCGGTGTCGCGTTGGAAGTTGCCATCGGCATCGATGTAAACCACACCACTAATCGATCCCGGTGGCAATTCACAGAAATCGTAATCGACGATATTGGCGCCCGCCATCAAGGTCATGCCAAGCAAGTCTTGGTCTAGCACGACACCGCCGCCGCTGCCGACGACTTGGCCGCCTTGGAAGAAACCGTCGGGTTGTTGTTCAAAGATTTGGTATTCGCCGGGACGCAAACCTTCGAAGCTGTATTGTCCATTTTCGTTGGTCGTCGTGCGTGCCAAGACTTGACCGTTGCCGTCTCGCAGTTCGATCGTTACTCCGGCGATCGGGGCTTCGTCGGGATCATGCACGCAATCGCCGTTGCTGTCGACATACACCACACCGCTGATCGAACCAGGCATCAGTTCGCCAAAGTTGTACTGGGTTAACCGATCGCCCCAGCCAATTGGGATGGCGGAAATGACGTCGTCGACCGAATCATCGCCTCCGTTATTGCCAGCTTGTTGTCCCCCTTGCAACCATCCGGTGGGCTGCATTTCGCGAACTGTATAGGATCCCGCCGGCAGATAGGTGAACCGGTACGCTCCGTTGGCGTCGGTGCGAGTGGACGCCACTTTTTCGCCATCGCTATTGAACAATTCGACCAACACGTTGCCGATTCCGGCTTCGCCCGTATCACGGCGATTGTCGTTGTCGCGATCGTCGTACACGACACCGCTGATTTCCGCGGGTGGATGTTCACAAAAATCATAATCCACGGCGACTTCGGCCGATGCCAACGTGATCTTGCTGATCCGGTTGGGCGGATCGGCCACGCCGCCGGCCGACCCCACGTGCGAGGTGCCTTCGAAGTAGCCGTCCACTGCCCCTTCGATCACGGTGTATTCGCCGGGCGTGATGTTGGTGAACGAATACTTGCCTTCGGCGTTGGTGGTGGTCCGAGCGACTTCGTTTCCGTTAACGTCGATCAAACGAATCACGACGCCCGACGGAGTGATCTCGCCTTCGTCGTAATCACAATCACCATCGGCATCGACATGCACTCGGCCTGAAAGCGTCGCCCCGACCAATTCGCCAAAGTTGTACTCAACTCCGGCTTGGCCTTGCTTTAGCTCGATATCGACCAACGAGTCGCCGTCGTTTCCGAGTCGTCCGACTCGCGTTCCCGAGACCGATCCGACGGTGTCTTTGCCGTCATAGAAATTGTCGGGTTGAGTTTCGACCAATCGATAGACGCCAGGAATAATTCCCTTGAACTCATAACGTCCATTGGCATTCGTGACGGCGGTGGCGACGACCTTGCCACTCGCGTCGATCAACGAAACCGTGGTTCCGGCGATGCCTTCTTCGCCACCGTCGCGTTTACCATCATCACTGCGGTCGTGATACACAAATCCACTAATCGTGGCGGGAGCAATCTCGCAGAAATTGTACTCGACTCCACGCCCATTGGCGGTCATCGTGATCTCTTGGATCAAACCGCCTCCGACCGCGGTCCCCGAGGCGGAACCGTCGACAAGACCAACATGGGCACCACCATCAAGTAGTCCCGCCGGCGTGTACTCAACGATCCGGTAGTTTCCGATCGGCAGCTCATCAAACTCGTAACTTCCGTCGGCCGACGTGCGAGTTTCGGCAATGATCGTGCCGAAGGAATCCTGCAGCACCACACGGACGCCTTCGAGCGGCTTGTTGCCCGGAGCATCGTGGGGGCCTTCGCAATCTTCGCCAGGTGCCACCAAGTAGACGAAACCGGTGATCGAACCAAACGGCGTTTCGCCAAAGTTGTAATCGACCCCGTCACTGGCGCCTGCCAACACGATGTCATGAATGGCATCGCCGGGGTTCTCGGCGCGTCCCACGACGCGGCCATTGATCGTTCCGGGGGTGTCAAGACCATCGTTCAAGTAGGCGGGCTGGTCGACTTCGATGACTTTATAAGTCCCCGGTGCCAAGCCGTTAAACGAATACGAACCGTCGGCCGCCGTGGTCACAGTAATCGCGGACTGCGCTGAAATCGTGTTGATCGGAACCAATTGAACGCGAACCCCGGCGATCCCGGTTTCGCCCGCGTCCTTACGACCATCGTTGTTATCGTCGCGATAGACATAGCCTGACACCGACGCCGCTTGGGCTTCGGCAAAGTCGTAGCGGACCGCGTCGGTATCACCGAGCGGAATATCGATATCGGCTAACACATCGATCGATTCCACTCGGCCGCTGGCGATGCCATCGACAGCTCCCGGAATGGCGCCGACGCTGAACAGTCCATCAGGCTGGGTTTCGACAATACGGTAGCGTCCGGGGACAAGTCCCAACGCGCGAGGAAAGACGTATTGTCCATCGCCATCGGTCGTCGTGTGGTGCCCAGTATCGACGTAGCGATTGGTGGCTTCATCCCATTTAAAGAGCGTAATCGTCACGCCCGCGACCGCCGATTCCCCGGCGTCGCGGGTTTTGTTCAAATTGTTGTCCAACCAGACTTGGCCCGCGATCGAGATTGGTTTTGCGATCTGGCCTGTTGTCGCGACGGCTGCTGCTGAGCGGTTTGGACGACTGTCGGCGCCGGTTCCTTCGTCGGGAGGCAGATTCAGATTGTGATCCTTCGCAGGATCGCCGTAGTCATTTAAGAAGACCGCGTCTGCGTGCGATGTCTCGTAGTGCGGGGCGTTAAAGGTCGCTTCGAGAATCGAGTCCTGGAACTCTTGCCCCGACGCAATCACATCCAAGCGGCTATTGAACTGATCCAAATCCGGTAAGTTGCGCAGCACTTCATCGACATCGATAGTGAATTCTAACCGGTCGCCTGCGCGGAATCCCGACAACCGCAGCACCAATTCTTGGCCGCCATCTTCGACTTCGGCGGTGGCTTCGACCGTATGCCCGTCGGCGGTCAGAATACGAACGATTTGAAAGTTGTGAGCGCCGTTCTTGCCACGGCCACCGAGTTCGGTGTCATAAATCAGGTCGCCGACGGAGATTCCATCGTTGTCTTTGTCAGTACGGATTCGGAGTTCATTCAACTCCGTACCAGCTGCACCGCCAGTGAACGAGAGGATGAAACGGTCGCCTCGCGAATCGCTACCGACGTCTTGGTCCGATTCCAAATAATCGGTCTCGATATAGACGACGCCAACGTGAATTGGATCGGCCGCGAACAATCGACGACTCTCAAGCTTCTCGGACGTCAACATTCGTCGCTTGACGTTCTTGGTCCGTGTATTGCTTTGGATCGATCGGCTGCGTTTTGATTTCCAAATCACCCGAGGCACCTCCGTGTGCGATGAACAAATAGGATCGTTTCTTTCGCTTCCGCGAGAGAAACGATTGAGCAAACTTTCGCGGTGCGAAAGGCGACTCATGATGGGTTGTATTTTTTCTACTTAGGACCGACTGCGAGCCTGTCGGCGGGGGCTACCGTTCAATCGGGGTCGTTCCCTCAGCGATGCGGCTACCCGAGCGATGCAGTTCATCCAGACTCCATCGTCGGAGCGTGGCATCAAACCCACCTGAAAACAAATGTCCGCCGGTTGCCGTCAGCGTCGAAACGGTCCCCACATGCCCCTCGAGCCGGTGCCGGATGACGCCGGTATCGGTATTGACGATGTGAATGACGTTATCCGATCCCGCCACGGCAATGTGTTGACTATCGATAGTCGCGATCGCAAACAGTCGTCCCGACGTGACGGTAACGCTGTGGATCTTCTTTTGATTCAACGTGTCATAAACCGTGACGACGCCGTCCTCGGCCACCGTTATCACATTATTGCTATGCGGATGAAACGCAATGTCACGAATCCGGGCTGAATGCAAATGCGGTTCCGCGATCAAGTTGCCAGTTTGCGGATCAAACAGATGCAGATCCCCGCTACGACCTCCGACTGCCAATACTCGCATATCATCACGATAGGCAATACTGCGAAGATCGTTGCAATCACACGAGAATTTGGGAGTTTCGTTTCCGATCGCGCCAATGATGAACACTTTGGGATCGAAACCGACGGCGGCGATCTTGGTTCCATCGGGTGCAAAGCAAACACAGGCCAGCGCTGGAGTCCCCTGCATCCTTTGGCCAATTTCAAACGATCGTTTGCGATCCCAGATGATCAATTGGCCATCGTTACCGGCCGAAACCAGCGAATCGCCAACATTATCAAACGACAAACTGCGAATCAGATCTCGATGCCCTTCGAGCGTATGCTGCACTTTGAGCGTCGCAACATCGATGATGCGAATCCCAAAATCGTCTCCTGCTGCGGCCAGCAGTTCGCCGCGTGGATCGGCTGCGACCGCGGTCACGACCGGTGACGTCGTGCGATCGCCGATCGGCTGCAAGCGGATGACACGACTTGGAAACGAAGGATGCCCCAGCGCGTTGGCAATCGTGGGTGTTTGTGCGAGCAAAACTTCCGCAGTACCGACGGCGATCATCGCCGTGGTGGCTGTTGCAATCCAAGTACGGCGTGAAACACAACGCGGCATGTCTGATCCCTCAAAAACGAACGAGTAGTCCAGGGCGAGTACGCAGCGTGAATTTCGTGTTTCACAGCGACGTCTACGGAGATGTCGCCGAAACGCTCGACATGGCCGCGCATAGACCCAGTTACTGTCTAAATCGGCAGTCCGAAAAACCGTCATGAACGGAATAATCGGAAAAGTCGAATTTGAAAATCCGCAGAGGGGGTACCGAACGCCGTTTGTTCACGACACGATTGCTGGCGGTCGCGGCGTACGCCGATGCCATCGACTTTAGCGGCGGTGCGCAACGCGGTGGAGGGCGTCGTCCGCTTGCAGCGAGTCGACACGTTGATTCAGAGCGGGCGGCGACCGCTCGCCGCTCCGCCAAAAATTAACTCGCTCGTGCGATTACTCCTCCAAGCGAAACATGACGGTCGCCAGCGGTGGCAGGTCGACCGAAATACTATCAGGGCGATCATGGTGGCCTTCGCCGAACGTTTCACGACCGGGGTAATTACCGACGTTCGATCCGCCGTACGCTTCCCCGTCACTGTTGAAAATTTCTTTCCAGAAACCGCTCGCCGGCACTCCCACGCGGTAACCTTTGCGAACCACGGGAGTGAAGTTGCTGCACACCAAAATCGGCGGCGTTCCATCGAGCCCCTTTCGCAAGTACACCAACGTGCTCTCATCGGCATTCATGCAATCGATCCACTCGAATCCATCGCCGCTGAAATCGAGTTGATGCAGTGCAGGATTCTCGATCACAACCTTGTTCAAATCGGCGACCAACTGCTGCACGCCTCGATGGGTGGCGAAATCCAACAGGATCCAATCAGGACCATCATCGTGATTCCACTCGCTCCACTGAGCGAACTCGCCGCCCATGAACAACAGCTTCTTACCCGGGTGCGTCCACATGTAGGAATACAACAAACGCAGGTTGGCAAATTTCTGCCACATGTCGCCCGGCATCTGGCTGATCAGCGATCCCTTGCCGTGCACCACTTCGTCGTGCGACAGCGGCAACATAAAGTTTTCGGTGAAGGCATAGATCAGACTAAACGTCAACTCGTTTTGGTGGTACTTGCGATGAATCGGTTCGTTGTGCATGTAAGACAACGTGTCGTTCATCCAACCCATGTTCCATTTGTAGGTGAAACCGAGTCCCCCATCATCGACCGGCCGCGACACGCCCGGCCAAGCGGTTGATTCTTCGGCCGCCGTGACGACGCCTGGGTACTTCTCGTGAATCGCTGTATTAAATTCTCGCAAAAAGTCGATCGCTTCGAGATTTTCGCGGCCACCATACTGGTTCGGAATCCACTGGCCATCTTCGCGACTGTAATCCAAATACAACATCGATGCCACTGCGTCCACGCGAAGCCCGTCGATGTGATACTTGTCCAACCAGAACAGAGCATTCGCGACCAGGAAGTTACGCACTTCGTTGCGGCCAAAGTTAAAGATCATCGTGCCCCAATCAGGGTGCTCGCCTTGGCGTGGGTCCGCATGTTCGTACAACGGCGAACCGTCGAAACGACGCAGCCCATGAGCATCTTTGGGGAAGTGCGCGGGGACCCAATCGATCAACACGCCGATTCCGTGTTGATGCATGTAATCGACGAAGAACATGAAATCTTCGGGGCTGCCGTGACGGCTTGTCGGTGCAAAATAGCCCACGGTTTGGTAGCCCCATGATCCGGTGAACGGATGCTCGCTAACCGGCATCAATTCGACATGAGTGAAATTCATGCGATGACAATACTCGGCCAAACGGCGAGCCAAGTCACGGTAATCGAGCCAACCATGTTTGCGGCCTGGCCCCTTTTGCCAGCTGCCCAAATGCACTTCGTACACGTTCATCGGCTCGTGCAGCGGATTCCAATCGTTTCGTCGGTCGATCCACTTGCTGTCGGACCATTGATACGAGTTGACGTTGGCAACGATCGATGCCGTCAATGGTGGCAACTCGGCTGCCAAACCATACGGATCGCTCTTGTCCACCCACGATCCGTCCGTGCTATGGACTCGGAACTTATAGCGGTCGCCCACCTTCGCCCCAGGCACGAACAGTTCCCAGATACCAAGGTTAGGATGGATGCGGGCGACATGTTTACGTCCGTCCCAGCCATTGAAATCGCCCACCACCTGGACCGACCGAGCATTGGGTGCCCAGACGGCAAAGTTGACTCCGGGCGTGCCATCGACCGTGCGCAGTTGGGCTCCGAGTCGCTCGTACAGCTCGTAGTGTTTTCCTTGGCCAATCAGATAATTGTCAAAGTCAGTCAAGATCGACGGTACGGCGTACGGGTCGTTCATTTCGATTGTTTCCCCGGATTTGTTGGTCATCTGGATGCGATACTTCGAGTTGGCAATAGTGTGAAGACGCTGGTGATTCTGTTGTGCATCTTGGCTTTTTGCCAGCGTTGCGTCGACCATCGAGTCGCAAATTGCTTCAAAAAAGCCAGCCGGATGAATCCGCCGCATGGCACGTCGTTCGCCGTTTTGGGGATCAATCACCCAAGCAGCCTGAGCTTCCGGCAAAAAGCTGCGAACCGCCGTGGCTGCAGTTCCTCGGTAGTCAATCGGATGAGGTCCCAGTAGACCAGAGGGGTTCTCGTGGGTTCCGTTGATCAACTTCGAGATCGACGATAGCGAAACTTGTGTGTGCATTTGGGATACCGAAAGACAAAAAAATCGGGATGAAGGGTGGAATGTTTTGTTGAATAAAAGGACGTCTCTCGCCAACGACGAGAGACGTTTCGAACCAAGTTGGGTGAACTCGCGTTCCAACCAAGGCATCACTTTCGCCACGGCTCGTGTTTGGCACGGCTAGCGGGCAGCGAATCGCCCACGAGCGGGATCGCGGCTAGGAATCGAGCAGATCGGCGGTGCGAATTCGCCGTCGTGCTGGTGCGCTTCCCGACGATGCTCCGCCGCCAAGTAGCCATTGGCGAAGTCGATCGTTCGGTGGCTTGATTCGCGGCCCTGCGGCAACCGAACCGTGCGGCGAATCGACTCGCAGTTCAGCGCCACCTGAATCAGCAGGGCTCTCGACCGCACGAGGCTCGGGGCTGACAAGCCGCGAAGAAACCAAACAGGCTTCGACACGATGAATCTGCAAAGCCCGATCGATTCGTCGCCACAGGTCGGCATGTTGAACATCGATACGACGTCCAAAATGCTCCCATACAAAATTGTTCTCACGCCAACGCGGTAGCGAATCGGCAAGCGAGCGAATCAGATAACGATTGTTGCTGATCAACGTGACCGTCGACGCGCCCTCGATGGCTTCGAGTCCGCGAACGGCCGCCAGCAACGTCAATCGGTTCAAGTCACCGACCTCGTTGTCTTGCGCCGAAAACACAGGCTCACCGCCGGCGGTTTCCAGCGAAAATTGCCAAAAGCCGTCCATCAGCGTCGTCGAACGAGCTTCACAAACCAGCAGGTATTCCGAAACGATGTTGTCACTAGGTATCTCGATGTTGCCATCACGGGGCGACATCTCTTTGGCGACACCCTTTATTGCGCCAGGCACAACAAGGGGCGACGTCGCATCAATTGATTGAAGCATCACGACTGGGGTTTCCAACAGGATGGGTCATAGGGTCTGGGACGATCATGCCTTGATCTTTCCAAACCCGACGAATTGGGAGTTTCGATCCATCAAGCGCACCGAAGCGTCGCACATGCCAACATCGCTCTGAATCGATGCTTGCAAACGACGGGGTGTACTTGTCGGTTCGGCATACTCGACCTAGTCGCCAAACTTTGACTGCCAGAAAAAGTCAACCTAGGTTCCGACACGCCGCTACCAAACGTGCGACCGTGATAACCGGTAGAGAGGAGGCGGAGTGAGGAGTGAGGAGTGAGGAGTGAGGAGTGAGGAGTGAGGAGAGGAGGAGAGGAGGAGAGGAGGAGAGGAGGAGAGGAGGAGACGAGGAGACGAGGAGACAAGGAGGACGGGCCGCCGGAGGGAAGGCGGCCCGTTTTTTGGGATCGTTAGTGGAAGCGCCGGGCATTACGAGAGCACGGGGCAGACGTCGAACCACTCGCGTTTCTGACGATGCATCCACTCGCCCGCTTCGGCCGGTCCCCATAACCCAGGCTCGTAAGGGAACAAGTCCGGAGCGGCGGGGCTCTTCCATGCCTCGATGATCGGATCAATGATCCCCCACGCCAATTCGACTTCGTCACTGCGAGCGAACAGACTGGCGTCGCCGGTCAACGAATCCAACAGCAAACGTTGGTAAGCATCGGGCATCGACGTTCCGCCGGGCGCTTGGCGGAAACTGAAGTCCAATGTGCTGGTTCGCGTTTTCATTTCCGAATCAGGCACTTTGGTTTCAAAGTGCAATTGAATTCCTTCCGCCGGTTGCACCTGAATCACCAAACGATTGCCCAGTGGTGAACGCGTTTTTTCGCCAAACAAAATGTGAGGCACATTCTTGAACTGGATCACGATTTGAGTGGTGCGACAAGACATTCCCTTACCGCTTCGCAAGTAGAACGGCACCCCCTTCCAACGCCAATTGTCGCAGTACAGTTTCAGCGCCGCAAAGGTCTCGGTTTGACTGTGCTCGGGCACCCCTTCTTCTTGCAGATACCCCTTGTATTGACCGCGGACGGTGTTCATCGCGAAATCGCCACCGCTCATCCGGCGAACACTGTGCAGCACCTTGACTTTTTCATCACGCACAAGTGCGGCATCGTATCGCGCGGGCGGTTCCATCGCGGTGATCATCATCAATTGCAAGATGTGATTTTGGAACATGTCACGCAGAATGCCCGAGGTGTCATAGTACCCCGCGCGACGCCCGATCACGACTTCTTCGGCAACCGTGATTTGAATATTGTCAACAAAGTTGCGATTCCAAATCGGTTCAAAAATGCTATTGGCAAATCGCAAAGCAAAGATGTTTTGAACGGTTTCTTTGCCCAGGTAATGATCAATGCGATAGATTTGATCTTCGCGAAAAACGGTGTGAATCGAACGATTCAATTTTTGTGCCGTTTTCAAATCGGTCCCGAACGGCTTTTCGATGATCACGCGGCGGAACCCCTCGCTGTCATCCACCAACCCCGCTGCACCGAGTTGTTTGATCGCTTCCTCATACAACTGAGGCATTGTCGATAGATAATAGACGCGGCCGGTGTGAGCTTCGGTTTCGATCGAACTGAGAAACTGACCGAGCTTTTTGAAGTCGTCGGACTCTTTGATATCGCCGGCTTGATAGAAGACGTTTTCGCTGAACCGATTCCAGGTCTCAGCATCAAACGATTTGCCGGCGAATTTTTCCGTCGTCGCACAAAGAGAATCTCGCCACTCTTCGTGCTCGAAATGACTTCGCGAAACCCCAACGATCCGGGACCCCTCGGGCAGGCGATCCTTCTTGAACATCAGGTACAGCGCCGGAATCAATTTTCGGCTGGTCAAGTCGCCTGAAGCGCCAAAGATTACGATCGTATGAGCCATGCTTCTTTTTCCCCTGCGGTGTCCGTGCTTGCGGTGCTCAAAGGTTCATGCGTCAAACAACGAAAGGTTGACGTGACAGGCACAGCTTAAAGGACGCGGGGCGCTTCAGGAAGATCAGGCCGCACAGCCGGACTTTAGGCGGCTCGACGCAGTGGCGACAGAGCGGCTTTGATTTCCGCCGCTTGGGTCTCGGCAGACTGCTTCGCTGCGGAGGCGATTTGAAGCGTTTGCTGGATCGGCAGATCGTTGTCGGCAATCACTTGGCAACCGAGTCGGTGATCCAAATTCAACAAGATCGGAGCCCGCAGGTTCGTGGTGACTTTGCCTTCACGTCCCGAGACGGTCGTCATCACATAGATTTCCGATCCGCTGCGAAGATGCAAACTGCCAAGTTCACGGCGGCTGATGTGCACCCGGTACTCTGGAAAAAATGCTCGCGGGCTGACCAACGGAATAGCCCGATCGCCTCGGGAAGCACTCTGCAGCCATGCCACCGAAGCACTTTCCGGGTCAGGTAGCAGCGCCCATTGGCGAAGCGTTTCCATTCCAATCAAACCTTGAGGGAAAAGAAACAACTCGTCCGCGTTGATCTGCAACGTGCCAAAACGATTCGTATCGATTCTCATGTCGTTTCTTTCCCGATTTCCAGATGGTCTTATTGACAGAAAGGTCGGTCGAAGACCTGCCAATCTCTTTATCGGCTGGCCCCTCGGTAAAATGAAACAATTCGGAAAAATCGTTACAAGTAGTTCAAAACGGTCAATTGTGAAGTCTGTCCGATGATTCGCATCGATGCTTCTAATGACAATTGCCGCTGGCTCAAATCGCTGATCACGGTCGCCAAATCGGCGTCCACTTCGTTCGAGAGTTGCTCGGTTAGCTGGATCACATTGGTTTCGGCCGACGCCTTCATATCCTGCAGATTCCGTGTCCAAACGCCGATTTTGCCTCGCGTCCGACTCGCGCGGTCTAAATCCTCGTCCAAGCGGACCTGCAACCGTTCGATTTCAGCGACATCGTTGTCACGGATGGCGGTTTCGAGTCGCAACAGCGTGTCGAGAGCTCCGCCCGCATCCCGCGGCATGTAATCGACTCCCGCTATTTGGTTGACGCTGCCTACCGTTTCCCCAAACGCTTCGATTTCGCCTTCGGGGATCAACCCCAGCCGCGTTCCTGCGTTACTTAATTGCGGTTGCCGGATCGACATCGGATTGGCTCCGGGCGGAGCCTGCAACTCGATTCCATTTCCGATCGTATTGAGACCGACCAGGACGCGGGCGGTATCTTGATTGTTGGGATGATTGCGAATCAGCTTAATGACATCATCAATGGTCTCGGCTCCCTCAAGATCCAAACTCAGCTGGACACCATCGGGACGCGTGATCACCAAATCTTCGCTTTGTGCATTAAGCACGACGCCACGGCCACGACCGAGTTCGTCGAGCGTCGTGATTTCGGTGGCCGAGCGAATTCCCAAGGCTCGGGCGGCATTGCTGCCGTTTTCGCCCACCGAATAATCGACGCCACTTCGCAGCGCACGCAATTGAATACTGCCCTCGGCTTGGTTCAACTCGGCATGCACATCGGCACCGCTACGGTTGATCGCAATCAAGACATCGCCCACCGTCTCGGCGTCGCTCAGATCGATCGAAAAACTCTTGGCTCCCTGTTTAATCGTGATACCGCCACTCAAATCCACTCCGGCGCCGAACGCCAAATCCTCGATGAGTGTTTCGGCGGTCAAACGAGGCGTCAAACGGTCTCCGATAATCGGCGGCGCCTTCAGCCCACCTGGGTTGGAGATCGCTAGATCGCTGGCCAACGTGCTGCCCTTGGTGTCTTGGATCGCTAACGTGCCAGGCAAATCGTCCGCGTATTTGATCTGGATCGAATCGTTGCTGATCGTCACGCTCAGCGGACGGCCTTCGAGTTCGACCTTGGACAAAACGTCCACGACATCGCCGATCGTCGACGCGCTGCTGAGGTCCACATCCACCGTGCTGTCGCCACCGGACAACTGAATCGCTCCTGGGGCAACCCCGGCACCGCCACGCATATCGACCAAGCGTGTGTCGTAATCGAGCGCCGCACCGAGCGGTTCCCCTGTGAGGAAAACGCCGTTGGTGCCGAGCGAATCGGACGCAGTGGCATTGATCTCGGAGAGGTCGCCGCCGCCCAGCATCGTCTTGCCAACCGCGTCGCGGCCGGAATAGACGATTTCGTTCTCGACATAGCTATAGGCGTTCCCGCCGTTCAAAATCCCACCCAACAGTTGCTGGTCGCGAAACATCGCGTTGCCCGCGGTGAAGACACTGTTGATCGTTTCACGAATCGTTAGCGCCAACGCTTCGCGTTCATCATCGGAATTGATCGTTTCGACCCCTTGGACCGCCGTCGCTCGGGCGGTAATCAATGCGTTGTCAATTTGCGACAACGCGGAATCGGCCGAATCGTAGTAGCCAATGGTGGAATTTGCGTTACGCACCAACTGATTGCCACGGTCGATCGTACGGTTCAGCCCGAGTGCCCGGTTGGCCGCCGCCGGATTGTCCGAAATTTTTAAGACACTGCGTCCCGACGACAATTGGTCATACTGACGCTGCAACGCCAACTGATCCGCGTTTAGCTGGAACATCAACCGCTGGTTCATCAGCGGAGTGCTCGTTCGATTCGCCGAGACGGGAAGAATGGCCATGATGTGCTAAATTGCCGCGTCGATCGCTCGCCGCTTCCGCGTAAAATGAAATCAGTATCTTCACTCGTTATCGTCCTTATTCGGAACTCCTTCTAAATTGTCGCCACTCAATCCGTTGCGATCCGTGTAATCCGTCCAATCGTTACCGTCACAATGCCCACTAATTGTTAAATTCACGCTATTCCCCCCAATGTGACGCGGTCTTCTCGGTGTGACACCGTCCGTTCTGCTGTTACTTCTTTTTCTGCGTTTGAAAAAAAAATGATTCTGATCGGCACCATGAACCTGACGCGGACACGTGATCGCGGCAATTTTTACTGCCCCACCTGCCGCACACCGCAGCCGTTTCGATTGCGAGCAAGGCGACCGTTTTTAACGCTTTACTTCGTTCCGACCGTGCCGATCGGGGCTGCGGAGGAATTTGTTCAGTGCGATAGTTGCCGCAGCACGTGGGATACCAGCGTATTGAGCATGGACCGGGAAACGCACGAAGCGACGATCGAATCTCAGTTTCGTGATCAAGCGATCCGCTCGGCGGTTTTGGTGGTGCTTGCCGATGGCGAAATCAGCGAAAACGAGATCGACGCCCTGCAAACGATCGCCAATGATTTACTAGAGCGGCCGATGGACCGCGAAGAACTGGGGCGTTTGTGCAGCATCGCGATGGAAAACAAGGTGCTGGCAAAGAACTACGTTTTGACGATTTCGCGAGGCTGGAACCAGGACCAACGGATGCGAGCGTTGCAGGCGATGTTTCTCGCTGCGTCCGCCGAAGGGACGCTGCAACCCCAACAAATTGAGATTCTGTCGGACATGCGCGAGATCCTCGAGCTAACCGACATGGAATACGAGGCGGCGATCGAAGAAGCCCTGCAGTGGCAGGCCTGACTCAGGGCGGTTCGCACACGCCGGATCGGGGGGCCAGAATCGTCAACCGGTGCCCAATGTAGGGCGCGATCGCGTTATGTAGGATGCGATGGCGTTACCGACAGCGGAACGGCGATTTCGCTGCCCGCACCGGCGTTTGAGGGCGTCGACGTGGTCCCGCCACCAGCCTCCCATCTTGGCGAACGCTCAGGGATCCCTAAAATCGTCGGTGCACGATGTGAAGGAAGCGGTCCTTCTCAGCTCCCCAACCTCCCCTTGAACCTGACGAAATCACTCCATGCCCAGCAAACATTCATTGGATATCAAACGCGTTGCCATCTTGTTTGCGGGGGGTCCCGCTCCGGCTGCCAATGCAGTGATTTCGACCGCCGCCTTTTCGTTTCTCGAAGAAGGCGCTCAGGTATTCGGAATCAAGCATGGTTACAGTCGATTGGCGGAATATACCGCTGCGGGGCCGCTGCAAGAGGGTTCGGATTACATCCGTTTCTCGCACGATTCGCTGACCAATGCACGCAGCAGCCGTGGGATCATGATCGGTACCGCCCGAACTAACCCCGGCAAACACGTCAACTCGCCAGCCCATTTGAAGGATCCTGAACTGGTTGCTCCGCTGCGACGAGTTTACGAAGGCCTGTGCTCGTTGGAAGTCGACGCATTGATTTCGATCGGCGGCGATGACACGCTCAAGACCGCGAACAAACTGAAGATGTTCCAGGACAATCTGCCTGCGGACGCTCGTCGTTTCCCAATCGTGCATTTGCCCAAAACGATCGACAACGATTACTCGGGAATCGATTTTACATTTGGGTTCTTCACCGCCGTGGAAACGTTGGCCGAAGAAATTCGCAACTTGAACTTTGACGCCGCCGCCGGCCGATCCTACTTCCTTTGCGAAGCAATGGGACGCAGCGCGGGGTGGCTCGCCTACGGTGCCGCGATCGCAGGCGAAGCCAGTATGGTGCTCAGCGTCGAAGACATTTGTGGCGCGTTGGCCGATGAAGAAATCGTCAACCACGAGACCGGCGAGACTCGGAAAGTAATGGCACTGGACCGTGTGGTCGATCGCATGGTCGACATGATGCTGGCTCGTGAACGCGAAGGACGCCAATACGGCACAATCGTTGTCGCCGAAGGGATGGCTGAATACCTACCGACCAAATACCTCGAAGGCGTCAGCCGCGACGATCATGGACACATCAATATCTCGTCGCTCAATCTATCGACGATGATGTCCAAATTGGTCAGCGAACGTTACAACGAAAGGACGGGAAAAACCCGCAAGGTCAACGGATTGCAACTCGGTTACGAAGCCCGTTGCGCCCCGCCGCAAGCCTATGACGTCATGCTCGGCTCGCAATTGGGTGTCGGTGCCTACCGGGCGCTTGTCGAAGAAAAGCTCAATGGCGTGATGGTCTCGGTTTCAGGCCAATTCGATTTGCACTTCGTCCCGTTCAGCAAATTGGTCGACCCAGAAACGCTGGTCACCAAAGTGCGATTTATTGAGCAAAATAGCGATTTCCATCGTCTGGCACGTTTCTTGGAAACCTGTATCGATAACTAATCAGGCTCGGCAACCAATAGGGTGCGTGCCGTCCGCTGGCTGCGATTAAAAACGTCGAATTAGACCGGGGGCCGCCTCGCCCCCATCGCCGCCTTGCCCCCGTCGCTGCCTTGCCAGAATATTCCACCGCGCCGACCGAAACTCGACGCGATTTTCGCTACGAATACGTGAACCGTGAAAAGCCAGCCTCCCCCCGAGGCTGGCTTTTTTTGCGTCCCTGAGGGTGCAAATCGCAGAAAAACCGGATCCGCGGGGCGAACCGAACGGCTCGTTGCAGCGGGAAGCGGGTGCCGGAAGTCGGCAAATTCATCGTTTCCGCTAGAAACTTCTGTTTCGCGGAGGGGTTAAAAGCATCAGCTGAGTTCGACACGGTTGCCTGCATAACCGGTGTGCCCGCCACAAAACCTCCATTCTGGGCGATTCACCCAAGGCTTCGTGCGAGGAATTCAGCAGATCGTGATTAAGATAACCGGGTGGCACTTCGGCAGAGTGTCGCCCGTAGCCGATATCGCCCGCTTGCATCACAGTGGCTTCCTCTTCCACGGAATCGTTTTTTCGAGCATGAAATACTCGCTCCTTTTCCTCACCGTCGCGTTTGCTGTCTCGGTCACTCCCCACGTTTGGGCTCAGCAGAACAATCCGCCTGGCTCCACCGTCGATGTGCAACCGGCACGGGTGCAAACGCAATCCGAGACCGCCGACGTCCGCGATTCGGAAACCGATTCGCCATCCGATTCGGAAACCGACGTGTCGCCGAAACCTGATGCCGCGACGCCCCCTACCGCGACGCCCCCTACCGCGTCGGCCCCTACCGCGTCGGCCGCGTCGGCCCCGACGGGCCAACCCAGCGATGCGGAAATCAAGGGCAGCGGTAAAAGTGAGCCTGCGATGGATCAGGAAAAATTCGTCTTCAATTTCTCTGGCGCAAGCTGGAAGGATGTCTTGGAGTGGTTTTCCGAGCAAGCCGACCTGTCGCTTCAAATCGATCGTTTCCCCACCGGTTCGGTCAACTACGTCGACCCCAGTCGTTCGTACAATGCTGCCGAGAGCTTGGATATTTTGAATCGCTTGTTGCTCGATCGCGGTTACGCGTTGGTCCGTCGCGGACGGATGTTATTGCTGATCGATCTGGAAGTCGAAAATGCCGCTAACTTGATCAGCGAAGTAGCCGAACTGGTCACGCTGGACGAACTGGATGACCGCAGCCGTAGCGACATCGTCAGCTGTGTCTTTCCGCTTGGCAGTTTGACGCCCGATGCGGCGAGACAAGAGATCGCACAACTCGTCGGCCCATGGGGTCGCACGATCGTGTTG
This sequence comes from Novipirellula rosea, assembly GCF_039541335.1. NCBI lineage: Bacteria > Pseudomonadati > Planctomycetota > Planctomycetia > Pirellulales > Pirellulaceae > Novipirellula > Novipirellula rosea. The sequence goes on along the minus strand of NZ_BAABGA010000041.1, from coordinate 50,426 downwards.
GACAGCGCACGGCAAGTCAAAGTCACGGAGACGGTAGGCAAATTGCTCGCCATCCGCCAATTGCTTGAACATGCACGCCAAGCCGATTCGAATATCGTCGAAATTGTGCTCCAGCATCGCGGCAGCGACGAGATGCTCGAGATTGCTCGCCCCTTGATCGGACTCGATCCTGGCCAAAACGCCAACGATGAAATTCGCATTTCATTGGGTCTGTACGGCGAACGTATTTACGCAACCGGATTGCCAGGCAAAGTCGCGCTGCTGGAAAGCATTATCAGCAAGGCAGACAAACCACTCGCCGCAGCCGATCCAAACGCTCAAGCCGAAGTCGCGTTGCCGGTTTTCGAAACTCACTCGGTCAAGACCGCCGATTCGGCAACCGTGTTTGATGTATTGCAAACTCTGTTGGCGGGAACCCCGGACGCGCGTATTGCGATCGACCCCAAGACCAATGCGATTGTTGCGTTTGCACGCCCAGAAACGCAAGCGATGATTGCGGCCACGATTGCGAAGCTCGAAGGCAACGGACAAGACTTCAAAGTCATCAATCTGCGACGTCTCGATCCCGCCCAAGCGTTGTTGACGATCAACAAATTTTTCGGCATCACGGCCGAAGGGGGCAGCGGACCGATCGTCGATGGTGACCCGATAACAGGGCGTTTGTGGATTCGCGGAACAAGCGATGAAATCGCCATGATCGAACGACTGATCGGCGAACTCGAAGGCGAAGACGTGCTCGGGTCGATGAGCGAAAAAGTGCGTGTTTTGCCCTATACCGGCCAAGCGGCCGAAGATGCACTTCGCCAAGTCCAAAGCATTTGGTCCACGTTAGGCCGCAAAAACGACATTCGCACCATTCGCACTTCGGGTGCGTCTTCCTCGGGCAACGAGATGCCGGAACGACGGGTGCACCCGGAAAAACCTGCCAACAACAATCAGCCTCGCTTTGAATCGGCCCCTTCGGACGAACGCGTGCCACGATTGCCGATCGACAGTCGCACCGGAGTCCGATCCCGCCACGCGTCGGATTACCAACTCGTCACTGCTCCAATCGCTGACGACGAGGCCGACTCGCAAAAAAGCCAAATCCCAGCCTCCAGTGCAGTCACGTCCAGTACAGCGACGAGCGACAGCCGCTCGTCTGCGGCTGATGGCTCATCCCCCGAAGTTCGCTTCCAATACCAAGGGTCCGATATCGTGATCCAGTTCTCGCCTGCGGGAATGATCGTTGCATCCGAGGACACCGAAGCTCTCGATGCCTTCGAAGCCTTGATGCAATCGTTTTCTTCGTCGACCAGTGCCCAGTCCGATTTGCCAACCATTTTTTGGCTCAAGTACGCCAAAGCCGATACCACGGCGGAATTGATCGCCAGCATTTTGGGCGGCGGCGATAGCGGCATGTCGGCAATAGCGGATCCCCTTGGTGGTTTGGGGGGCGGAATGATGGGGCTGCTCGGTATGGGCGGCGGCGGAGGCGGCGGTGATGAATCGTCCGCCAAATCGATCCTGACGAGCACCGGGTCGGTCAGCATCGTTCCCGACGCGCGTTTGAACGCGCTGATCGTTCAAGCTAACGCGATTGATCTCGAAACCATCGAAATCATTCTGCGTAAGCTCGATATCCAAGAGAGTCCCGAAGACGTCGAAGTCGTCGCCAAGCCTGCCTTGATCCCTGTCATCTACCAAGATGCCAAGAGTGTCTCCGAAGTGGTCAAGAGCGTGTTTGCGGACAAGATGAAATCGGCGACCGACTCGAGCCGCGGTGGTGGTGGCGGACAACCCAATCCGCAAGACATTATTGCAGCACTTCGTGGCGGAGGCCGCGGAGGACGTGGGGGCAGTAGCGGCGCAGCATCCCAGAGCGAACCTGCCAAAATCACCGTTTCGGTCGATGAACGCAGCAATTCGCTGATCGTGACCGCAACGCCCCAAGATTTCAACCAAGTGCGTGAATTGGTGCTCGCGTTGGACGAGGGTGGCATGCAGACCGAAGAACGCGTCGAAGTGGTGACACTCAAAGGTGATATCAAGGCCGATATCGTCAAACAAGCGCTCGAATCGATACTCGGAGCCAGCGTGAAAACAGCGAGCTCGACCGCCGATTCGAAAACCAGCAGCACATCATCGACCTCCTCGACCAACGGCAGTGCGACCACCCCCAGCTCGGACGACATCCAACGTCGAATTGAAATGTTCCGCGCGATGCGGGGCGGCGGCGACACCGGAGGCGGTCGTACCGGAGGATTTGGTGGCGGGACTGGCGGTGGCGGCCGCACAGGCGGCGGTGGGCGTCCTTCAGGCGGCGGTGGCGGTGGTGGTCGCGGTCGCTAATCGCTTCCCCAACCTCACCAAACCGATTGCGGATTGTGAAATGAATTCTTCCGCGAATTGCGTTACACTTGAAAGAGTCGCTGACCGCCCCCCGCTGAGCGACGACTGCATCGCGGCATCCCCTCACGCCGCTTGACCCAATACATTGCTAGAAAGATCGAAAAGATGATCATGCATGCTGGTGAAATCCTGAAACGACGCGGATTACTCACCCCCGAACAACTCGAACAAAGCCGGCAAAGCGACTCACCAAGCGTCGTTCAAGCCGCGATCGAGTTGGGATACATTGCCGAGCGTGACGCGCTCGGTGCATTGGCCGAAGAAGTCGGTCTCGATTACGTCGATCTCCGCGAAACCGACGTCGACCTGAAAGCGCTCGAAGGGTTTCCGCAAAAACTGATCTATCGCCAATCACTGTTCCCGATTGGTTTCGAGGATGGTTCGATCGTCGTGGCGACGTCCGATCCGCTCGATCTGTATCCGCTTGACGAAGCGAGTGCGGCGACGGGCAAAAATATCATTCCGGTTGTCGCCGAACGGGCTGAAATCGCACGCTTGGTCAAACAGCATCTTGGCGTCGGTAGCGAAACGGTCGAAGGCCTGATGGCGGCGGTCGATGACGACGACGTCGAATTGCTCGATGCGTTTGAATCCGACGGCAGCGAATTGAGCGAAATGGCGCAAGAGGCGTCGGTCGTTCGATTGGTCAACGAAATTCTGCTCGAAGCGATCGAAACGCGTGCGAGCGATATTCACATCGAAAGCCAATCGGATGGGATCCAAATCCGTTATCGCATCGACGGCATCCTGCACCCGCAACCCGCTCCACCGGAGATCAATCGATTCCAAGCGGCGATCATTAGCCGACTAAAAATCATGGCTCGGATGAACATTGCCGAGAAACGGTTGCCGCAGGACGGACGGATCAAACTGCGAGTGCACGGCCGCGAAGTCGATATCCGGCTCAGCGTGATCCCGATGATCCATGGCGAAGGTCTGGTCATGCGTGTGTTGGACAAGTCATCGATGGTGTTCAACCTCGAAGGCTTAGGGATGAACCCGCAAATCTACGAAACGTTTAGCAAGATCATCGAATATCCTCACGGCATCGTGCTGGTCACCGGCCCCACCGGCTCGGGTAAAACGACGACGCTGTACAGCAGTTTGCTGCAGATCCGCAGCCCCGAAACCAAGATCATTACGACCGAAGACCCGGTCGAGTATCAGCTTGATGGCATCAACCAGATTCAAGTCCATCCCAAAATCGGACTGACGTTTGCCGCATCACTTCGCAGTATCCTGCGTCATGACCCCGACGTCGTGCTGGTGGGGGAAATTCGTGACCTCGAGACCGCTGAAAATGCGATCCAAGCATCGCTAACGGGTCACTTGGTATTCAGTACGCTCCACACCAATGATGCCGCGGGAGCGTTCACCCGAATGGGCGACATGGGCGTCGAGCCGTTCTTGGTCGCAGGGACTGTCGAAGCCGTGATGGCTCAGCGACTGGTGCGTCGTTTGTGCAAACATTGCAAACAACCGATGACCGATGCGAAGTCCGAAGTGCCAAGTGACTTCCCCTGGGATCGCGCCGGCGACGCGGTGCTGTATCGCAGCGTCGGTTGCCGCGAATGTCGCCACGTTGGCTATTCGGGACGGATGGGTATTTACGAATTACTAGTGACCTCCGATACCATTCGTCAACTCGCGCAAGACCGCGCCAGCAGTTGGGATATCCGCAAAGAAGCGGTGAAAAACGGCATGCGGACGCTGCGAATGGACGCTTGGGACAAAGTCATCGCGGGACAAACCAGTGTCGATGAAGTGCTGCGTGTTACCAAGGGCGAAGCGATCGCCTAAGCATGCATGGGAAAAGAGACACTTAGCATCGTGTAGGCCCGATTCCCAGTCCGCCCGATTCCAGTCCGCCCGGTTCCAGTCGGCCCGGTTCCTAGCAACAACATCCAATTTCACACGCCCATCTTCAAACTTCTAGAACGCCCGCCCCAATGCCAACCTTTGCTTACACCGCCCGCGACTCGACCGGCAAACAGGTCAACGGAACCATCGAAGCGGGCACGGAGCGTGAAGTCACCTCGATGCTGTCCGAGCGGTCTTTGTTTCCGGTCAAAGTCAGCGACGTTGCCAAAAGCAAATCACCTTCGCTGGGCAGTTTGTTCAATCGCCGCCAAAAGGTGAACGGACAAACGATGGCGGTCTTCTACAGTCAACTTGCCTCGCTGCTGCGCAGTGGCGTGCCGATGATTCGTTCGCTGAACGTTCTCGGCTCGCAAACCTCCAACGCAGTTCTGAAAGAGGTCTTGCACGACGTTCGCGAACGGGTCGAGGAAGGCGAAACGCTGGGCCAAACGATGGCTCGTTATCCAGGTGTCTTTAGTGACATGGGAACCAACATGGTGCGGGCCGGTGCCGAGGGTGGATTCCTCGAAGACGCACTCGATCGCGTCGGCACGTTCACCGAACTACAAGAAGACCTCAAAGGCCGCACGGTCAGCGCGATGGCCTATCCCGTCTTTCTGTTTTCAGTGGGCAGCGTGGTGATTGTCGCATTGCTGGTGTTCTTCGTCCCCAAGTTTGACATGCTGTTTGATCGGCTGCGTCGCAAAGGCGAAATGCCGTGGGCCACCGAAGCGCTGTTAAGCTTCAGCCAATTTCTGCAGCAATGGGGTTGGCTATTCTTGGTTGTGATGGTGGTTGTGTTGATCTTGATCAAAATCAAACTCGACAGCGAATCGGGCCAGGAGTGGGCTGACCGTATCAAATTAAAAATCCCGGTGCTCGGCGATATCCTAATGAATCTCGCCGTCGCTCGTTTCTGCCGGGTACTCGGTACGCTGCTTGGTAACGGGGTTCCGATCCTGAGGTCACTCGAAATCAGCCGCAGTGCAACCGGCAACCGTTTGCTCAGTAAATCGATTGCCAATGCAACCGAGAACATCCGTAGTGGGGAAAGTTTGGCGTCGCCGCTGCGGGCATCCGGCTACATGCCCGTTAGCGTGACCGAAATGATCAGCGTCGGCGAAGAAAGCAACTCATTGGACCGCGTGCTGCCCGAGATCGCCGATTCACTCGAAAAGCGAACGTTTCGTCGACTCGATTTGTTCGTCCGCTTGCTCGAACCGCTGATGTTGCTGATCATGGCCGTGTTGGTGCTTGCCGTCGTCATGGCGCTGCTGGTCCCCGTATTGAAGAGCAGCACAACGCTATAGAGCCCACCTGTGATTCCCCCGCCTGTTGACGCGGCGATGCCCCGCGGCATCGCCACGTCAACACTTGCCCTCCTTTGGTTTTACGATGCAAACAATCGCCTGCCGATACGTTGTTTTGGCCATCACCTTGCTTGCCATATCGTTGCTTGCCATATCGTTGATTGCCGTACCGTCGTTTGCGTCGGAACCGGGACCTGCGAAGCCGTCCGCACTGAAATCGGACGCCTTTGAATCGATTGACGACTTGGTCAACAAAGCGATCGCGGAAAATAAGCTTCCGGGTGCCGTGGTCGTTATCGGCTATCAAGGCGATCTCGTGTTCCAGCGGGCCTATGGACATCGCCAAATCGAACCAACGCCGATTCCGATGACAGTGGACACGGTGTTTGATCTTGCCTCGTTGACAAAACCGATCGCGACTGCCACCAGCGTGATGACGCTTATCGATCAGGGCCGAATCGATCTGGAGGACACGGTGTCGCAGCACTTGCCCGAGTTTGGCAATCATGGCAAAGAAGGGATCACGATCAAGCAGTTGTTGCTGCATACCAGCGGGCTGACACCTGATAATGCGATCTCTGATTACACCGAATCGCCCGAGTCCGCGATACAGAATGTGATGAATCTGGGACTGAACTACCCGACGGGTTCAAAGTTTCGCTATTCCGACGTGGGCTTCATTGTGCTCGGAGAAATCGTTCGTCGCAAAACCGGAATGGATCTGAATGCCTATTCGCAACAAGCCATCTTTGCGCCGCTGGAGATGAAAGAAACAAGCTACAAACCGGCGACGCCACTACAGCAGCGTGCCGCCACGACGCAGCAACGAAACGGACACTGGATGCAAGGCGAAGTGCACGACCCACGAGCCTATGCGCTCGGTGGTGTCGCCGGACATGCGGGGCTGTTCAGCACCGCTGCGGATCTGGCCGTTTATGCAACCGCGATGTGCAACCGTGGAAGCCTTGGTGACACCACGATCGTATCGAAAAAAACCTTTGATTTGATGACCGCTGCTTACGCCGTTCCCGGCGATGCCTTGCGCGGTCTCGGCTGGGACAAGCAATCCGGGTACTCATCCAACCGGGGCAAAACGATGACAGCCACCGCGTTTGGGCACGGCGGATTCACCGGTACCGCGATGTGGATCGACCCTGAACTGAAACTCTTTGTGATCTTCTTAAGCAATCGAGTTCACCCCAACGGCAAAGGCAGCGTCAACGCACTCGCGGGAGAGATCGGCACGATCGCCGCCGACGCCGTGAAGCAGTGAGTCACTGATCATACTGACTCGGCAGTTTCTAATCACCGAGCCGCGAAATGTCATGGACTCGATCACCCCCCGCAGCAGCAATTAACTTTTGGTTGCGCTGGCTTTCTGCCACCTCTCCACCTTCGTCGGTGACTGCTGATTTAGTAGCATTGATTGCAGGCCGGAGGCCGATACACCCTCTGCCGGTAGCGTAAGCTACCGGTCAGGAGAGGCGGAAAAACATAGCCCGGAGGGCGACACATCTGCTGCCAGTGTGTCGGCCTCCGGCCTTACGGTGACAAATCGCCCCTAAACCGTTGGCTCACGCCAACGGCAGTCTATCTGTCGGCCTCCGGCCTGTGCGTTTGCTACGACTTCAGCAGTCACCTTCGTCGGTGGAGAGGTAACTGCGTTATAGGCTGGAAGAAAAACTCACCTCAATATCCGACGTCAATGCCAAAGTTTTAGCATTCCAGCGTTAGATCAATGTCATCTACTTTGGCACTAAACGGATGGTGTTTGTAGCGGTGCGGCGCAATCCGCCCGGTCTAATTCGAACGTTTTACTCGCTGCAATCGGACGGCTTGCGCCGTGCCGCCACCAAAGTAGAGGCATCGAATAGTCCCTATGGATTCATTCGTCTGTCCGAAAGCACGCGTCGCTGCCTACACCCCGTTCATACTTGAGGGCTCAATTGCTGGTCGCCGGTCACATTCCTTCAAAAGCGATGCCCGCGGATCACTTTTAAAAGGCGAAAGACTTTTTGAGGAGGTGGAGTTGCGCATGATGACAGGCTGGAAGCCTATCCCACACTTGATGCGGCTACTGAGGCAGGAATCGGCTTTCGATACAGGCCATTAGTTGCTTTAGGTGGGGTTCGGCGACTTGATAGTAGACGCGGCGGCCCTCGCGTTCGCTGGTGAAAAACCCACACCGCTGCATTAGCCGTAGATGCTCCGATGCAACGTTGTCAGGGATCTGGCAATCGGCGGCAAGTTCGCCAACGGTGTAGCGTCCCGTCAACAACAATTGGATCATCCGCAATCGCACCGGATGGGCAATCGTCTTCAAACACTCGGCCGCCTCTGTAAACGCCGTGGCGCCGCTGGCCGTCGGCCGCACCTCCGGCTTTGCCGATGCACGGTCAACCGCTTTCGCGGACGTCGATACTGCTTTCTTTTTTGCCATAGAGGATCTCCAACCACTAACCTATCGCGAGCTGACGAGGTGTCAATTGAAACCTCACGATTTGTGATCAAACAATCATGGGGGGGAACAGGCGGCAGTGGATCGATGTTTCCGGGCCGATTCCGGGCCGATTCCAGGCCAATTTCAAGCCCAATTGCATTAAAACCTCGTGTTTTTGCGGGGCGGCCAGCACTGCCTTGTTTCGCTACAATAAGGCTGCTCGCTACGATGGCGGTGACCTTGCCCCACTGATTGCATTGATTCACTGCCTGGTTCATCTCCGCCTCGAGAAAGAAATGCATTTTTACGCTTCCAAGCTCCCTGTGATTTTGACCATCGTCCTGGTCATCTCGGCGATCACCGACTGGCATGCTGCGGCCATCGCTCAGGAAACGGCGGGGGCCCCGCAGGCTGCCGTGGAATCGGAGACATCTGACGACTCTGGTCGCAAAGATTCTGCGGGGAGCGAAGATCCGCAAATCCAAAAGTGGATCGAGGATCTCGGCGCCGATTCCTTCGCGATGCGTGAGCGGGCAGCGAGCCATTTGATGCAGCGTGGAATCGAAATCCTGCCTGCATTGCGTCTTGCAGCCACCAATGCCACCGACCCCGAAGTCCGACTGCGCACCGAACAATTGGTTCGTCAGTTAACCGAGGGCGATTTGCAAATTCGCATCGATGCCTTCTTGGCTGGTGATGACGTCGAGTTTGATGGATGGCGAGAAACCCAAGACTTTATGGGAGATTCACCGAGTGTTCGCGAAATGTTTGTCGAACTGATGCTCGAACATCCCGATATCACTAAGTCGCTGGCGGGTTCGCCGCGTGAACGCTTTATGGCGATGACCGCAGCGATGGGTCGCGTCCAAAACAAAATGTTCGTTCAACTCGAAGTCCCCAGTCGTGCTGATGTGATCGCGTTGCTGCTGCCGGCAAACGACCCCAACGTGCCCTTCAATCAAGACTTTGAAAGCTTGATGATTTCACTGTTGCGAAAAGAGGCAGCCAATCGTCTTCATCGCGACATCCAACTCGGCGGGCCCACCGACGCGTTAGTCAGCGGATGGGTCAATCGCAGCAGTTTGAACAACCGGGCCGAGATCCTGTTCTTTGCCATGAGCTGGGATTTGCAACGCGCACTTCCGCTGGCACGACGAACGTTGGCCGAAGCAACCTCGGTCGAAACGATTGCAATGGCACTGCAAACGATCTCACGTTTTGGCGACAAAGCCGACACGGCGTTAGTGGTCAATTTGCTCGACGATACTCGGGTCGTCAGCGAGCGAGGTTATGCTCGCGGTGAAAAACTGACCACTCAATTAGGCGATGTCGCGATGGCAACGATCGCATTGCTTCACGACGTCTCGCTTGCGGACGTTGGATTCACGCGTGCAGAACGCCATCCTACGTTCAGTTTTCTGCTTGACGACTTGGGTTTTCCCGACAAAGCGGCCGCCGACGACGTGTCGCGTGAACAGGCCCGGGAACGAGTCGACGAGCTGATCAAAAAGCACTCGAAAAACCAAGAGTCGAGTGACCGCAGCTAGTCGCCCCGCAAAGGTTGCAGGCAATGATCTGCAGCGTCGATGCCTCGAGCGAGGCAACTTAATGGGCCGCTCAGCCCCGCGAAACCCTATTGCGATCCATTCTCTAACCGCAGTCGGAATACCGATCGCCAAACACCGACCAAGCTTGGACAGCGGCGATATGTCCGAATTCCAGCAAACGACGCCTAGACGATCAACGTCGAGGAAGTAGACTGAAACCACGGTTTTTGTGTATTCGGAAAGTCAATCGACTTGCTGCCGAATGACTCAAAAAAGCCGTATTTTAGGAATCAATTGGGGACCGTGAACCACCGCGAGACTTCCCAAATCGCCCCCACACCTTGCCGATTGATAACGGCCGCTGATTCCGCTGTCGCTACAACTCATCCAACCCGCACAACCGGAGCGGAATTATGCCAGCCATGTCCTCACGCAACTGGACTTTACGCGAAATCACCGATGTGTTTTGCAACCATTGGAAAATGATCAGCATCTTGGTCGTGTTGTCGATGATCGGACTTGCTGCCGTCCTGTTTCATTACCCGGATACCTATGAATCCGAAGCCAAGTTGTTTGTACGGTTGGGTCGCGAAAACGTCGGCCTGGACTCAACCGCGTCGACCGGGCAAACCGTCAGTTTGAATGCAAGCCGAGAAGCCGACATCAATTCGCTGATCGAGCATCTGGAAAGCCGATCGATCATCGAAAAAGCGTTCGAGAAGCTCTCGCACGACGAGACATTTGCAACGCCCCGGGAACGTGAAATTGCGATCTCGAGCCTGGCAAAAAAGGTGACCATTTCGTCGCCACGAACCTCGTACGTGATCCGCGTTTCCTGCACAGGGGAAACCCCCGAACTGGCGCAACAGACCCTCGATGCAATCTTGGCTACGTTTCGCGATGAACACATGCGAGTGACGCGGAGTAGCGGATCGTTTGATTTCTTTGATGTACAAACGCAATCGCTTCAACAGCAACTCGAAAAAGCGAACCTCGAACTACGCGACCTCAAAAGTAGCTACAAACTGGCATCGTACGAAGGACGACGCCGCGGACTCGAAGAAGAACTTGCCCGCGTCGATCGCGACGTTGCCGAGTCGCGTACCAACCTCGCCTCCTCGGAAGCGAAAATGTTAGCGTTGCGTGACAAGCTGTCACAACTGCCCCAATCTTTGGTTCGCCAAATGGTCGGCGGCCAACCCAATGATGGATTGGCGGCGATGCGTGAGCAGCTCTTCCAGCTCGAATCGAAAGAAAAAGACCTGCTCGCTCGCAAAACCAACGATCATCCCGAAGTCGCAGCGGTACATCACCAATTGGAAACGCTGCGTAGCGTGTTTGACGACGAAACACCGACTCATTCCAGCATGCAGTCGGCAATCATTGCTGTCGAAGAGGCTGAGGTCAAAGCCTTGCGTGCTCGCCTTGATTCGCTGGTCCAGTACCAGACCGAACTACACGACGACCTGCTCGCTCTGAACGACCAAGAGATCGTGTTGGCACAAGGAGAACGGCGAGTCAATCAACTCGAATCCGAATACTTGGCAAATCTGCAGCGGCGTGAACAAGCAAGAATTGATGAAGCCATGCAGCTCGAAAAGATCTCGAACGTCAGCGTCATGCAAGCGCCGACGTTTGTCGCCATTCCCGTGGCACCGAAAAAGAAGCTCGCCATGGTCGCAGGATTCATGTTGGCGTTGATGGCCAGCTGTGGATTGGCACTGCTGATCGAATACTTCCGCGAACCCGTGATCCAGCATGATCCATCGCCGGCCGCCGAATGGCGACGTGAACCGTTTTCTCCTGTCCCGAAGCCCGAATTCTTGAGTCGCCAAAAAGGCTGATAGAACCGAACATCTACAATGCTGCGGCGCAAGCCGAGCCCGAAACTCTTGACGAGTTCCGCTACGAAATACTTCACGCCGTTAGCCAAAACGGCTAACAAACGGTCGGACTCCTGCCTAGCTACTTAAGTCCTGCTGTTCTCGCGGGCCTGACGATAGATCTCCATCAATCGGTCGTAGCAGATTTCGGCGGTGTGTTTGTCCAAGTAGCGTTGGCGTGCTGCGGACCGCATTCGCTGCCATCCATCGGGTCGCTGTGACTCTGCGCTGACACAATTCGCCAACGCATCGGGATTGGCGGGTTCGAACAAAATCCCCGAGCGATCGTGCTCGATCAATTCCGCCATCGCGCCTAGATTCGACGCGACCACGGGCGTTCCCTTGGCAAACGCTTCGACAATCGTACGTGGCAACCCCTCGTACCAGAGCGAGGGAAAGACCAAACAGGATGCTTCGCCGACCAAGCTCAATATCTCTTGATTCGGTCGGCGGCCAAGCCAAGTGATCGCCGGATTCTCCGCTGCGGCTTGCTGCACCGCGTCGGCCATCGGACCATCGCCCACGATTTTCAGGGGGATCGCCGGGGACATTTGTCGCCACGCCGCCAGCAGCGTGTCCAAGCCTTTTTCAGGCGACAAGCGGCCAGCAAATAACGCGTAGCCGCCCGTCCCGGTTCCGACGCCAGGATCACAATCGAGGAAATTGGCCATCACCGCCAACTTCTGCTCCGGCAAACCACCTTGAATGTACTTTTGCCGACCAAATTCGGTCAAAGCGTAAAACATGCCGACGCGTCGTTGATAGGTTCCCAACAACCGATGGACCGTTAACATCGAGGCGACCGTGGCGGTGGCAGCCCGGTTGCCACGATAACACCGATGCTTGATCGCAGGCCACGGAAACAATTTGCCCACGCACAGCTCGCATGGCTTGTTGTCGCGATACAAGTAGGCATCGGGGCACATCAAGCGATAATTCCGCAGCGACTGCACCACTGGCACCCGTTCCCGATTCGCCGCGTAGTAGGCCGCAGGCGAGATTAGCGGAAACGTATTGGTGCAGTGCATTACATCGGGTTTCTCACGCTGGATCAATCGACGCAGATCGCGATAGGAGTTCCGATTAAAAATCGTCCGTGACGCAACCTCCAATTTCCCCATCGTCTTGATTGCATCATTGTGCAGCGTGTAGCGAACGACCGAGTGACCATGTCGGGTGACAAGATCCGCCTCTTCGGCAAACGATTGATCCTCGCCGCCGGCTTGTTGATAGTAGTTATGACACAACAGTATTCGCATCGTCGCATTTCCAATTCGAAGAGAACAAGCCGGGTTAAGCTTGCGTTGTCACGGGCTCGGTGACCACCGATGCTTTCGCTAGTTTCGCCATGCGAACCTCGGGACGAAATTCGTATCGATCAAAGAAACGACGTTGAGGGAACATTTTTGGCGATAACGCATGAAGGGTACAGCGAATGTAACCTTCGTTACGCCACAGTTGGATCGGCCGGTCAATATTGTCACTCGATCCGCCGCTGATTCGCGAGACGAGCAGACCAGGCCAAATCAGCAGTGCTGACTGAGCCGCTCGCGCCGCCGCGATCAGCAACGTTTTCAACGATCCACGTTCTAATTGATCGCGTCGTGAAAAACTCCAACCGTTGTGCAACGATGTTTCTTTAAAGTACTGGTCTTCTAATCGCGACGACGGCGTCACGTGGTAACCGAGCGCACGCGGATTGAACCAAGACTTGAAACCAGCCATGCGGATGCGCCGATACATATCGGTGTCGTAACCACGGAGCGTGAACGACTCGTCATATTTACCGAGCTTTTCGAACACACGCCGGTGCAACATCTGGTTTCCCGAACCGGGACCTTGTTGATCGGTATAAGGACGAACGGTATCCCATGGCACCGTTGCCCCGAGCATCCGCTGCATTTTCGGCGTCAATTCGCGATCACAGCCATCGGGGAAATGAAGCTGCAAAGCACCGCCGACACATTCGCATTGATGCTCGACCGCTGTCTTCCACAGCTCTTTCAGCCAGTACGGTTCGGCAATTTGGTCGTCGTCAAAATTTGCAATCCATTCACCATGGGCTTCATCAAGCCCGAGGTTTCGGGCGGCCACTTGCCCAGGCCGCGTTTGCATCACCGCACGCAGTGGTGCGTCGGTCTGTTGCTGCAGTTCGTCGATCAATTCTTGTTCGATCGGACACGACGAAAACACGACAAGCACTTCGTAGGTGAATTCGCCATCAGTCTCCTGGCGAATCAAACTCGACAATGCGTCCTTGAGCATATCGGGACGCTTGTGCGTACAAATGACGATCGAAATATCAGGCTTGGTCATAGAAATGAAGGTTATCTTGAGGATCAGGCGAAACGGACGACGACGCGTCGGACTGTAAGGCGTGGACGCCATAAGCCGCGCCCATCAATGCGAAGAGCGGGTTCATGAACCACAGGTTGTAGGAGATCGGATTGCCGGTCGTCGCATTGATCAGGAACAGCAACCACCCCAACCAGGCGGCCAAAAATGTCTGCTGGACCAATCCCGTGCTCGATCGCACGTGACCGAACAGACTGATTGTCTGCCAGATGGCAACCAAAATAAAAATGACAAATCCAACGACTCCAGTTTCGTAAAACACTCGTAGGTAATCGTTTTGGACATGATTCATCCCGGGCCAAACGATGGCGACATAGTCATAAGCGGATCCGATTCCATGACCGAGCCAAGGATTTAACATCGCATGGTCCAAGATTTTGGGCCAGGCGTCGAAACGGCCTGAACCGCGGACATCCCCTGCCATCAAATCTTCGAGCGTTCCATGGCCCGAATAAAAGAACCGTTGCTGGAAGCTATCCGAATGAAACACAACCACGGCTAATACCAACATTAGCACACACAACACGACACGGCCGAGTTTCGTTCCGATGCGAGGATGTAGCATCGGCAACGCCAGTATCGACAATGTGACCGTTCGGCCACCCGAGGCGAAACAGATCGCCAAACTGACTGCCCAACCTGCGACCGCCAGTAAATATTTCGGGGGCGCCATGGCCAGGAAAACGCATCCCACCAATCCGACCGTCAATCCCAACGGCCGCATCCCGGTGTCAAAGTCAAGTGATGGCATCAGGTCCAGTTTCCAGATGATCAGCGACACGAACAGAGGCAGCATCGAGATCACAAAAACCCGCTGTAGCGTGCGTAATTGACCGCTGGTTTCAATGAACATCGAGGCGGCAGCACCAATCACCAATGGCATGCTGACTTGCATCGCATCTTGCACATTGCGAGCCCCAAAATCATCGGCCCAAATTAACGAAATCCAGTTAAAACCAAAGTACGCTGCCCATGGGATCACGGGAAAACGCACGCAGCGCTGATCACGAAAGATGGCCTTTTCGATCATGATCAACAGCACGCCCAACACCAGCATCCCCAACCACAACCAACCGGTGTAATTGAGTCCGCCAAACTCCAGACCACGCGGCGTTGCGACGGCCGCACACATTGGAACGCTTAAGACGAATAAATAGCCGAGTCGCGGTTGTATCACTTGCGAGCCCCTCATTGGTTTACTGATAACGCGATAGCGTCATCCGACTCTGCGAGCGTGACACGTCGTAACAAGTAGATGACGGTCGTGCCTCGCGAAATCGCACCGACCAGCGAACCCGCCAACGTTGCCATTGCGATCCCCAGCACCCCATGTGACTCGACCACAAAATAAGTCACCGCCATGGCAACAACCAGCGTCAATACGTCTGAGATCAAATTGGCCTTCGGCAGATGCATCGCCCAGATTCCCGCACCGGCAACAATCCCCATCGAACGCGCTAAAACACCAAACGCCAACAACACCATGATCGGCCCAGCACCGACATACTTCGCCCCGTATAACCACTGAACCACTGGTCCGCCGATCGCGATCACGGCTAAGCAGAATAAGCCAACCAGGACCAAAAAGATCACCATGAAACGCCACAAGATCCCCTTCAATGCCTGCGTTCCTCCGCTGGCAAAACTGGCGGCACAGCGTGCGGTCAAAAAGCTATCGATCCCCAGCACCACCACGTTCGACAATCCGATCAAAGTCGTGCATGCCGCAAATAGCCCCGTTTCCTCTTCGCCACGCACCACCACCGTGATCCAAGGCATTAAATATGGCATCGAACTGCCAGTCAAATGACTTGCCAATGCCCATTTGCCAAAGGACCAATTTTTTCGCCAATCGGCCAAAATCTCAGGCACGTGAAATTCAAATTTCGGTCGTCGCGTGACAAACCAACCCATTCCTGCCAATAACGATCCGGCACCAATCAACGCAAACGCACGTCCGACACTGACCACCCCGAGCCAACCGAGTGACACCAAACCGACAAGCTGTACCACCGCGACCACGGCATCAATCGAAACCACGCTGATCAGATTCAGATGCGCCAATTCCACTTGGCGAATGAACTCACGAAACAGAATAAATGGCAGCGTTAGCGTCAGCACGACCAACAGTATCCCGCCGGAAGCCAAGTCACTATCGGGCATCAGAAACCGAATCGACAACCACGTCATCACTGCCGCAAACATGGCTAACAGCGATTGATGGACCAGCGTGCTGCCATCATACGATGCCCGCTGGTTCGGCGACCGATGATGCGCGAAAACCGTATAAGGGCCAGCGACTAATTGATATTGAATGTTCCGCGATAGCAACACGATATTGAACGCGAGAAAGTAGATCCCCAGCCCATCTTGACCACACCACCTGCCAATCATCACGGTGGTCAAAAAATTAGTGGCACTGACGATCCCTTGATCCAGCACCGATAGCGATCCTCCTCGCAAATTGGGACTCTGCAGTACGCTTCGCAATCGATCCGAAACAGGCATACGAACATCGCCAATCACGTCCGGGGACGCAGGTGATAGGTTCCGCCGTAAAAGTGCAGGTAATCTCACGTCGTTACGGTGCCGCCTACTCGGGTACGTCGACGGATCCCACGCCATCCATCACGGATGAAACTATACCATCCATTCAGTTTGGCCGAGATCGTAGCCCCCGTATCGCCCTGGCAAACCGTGAATCGCCCCCAATCATAAGGGTCGCTGTCGGGGCTGACCAATTCATTTTCGGTGGTCAGCGAACACAACACGCCAGCTTGCCGTGCGGCGGGCGACATCGTCGGTCCGGCTAATCCATGATGCCGCTTGCCAAACGGAAACGCGAATGTCAAATCCTCATATCCAAATCGCTCACGTAGAATCTGCATCGACGTTAACAAATCCTCGCGAAACGGCTCGGGTTGATGGCGGTATGCGGTATGAGTGTGCGTGTGAGCACCAAGTTCGATAATGCCACTGTCGATCATCGCATGGCATTCGTCGGTTGTTAACGGACGCCACGAATCGGCAGGAACCGCGTCGGATCCAGCCGGCGCCCAATCTTCGAAGGGAAATCGCTCGTTGGTATCCAAATACGCGGTGGCAACGAAGATCGTTGCAGGAATCCCAAGCTCTTGAAGAATCGGAAAAGCTTGCGTGAAGTTGTTCGCATAGCCATCGTCAAAGGTCACGACGAAGACGTTGCGTGGAATCACTTCGCCTGCAGCATGTGCCGCGAGCGCTCGGCGCAGAGGCCACGCCTGATGGCCTCGATTTAATAATCCACTTAGTTGACGGCGAAAACGCTCCGGCGTAACGTTCAGAGTCGGAAAAGGATAACCGCGAACCGCGTCGGTAACACGGTGGTACATCAAAATCCCAAACGCATCGGAAACACGAGTCCGACCGCCCGCCGCAATCGCCAGTGCCAATGGAGTGCGAACAATGACACTCTGTTTCCATTCACGTTGGAGTGCAGCGAGACGCGAATAAAAAGAATTTGACAACGTTATTCTTCACAGATGCGGCTCTTGCAATGCGGAGCCTTCGGATAGTTCGATCAATCGCAAGAACTCAAAAACAATTCGCTAGGCACGATTGCTGCCGGTGGCGGTCGTTTAGGGCACCTGCACATCGACCTCGAAATCACGCAAACACCACATTACGAGTCGTTCGGCCGATGGGACTTCGGCCGATGGTTCCTCGGGCACTGGACACGGACCGGCCGACTCTACCCCCGGCCAAGCCTCCGTTATAAACACTCCGCCACGCAAACCGTTCCGAACAAAACGGCGTCAAACGGAGATTCAATAGGTATTTTCCGCTCGTTCTCGAAGGGATCAGGCGACTGCAATTAGTATGCTTGGTGAATCAATTGCGACAACCTCAAATTCAAAGTCAATTCGCGACATCCAACCCGCGGCACCGATTATCATAACTACGCGGATTCTGCGCTAAATCGCCGCACCTTTATCGCTGGAAAAAGGAGATCACATTGGGGAAAACCCCTATCAGAATTCAGTTGGGTATAGAACCTAGAATTACTAAATTCAGCAATACCGCCACAATCCAACCCCAGTGATATCGTCCCGTCTCGTCGCGTCCCTACTAGTGGACCTACTAACTGTCTTTATCAATTCCAAGTAGCACAAGAATCGCGATTGAGATGATTGGTAAAAATCCTTCTACATTTATTCTTTGAATCTTCTTCGATCTGCTTTTTCGGTCACATCGCTGCGGCAACTGACCAATCCAAGCGGCACTGTGATCTGGATCGACGTGCTCTGCTGAGCCACAAACCCCGTTAAAAAGGGAAAAAAAACATTCGCGTTCCAACGAGGATTGGATGCACGCCGTGGTCGTGGCACCCTATCTCGGCATTCCCATCGATCGCCGGCCTTTGACAGCGAGTAAAAAGGAACGGGGCCTACCGCCCAACGTGGCCTCAATCTAGGCGGAAAACCATTGCCACAATCAGCACCATAAACCGCAAGCTGCGTGCATCATTTAACCACTAACCGCAAGCGAGTTATCGATCTGATCGCATCCTTACTGCGCTCCATTGCACATGGAATCATTATGATTTTGGTATGACAGTCCAAAATGATGATAGGCATCACAGGAGTTGCAATTAGACTCGGTTCTAATAAATTGCGAGAAATTTGCGGAGCAAAAATTTGCATTCCCCTAATTCATTCACTCGTTACACTGTTCAAAATCAGTTGGACTTGTATCTTTAAACCCGAAGTGGATGAGCCCGACTCGAGAGGGGTCAGGGCGTTGCGATCTCCGTAACCATTCACGATGAACCTATGCTGAACCACACCAACTTGATCTCTACCTCTGCCATTGGACGTGCACCGTGCTAAAACTGATTTCACGTTATGCGACCAACTACACAACTCGACGCCGCATCAACACATGGATCTTGACGGGTCGCGAATTTGATCGTGAGATCGCCCGAGAGCGTGCCCGAACCGTGCGACGCAACATTCCATTTTGCGTTCTGCAAATTGAACTTTGTGGCGCTCACCGAACGGCAAAAAACACCCGCAGCCTTGCCAAGCTGGTTCGCCGCAACGTGCGGATGAGCGACGAAAAAGGGCACGTCAATCGCTTCACCATCGGTGTGCTCCTAGTCGACACACCCGAGATGGGCGGCCGGATTGTCATGGACCGCTTAAACGGACTGCTAAGCACCGCACATCTGAAGGCGGAAATCTCGCTTAGCGTCTATGACCCGCAGTCGTTCAACAACGACGATTCAGACGACTCATCCGCAAACGGCGGCGACCAAGAGTCGGGCGGAACCAAAGTGCGACTGCACGACAAGCACCCCGTTGGACGAGACCGCCGACGATTTCATGACGACGAGTTGATCGGCAGCGGGACGCGGATGGCTACGCCGCATTCCAGCGACGCGTTCGATCTGATGTCGACTCGTGTCAGCAACGTCAGCTTTCAAGTCGATTCGCTCATCAAGCGTACATTCGACGTTGCCGTCGCCAGCGCAGGATTATTATTCGCGGCCCCCGTGATCGCATTAGCAGCAGCCGTTATCAAACGTGACGGTGGACCTGCGTTCTTTCTGCAATCACGCGAAGGTCGTGACGGGGTGCCGTTTACGATTTACAAATTGCGGACGATGGTCGTCAACGCGGAATCACAGCAAGCCGACTTGCGAGACAAGAGCGAACGTGACGGCCCCGCATTCAAGATGCGCAACGATCCTCGTGTCACTCGGTTTGGTCAGATGTTACGATCCACCTGCGTTGACGAATTGCCTCAACTGTGGAACGTGCTACGAGGCGACATGTCGATCGTTGGCCCCCGCCCTCTTCCTGTTAGCGAGAGCCGAGCGTGCCAACCGTGGCATCGGCGCCGCTTGGACGTTCGCCCCGGTATCACATGCAATTGGCAAGTCGCCAAAGAAAAAGCGGACACGTTCGACGAATGGATGCGAATGGATCTTGCCTATGTCGATAACGCCAACCTTTGGAAAGACGTGACGCTGATGGCCCAGACCGTAGGCGTGCCGCTTCGCGCCAAAGGCAGCCGCTAAACTTGAGACGCAGAAGCCGCGAGGCATCTGCCCATGCTACCGGTGCGAACACTTTTCCGTCACCTCGCCCGAGCTTCGCTGAACACCTGCTCGCTAAACAGTGCTGCTCACTCAGCAGTGCCGTACGCAGGCAAACAAAAAAAGCCAAAGTCTTAACGACTTTGGCTTTGCTTTTTGAATTTGCTTTTTGAAACCGACTAGCGAACCGGTAACCACTGCACGGCATCGGCGACGACGTGACCGTTGGTTCCATCGTTATCGATCCGAACGCTTGCATTGCGGGTCGCATCAAATCGAAATTTGCCCAGCGATAGAAACAGCGACTCGATCGGCGGATTCTTTGTCTGGTTCACGCTAACCGTGGTCGAACCATCGGCGTGATCCACGGTCACCTTGACGTTACTGGCTCGATTGGAATTCGCGGGATACGCAAGCCGCACTTCGTATTCGCCCGCTTTTGGCAACGTGGTCACAAATGCAATCGACGCTTTGCCATCCGCGGCGTTGTCATCGTGGACGTAACCATGTTCGACAAACTTGGATGAAGACGTGCTGGGCCGCCACGATCCCGTTAATTGAGCCTTGGAATCATCAACCACGGTTCCTTTCAAATCTTTCAGATAGACCCGCTCGCGTGCCGAATGGCTAGTCGAGCCCGCGTAATGCAACACTTGTCCATCCGCTTGCAAACGGTCACGAAGCTGGTCATAGGGGACATCTTGCACTGCGATCTTTTTATCAATCGCTATTACCGCCGCAGTCGCCGAACTTTGCCCCAAAATCATGAATACCGGCTCCATGCGAATCGAGCCGAACGCGATGTGCGAACTGGAAACACATACCGGAACGAGCAAGTTTTCACATTCTTGCTTCTTCGGAACCAACGATCCGTAGGCGATCTCGTAAGGCCCGTTGGTGCTGACGCCGATGTCACCTTCGTTTTGAACGTGACCTTCCGGCGTGATATAACGCTGTACATTATGAGAATCCATTGTATAGGATCCCATTCCTACTGACTCAGGTGTATCGCGACGTTTTAGCAATTCATGTTCGGTCATTACGAATTTGCCAACCATCCGACGCGCTTCACGAATATACAACTGGTGCGACCAATTGCCATTGTCGACAAACTCGTCTTTGGGCAGCCCCCATTTTCGCATTTCTGTCTGCGTTTGCTCGGGTACACGAGGATCGTTGGCAATGAAATACAGCCAGCCTTTTTGATAGGTTTCGTGCTCTTTGATAATCTCGCGACGCTTCTCGTAGCTCGCCTCGGGATACTCGTAATTAAACCCAATATTATCGGTGCTCATCGGTCCATGATTATTGGTATCCGTTTTGTGGTTTGGAATCGGATCAAATTTGCCAAAGGTCTGATTGAATCCTGCCTCATAGATACGAACCAATAATTCGTATTGCGACGGATCGTATCCTTCGGGTTTGGCGAATGGAATTCGGTTTGAGGGATCGTTAGTCAAACACATACGAAAACAATAGGCTTGGATGCGATGATCGCCCGCCCCTTTTTCGCCTGGTGGATCGGGACTGACGCGAGGCAATACGCCGCTGGAGGGATCATCCGCAACGACATAGGGGCTGACCGGTTTCTTGAGGATGCCGAAATGGTGCGAATGATGCAGCACTCCGGTTTGAACGCCATTCCACGATTCGCCATAGGTCGAACCGGATTCACGCCCAACGTGATAGCTCACCCCGGCAGCGGCCATCAAGTCGCCTTCGTACGTGGCATCGATAAACATTTTGCCCGCGTAGGTTTTCCCGCTGAGCATGCGAATCGCGGCGATTCGCCCCTCTTTCATCGTGACACCCGACTCGCGATCGAGATACTCGTCGCGGACAACAGGGATTTCAAACTCGCGGATATAATCTTCGTAAACTTGCTCGGCAACGTGCGGCTCAAAAATCCACATTGTGCGGTTCTTGCCATCGATCGCGCGCGTTCCTTGGCCTTTGTTACCGTATTGCTGGCGAGTTTGCTGGACCCAAGATTCAGGACGCTCGTAGGCTTTCCAAATTCGATGATAAAAATCTCGCGACAATCCGCCGATCACCGACTTGTTGCCTGTATCGGTCCACCCTAAACCGCCGCTGGTCAAACCACCTAGATGTTTGTCGGGCCCCACGATCACCACCGACTTCCCCATCTTCTTTGCCTGGACCGCCGCGATCACCCCGGCGGATGTGCCGCCGTAAACCACGATGTCATATTGTTCGGACGCAGTATCCGCCGCACTGCATTGGGAAACCGCGGTGGTGGCGACGAAGAAGACGAGCAGATGAAATCGTAGTCGCCCTAAAACGGACAAACGTGGCCTCGAGAGCAAGCGAGTCATAGCAGGAGATCCTGAGCAGATTTTTTTAAGGAGAGTGGGTAGGAACGGATACCAAGACAGCATCGCAAGCGAGATAAAGAACGAATCGCATCCCTTGATGGACGATGACGTCTGGCTGAGACATTGTAGAATACCAGCGAAGATAATTCACACTTGCTGCTTGAAGATGATGTCTGAAAAAAGGAATTCTCTGTGATTCACCCTCATCCCTACCTCCCCAAGATGCTCGCGTTGGTCGTGAGCGTCTTTGTACTTGCTCCGCAATGGGTGACGGCGGCCGAAAACCCCGCTGCCGCCTCCGATGACACGAAAGTCGAGAAAAAAGAAATGAGTTCGGATTCTGTAATGCTCAAACCATGGACGGGGCCCTACGGTGGCGTTCCCCCTTGGAACTTGGTCCGTCAAGAAGAATTTTTGCCGGCGATCGAGACCGCGATTCAAATCGCGAGCGAAGAGCTCAACGCAATCGCTAACCAAAGCGAACCACCAACGTTTGAAAACACGATCGTTGCAATGGAGAAAGCGGGCAAGACGCTTGACCGTGTGGAAACGCTGTTCGATGTCCACACCAGCAACCTGAACGTGGGTCCGATCCCCGATATTGAACGTGCGGTTGCCCCCAAGTTGTCCGAGCACCGTGACAGCATCTATCAAAACGAGAAACTGTTTAAACGTATCGAAGCGATCTACCAAAGCGATGCGATGAAATCGTTTACCGTCGCTCAAAAACGATTGGTCGACGATCTCTACAAGACCTTCGTCCGCCAAGGCGCGAAACTGAACTCGAGCGATAAGGCCAAGCTGTCGCAAATCAATACGCGATTGGCTCGACTGTTCACCGATTTCAGCCAAAACGTGCTCGAGGACGAAAAAGGTTATGTCACCTGGATCGATAACGAAGCCGATCTGGCCGGATTGCCTGACAGCGTGATTGCGGCGATGAAATCGGCTGCCGAAGAACGCAACCACCCCGACCAATGGGCTGTGACTAACACGCGATCATCGATGGATCCGTTTCTGACGAACGCGGACAACCGCGATTTGCGGGAAACCGTTTGGCGAAATTATTACAACCGCGGCGACAACGGAGACGCCCATGATAACAACGCGATCATCTCCGAAATCCTCAGCTTGCGTGCCGCGCGAGCCAAATTGCTTGGCTACAAGAACCATGCCGAGTGGCGATTAGAACCGACCATGGCCAAAACGCCCGCTGCGACGATGGATTTGATGATGAAGGTGTGGCCCAAAGCAGTCGCGCGTGTACGCGAAGAAGTGGCCGATATGCAGGCGATCGCAGATTCCGAGAACGCCAACATCACAATCGCTCCGTGGGATTACCGCTACTACGCCGAAAAAGTGCGCAAAGACAAATACGATCTCGATTTCAACGAAGTCAAACCGTATCTGCAGCTGGAGAAACTACGCGAGGCGATGATGTGGGCCGCTGGCGAATTGTATGGCATGCAGTTTACCGAGATCAAAGACGTCCCCGTGTTTCACCCCGACGTTCGCGTTTGGAAAGTCGAGGATGCTGACGGCAACCGCGTCGGTTTGTGGTACCTCGACCCCTACGCTCGCGAAGGCAAACGAAGTGGCGCGTGGATGATGGATTACCGCAGCCAAGAAAATATCGACGAACCGATCACGCCGGTCGTTTCCAACAACTCGAACTTCGTCAAAGGGGTCGCAGGCAAGCCGTCATTGATCTCGTGGGACGACGCCGTGACGCTGTTTCACGAATTCGGACATGCACTACACAGCTTGAACTCGAAGGTAAATTATCCTTCGCAGGCCGGCACTAGCGTCGCGCGTGATTACGTTGAATTCCCGTCTCAGATCATGGAGCATTGGCTCGATACACCCGAGGTACTCAGCCAATACGCGGTGCACTACGAAACAGGCAAACCGATGCCTCAGTCGTTGCTGGATAAGATTAAAAACGCATCTAAGTTCAACCAAGGCTTTGACACGGTTGAGTATTTGTCCAGCGCGATTGTCGACATGAAATTGCACACCACAGACCAGACCTCGATTGATCCCGACGCGTTTGAAAAACAAACTCTGAAGGAGATCGGCATGCCGGATGAGATCCCGATGCGTCACCGCACGCCCCAGTTCGCTCACATTTTCAGTAGCGATTCGTATTCAGCGGGTTACTACAGCTACCTGTGGTCAGACGCATTGACTGCCGACGCGGTCGAGGTGTTCGAGGAAGCGGGCAGTTTCTACGACAAACCGACCGCGAAAAGCTTGCACGACAACGTGATGAGTGTTGGCGACACCATTGATCCAGCCGAAGGATTCCGTCGATTTCGAGGCCGTGATGTCGACACCAGCGCTCTGCTACGCAAACGCGGCTTCCCCGTCGACTAGGGCTGCGACTCGCGGCAGATGCATGTAGCACGTGGTTTCGCCAGCACAAAGGAAGCCGTGTGCCACCTCTCCCAAACGCAGTTTGGCACAGGTCGAGCAGAGCCTTCAGCGATTGCTCGGGTGAGGGCTGTCCGAGCAATTTAGCGGTCTGTTGCAAGCTCGGTTGCGCGGTCGACCCTCACCCGAACGAAGCCTAAAGGGCTCGTTCGACCTCTCCCAAGCTAACGCTCGGGAGAGGTTGCTTGCACCGTGTCACGTCTCCCAAACGCAGCTTGGGAGAGATCGAGCAGAGCTTTCAGCGATTGCATTGGAACGAGGTGAAGCGTCAATCTTGCGGTCCAAAGCGGACCGTCACCGATCCGCTTTCGTCGTCCTCTTGGATGTCCACTTTGATATCCAAAAAGATCTTTAGCACATCGAGGTGCGTCTTGCTGTGCATCGACAACGGACCGCTGCGAAATTCGCTTGTTCGTCCCTGCATTGCCGCCAATCCCATTGGCAGCATCAGTTGATCGGCCAAATGTTCGCCGACCGGGACCGCTCTGGCGATATGAGCTCGCGTTTGCCGCAGAACGCCTCGCGCGATGTGCTCTGCCTTGACGCCCACCTTGCCAAACCCGGTGAATGTCTCGGTCACACTCGGTGTTGACCACTGGATCATCACCACGTTGCCAGGGCCACAAGGCTGGGACACTTCATGAACGTGAAAGCAGTCGGCATCCCATTTTGTTTTTCGCCGGATCGTATCACATTCACGATGCCCCACCGATTTGGGAATCGCCGAAACGATCGCGGTCACGCATGGCGACGCCTTCTCGTCACACTCGATCAGCGCAAGCCCCTTTAAAGTGCGACAAGGAGTGATCGTCAACTGAAACTTTCCGCCGCCAGCGGGATAAAACCCGTAAGCTTCGATTTCAACATCGTTGGCGACTCCCATCTTGGCCAATTGCGGCAAAAACGAATCTCGGAAAAAGTCCAACGGGGGTGCCGCTGGATTATGGGTCCCCCCTTCGAAAGTCACACACGACGGATGATCCGCGAGCATCAGAGACGGCAAAACGGTTTGCGCGACCAAGACCGCGCTGCCTGCCGTGCCGACTTTGAAGTCGAACTCGCCACCACGGGATTCACTTGGCTCGAACGTAATCGATTGCGATCCAATCGCATCACCTTCGATCACCGCATTACAAACCGCGGCTACCGCTCGTACCGACGTGAGGTGCTGTCGCATCAGCCCTGGTTTACGGCGGCCGGCTCGAATATTGACGATCCGAATCGGCTGCTTGGTCACCGCGGCAAGCGCGAGCGAGGAGCGGAGGATTTGTCCGCCGCCCTCGCCCTGAGATCCATCAATTTCAATCATCCGCTTTACTCGCATCCTTAATCACGAAACGTGCCTTCAAGCGAGCGACTTCACTCGCCAATCCAGCGGTCTTTACCGATCGCAGCACTTCCTCGAAATCCTTGTACGCCGCTGGAGCTTCATCCTTGGGATAAAACCGGCAATTGCTGAGGATATCGTGCTGCTCGAATTCATCGTCAATCGTTGTTTGATCCAACACGCGACTGGCATGACGTCGCCCGAGCGTGCGTCCGGCACCGTGATTGACACTAAAGCACGCCTGCTCGGCACCGGGATCCGCTACCATCACCGCCGATCCATCACGCGGGTTCCCCGGCAATAGAATCGGGTGCCCAGTATCGGCAAACGGGGTCTCACGCAAAGCGTAATGACCGGCCGGAAACGCACGTGTCGCTCCTTTGCGATGTACCCATGTCGGCCGATTATCCATGATCTCCTTGCGTGCAATATTGTGACTGATGAAATAAACCAACGATCCTGTCGTTCCCGGCAATACTTCTTGGAACGCCTCTAGTACGAGAGCATTGATCAACAAGTGGTTCGCGGTTGCAAAATTGGCTCCCAGCGCCATGTCGTCCAAATAGTCGTCGGCTTCGCTTGTTCCCAGCGGTGCGTAAACCAATTGGCGATCTCCGGCCGGCAATGGAATATCCCACTTGCTGAACTTGTTTTGCAACGTCTTGAACTGGCCCGATGCCAAGTTGTGTCCGAAACCTCGCGATCCACAATGCGACAAAAAGGCGACCTTGCCGTCACGCAGCCCAAACGTTTCGGCCACCGAACGTGAACGGTCATCGTCCCCGACGTGAACCACTTCGCATTCACCGAAATGGTTCCCTCCGCCATACGAACCCAATTGGCTCATCTTGTCCGAAAAATTACTCATGTGCCGCTGAGCAAGCAGAACCTCTAAACGACTCTCTAGCGCATCGCGTGTTTCGTCATGTCCAAGGTGGAACGAATCTTCGCATCGATCGGCCCACTCAACCGGAATTCCAAGTTGCTGACAAACACTTTCACTGGCTCCTTCGACAACAAGTTGCTTCCCTAACGTTCGGTTCACAAGACGCGACTTCTTGGCACTTCGCTGTCCTTTGCCTGCTCCGGTCGGAGTGCGTTGACAAATGGCCGAGATCAGTGCACGTCGTGTTTGTCGGTCTTCGATGACGTCCGCAGGGATATCCAATTGCAACAAACTCATCGAACATTTGATGTCCACTCCCACGGGTCCTGGGTAAATGTGCGTGGGCGAGACCATCACACATCCCACCGGAGCTCCGTAACCGAGATGGGCATCGGGATTAAGCACAACATCGGTCACGCCGGGAGCGAGCCGCGAATTGACCGCTTGCTGCAAACAAACGTCATCAAACGTATCGCGAATTGCTTCGGTCCCAATCACTTTGATCGGAGCGGTTGTTTCGGTCGGCAAAATCGCGGTCGCTTCGCCGGTCGCGATCATTCTAGTTGGTGCAGGCTTGTGAAGCGTCGTATGCATTGCGATGCCTTTGATTCGAGTGAACGGGCGAGCCAGTTCATCGGTAATGTGACTGGCTGAAAAAATTCGGGACAAAGTCGGAAGCACGCTCCCAGCCTTTGCTTGAATCGATTTACTTTGCACAAGGTGTGCCAACCCACGCAGGCAAACCCCTAACCCGTTTACACGTAACGACTTAACAAAACTGCGAGCGTTTTAGCACACAAAAACAGATCCGCCATATCTCTCCACTCATCGCGTGACTTATAATTCTGTCTATGAATAAGTCACGCGTCGTTATCGGTTTTCTCGGTACCCAATTAGACCAACCTGCCAAGCGGGGTGACCGCTGGTCAGGTTGGCGGCCCAGTGTTGCCGTCTGTCAGCAGCCCGACTTGATCATCGATCGGTTTGAGTTGCTGTGCGATCGACGGCACGAGAAGTTGGCCGAGAGTGTGGTCGCCGACATCCGCTCGATCTCGCCCGAAACGGAGGTGCGTCTGCATTGGAACCAGCTTCGTGATCCTTGGGATTTCGAAGAGGTCTATGCGTTGCTGCACCAGTTCACTCGTGACTATTCGTTCAACAGCGATAACGAGGAATACCTCGCCCACATCACCACCGGCACGCACGTCGCACAGATTTGTTTGTTCTTGTTGACCGAATCGCGTCACCTGCCCGCCGCACTGCTGCAAACATCGCCACCAAACCGTAGCGGCAAAGATCCACGCGGGGTCTACAGCGTGATCGATTTGGATTTATCACGGTATGACCAATTGGCCAGCCGGTTTCAGGCCGAACACCAGGAAGGATTGTCGTTTCTGAAGTCGGGGATCGAGACAAGGAACAAGGCCTTCAATCAATTAATCGAACGGATCGAACAAGTGTCGCTGGCGACGCGTGCGCCGATCTTGTTGAGCGGGCCGACGGGAGCGGGCAAGTCGCAACTCGCGCAACGCATCTTTGCACTCAAACGACATCGTCAACAAGTTGCCGGACCGTTGGTCGAGGTGAACTGTGCCACGATTCGCGGCGAACAAGCGATGTCGACTTTGTTTGGTCATGTGAAAGGTGCGTTCACGGGAGCGGCCGCTGCTCGTGCCGGATTGCTGAAATCAGCTGACCAAGGAATGTTATTTTTGGATGAGATTGGCGAACTGGGGGCCGACGAGCAGGCGATGTTGCTGCGCGCGATTGAAGAGAAGACTTTTCTCGCAGTGGGATCGGATGAGGCGACGTCGAGTGATTTTCAATTGATCGCAGGCACCAACCGTGATTTGCATCAAGAAGTTGGCAAAGGCAACTTTCGCGAAGACCTTCTTGCCCGGATCAATCTGTGGTCGTTCGCGTTGCCAGGACTGACGCAGCGTCGTGACGACATCGACCCCAACATCGAATTTGAATTACAGAAGTTCACCACGACTCATGGACGCAAGGTGACCTTTAACAAGGAAGCTCGCAAAAAGTTCATCGAGTTTGCTCATAATCCATCGACGCTTTGGAAGGCCAATTTTCGCGATCTAAATGCGGCGATTACACGAATGGCAACGCTGTCGCCGGGCGGACGCATTACGACCGACATGGTCGACGAAGAAATCTCGCGGCTAAGGGCTAGTTGGCGAGGCTCGGAAAAACCCGATAGCCATGCTGCGACATTGCGAACCGTGCTGAACGAGAACCAAATTGCTCAGCTTGATCGATTTGATCAAGCCGCACTTGCCGAAGTGATCAAGGTTTGCTCGCAATCGCCTTCGCTCTCCGCAGCCGGTCGCGAGCTATTTCAAGTCTCGCGGCAATCCAAACATAAAGCGAATGATGCCGATCGGCTGCGAAAATATCTTGCAAAATTCGGAATCCAGTGGAGTGATATTCCTTAACGGTGTGGCGCAAGGCGAATGTCATCCGGTTTGCTATTAGGCGGGTGGATATTGGTCATGCAAATTTTCTGTCACCTCTCCCGGCGAAGCGGGGAGAGGCCGGACGGGCCGTTCAGGCCTCGTTCGGGTGAGGGCCGACCGCGCAACTTAGCGTCCAGTGGCCTTAGCTTGCTCGGTCGGCCCTCACCCGAGCATCGCTAGAGGCTCTGCTCGACCTCTCCCAAACTGCGTCTGGGAGAGGTGACAGAATTGCCGACGCAACAGAAGACCAAGCGTACCGCTGACATCCAATTTCCTTAGCGCCCTGAAATCCGTTCGCTGATGCCTTACTATGGTGGAGCAAAAAACACTCAATTCACGTTAATCGCATCATGCCCAACCGACACCACAACCTCGCTCACCGGATCGCAGCTCATTCTGCGCCTGCGATGTTTTGGATTTCGCTTGCTTTTTTGGTCTGCCAATCGGTTTTGGTGGTGCTGTGGGTCGACGTGCCTAATTTAGAGGAAACTCTGATTCACGATCCGGTTACCGACGAGACGGTGATCGCGTATACATTGCCGCCGATCAGCCGGACCGAAATCGCGGCCATTGCTCTAATGCTGCTGATCTGGCCTATTGTGATCGCCGAATCGATCTACCACTGGTACACCCGCCCTTGGAACGCCGAGACCCGCTGGACGCATTTCTACTCCTTCGTGTTTTGCATTTGCCCTTCACTGCGAATGTGTGCACGCAGTGTCGAGATGGGTAACCGTATTTGGCTACCCACCATGGGCTGGCGCAAGGCGGATGCGCGGCTGCGTCGGCGATTGGAGCGGTACTTCAGTTTGCCGATGATCTGGATCGCTTTGCTGATCATGCCAGTGCTGCTGATCGAATTATTGCTAAAAAACCAAGTCGCCCAATACGGTTGGCTGCGGTTTGCGTTGCACTTCAGCACCGGCGCGATTTGGTTTTGTTTTGCCGCCGAGTTTATCTTGATGGTTTCGGTAGCAGAAAAGAAAATCGCGTACTGCAAAACACACTGGTTGGATCTCGCGATCATTTTATTGCCGTTGGTTTCGTTCCTGCGTTCGCTGCAGTTTTTACGAGCTACCGGAATCACCAAGATGGTGCGGTTGTCTCAGATCAACCAGGTCGCACGGATGTATCGTTTGAGGGGAACGGCGCTAAAAGCAGTTCGAGCATTGGTGCTGTTGGACATGCTCGAACGGATCCTGCGGCCGTCGCCCGAACGTTCACTCGTGAAGTTAAACGCCCAGCTCGATGAGCTTGAGAAGGAAGCGAAAGTGATACGTCGCAAGATCGCCAAACTCGAGCGCGAGATGCCGGTAGAAATGTGTGCCGAAGAGTAACGGAGTCGACCGTTAAAAATTTGTCGCATTCGCGGTTGCTACCAAAGTTATTGACGATAGACCTCAACGACTGCCACTGCCAATGAATGAGCGAAGCAAGAGCAAGCAGCAATTTATCGAAGGACGTGCGTCTGTCCGCCGATGTATTGGTGGCCAAGCTGTGGCCATCTCTTCGGACCCAATAAATGAATCGCCTAAAGGCTATACACCAGCGCTGGTAAACAGCCATTCGCGGTCTTCTGATAGAATACTTGTAATAGAACTCACGTCGCCCTACTTGCATTCAATAGGCATCCCAATGCCCAAAGATCCCAATGCCATGTATCGGTGGCGGCAATGGACGCCAGAGCAGCGATCCAAAATCCTCACCGAACGCCGTCAACGCAATCACCCTGCTCACTCGCCGGCCCACATTCAAAGCGACCACACTTCCATCTATCTCATCACCGCAGCCTGCTTCGAACACGCTCCGATCATAGGAAGGTCTGACAAACGACTCGCCGATTTCTCGTTGCAACTCTATGAATTTATGCAAACACATTCCCGAACCCTTTTCGCCTGGGTCGTGCTTCCCAATCACTATCATGTATTGTGCGATGTAGTTGAGCTCCACTTCATGTTTGAGCAGCTTGGAAAATTGCACGGCCGCACATCATTTCAATGGAATGGCGAGGACGGCATGCGAGGACGACAAACTTGGTGCAAAGCAGCCGAGACCGCCATGAAATCGGAAGGGCATTTTTATGCGTCACGAAACTATGTTCTCAACAACCCCGTGCATCATGGGTACTGTGCAAAAAGGACCGATTGGCCGTTTAGCAACGCGACTGAATATTTAGAGAGCGTTGGACGTGAGCAAGCATTTCGATTTTGGCAATCCTATCCGCTTCACGATTACGGAAAAGACTGGGATCCCGCGACTTTGTAAGCCAGGGCTAATACCCAGGCTTTAGCCGCCGTCTTTGGACCTCGAAAAAGAATCGCCTAAAGGCTATACACCAGCGCTGGTGTCCCGGCTTTAGCCGGCTAGGTCACCCCATAAAAAGAGTCCCCCAACGGCTATACACCAGCGCTGGTGTCCAGGCTTTAGCCGCCGTCTTTGGACTTCGAAAAAGAATCGCCTAAAGGCTATACACCAGCGCTGGTGTACCGGCTTTAGCCGGCTAGGTCACCCCATAAAAAGAGTCCCCCAACGGCTATACACCAGCGCTGGTGTCCAGGCTTTAGCCGCCGTCTTTGGGCTTCGAAAAAAGAATCGCCTAAAGGCTATACACCAGCGCTGGTGTACCGGCTTTAGCCGGCTAGGTCACCCCACGAAAAGAGCCGTCCAATGGTTGTACACCAGCGACGTTAGCGCCCACCTCCCGGGCGTAGCGCTGCGACAATCCACGTGTTAAATTGCATTCTATGCAGGAACGTTGGTTTCGTCCGTACGCTCGACCTCGCCAGCCTTAACTCCCTTGGCGAACCAGGGGTAAATCGCGGGGATCACGAAACCGGTTAGTAATGTGCTGGTGATCAAACCGCCGATCACCACGGTGGCCAGCGGTCGCTGCATCTCGGCACCGTCGCTGGTCGAAAACGCCATCGGGATAAACCCGAAACTAGCAACCAACGCGGTCATCAACACTGGCCGCAAACGATTCAGTGCGGTTTGCTCGGTGACTTGATCCATCGGCAAACCCGCCAAGCGGGCATTTTCCGCCGCACTCACCCAGACCAAACCGTTCAGCACAGCGACTCCGAACAGTGCGATAAACCCGACACCGGCTGAAATACTAAACGGCATCTCACGCAGCGCCAGTGCAAAGATCCCGCCGCTGGCCGCCATCGGCACGGCCATAAAGATCAACATTGCCAACGACACACTATGGAACGAGGTGTGCAACAGCAGGAAGATCAGCAGCAGCACAATCGGAGTGATCACCAGCAAGCGACGACTGGCGGATTGCAGGTTTTCAAAGTCACCTCCCCAACGGATCTCATACCCCACGGGCAATTCGATTTGCTCGGCCACGGCCCGTTTTGCATCCCCCACAAAACTGGCGACGTCTCGGCCGCGAACGTTGGCGGCGACAAAGGTTCGTCGTCGCACGTTGTCATGTTCGACCGACGGAGGTGTCTCCTCGAGTTTCAAATCGGCCAATTCGCCCAGTGGCACAATTCGTCCACCAACCGAATCGACGGGCAATTGCCGCAGCAATGCTTCGTCTTTTCGCCATGCTTCGGGGATCCGTACCAAGATTGGATAGCGTGCTCGACCGTCGATGATCGTGCCAACATTACGTCCTCCCAACGATTCGATCGCCCCTAAAACTTTCGAGGCGTTGATTCCATAACGCGCCAGCGCCTCGCGGTTGGGACGAATCGACCACGTTTGCAAATTGGCTTGATAATCGGCACGCACATCTGCGGAGCCTGGAATCATCTTCAAGACGCTTTCGATTTCTTTGGACTTCTTCGCCAACACATCCAAGTCGTTTCCGTACAGCAACACCGCGACATCGGATTTGACCCCCGCCACCAACTCGTCGACTCGCATTTCAATCGGTTGAGTAAACCCAAATGCAACTCCGGCGACTCGGCCGTTGAGCTGTTCGTCCATCTCGGTAATCAAATCATCGCGTGTGATGCCTTCTCGCCATTGGTCATGCGGTTTCAAAATCACCCACACATCGGTCTGGTGCACTCCCATCACATCGTTTGCAATTTCCGGACGTCCGGTTTTGCAAAAGACCGTTTTGACTTCGGGAAACTCCATCAAAATCAATTCGATCTCGGTGCTCATTTCCGTGGCACCTTCGATCGTCGCGCTGGGCAAACGCACTGCTTCGACCAGCAAGTCGCCTTCTTCGAGCCGTGGCATGAACTCGGCCCCCAGCCGCATCGCCACCGGCACGCTGACGCCAAACACGCCCAACGCGATCAGCGCAGTCAATGTCGGAGCCGCGATGGCACGATGGACCAACGGCCGATAAATCCATTTAACCCAGCGAACAAAAAAGACATCTTTGTCGGTCAGATTCCGAGGCAACGCGATCGCTGCAAGCGTTGGCATCAACGTCATCGATAGAATCAGCGATCCAAATAACGCAAACAAAACCGTCATCGCCATCGGCCGAAACAATTTTCCTTCGGTCCCCTCGAGTAACAGCACCGGGACGTACACCACCGCGATAATCAGTTCACCAAACATTGTCGGTTTACGCACTTCGATACAGGCATCACGAATCACTTCGACACGCTTACGAGCATTCCCCACGTTGTGCGAAAGTTTGTGCATACAATTTTCGATCATGATCACCGATGAATCGACGATCAACCCAAAGTCGATGGCTCCCAAACTCATCAAACTTGCCGAGATTGCGGTGGCGTACATCAAGTTCGCCGCGAACAACATCGACAACGGAATCGCCAGTGCGACGATAAACCCAGCTCGAAAGCTGCCCAACATCACTAGCAGCACTAAAATGACCAACAAGCCGCCTTCGATCAGATTCTTCATCACGGTTTTCAACGTGCGGCCAATCAACGCGGATCGATCGTAGGTGATTTCGAGCCTAACGCCGGGGGCCAACGTTGGCATAATCTCATCGATTCGGGTCTTGACTCGCTCGACGACTTCACGCGAATTTTCGCCGATCAACATCATCACCAATCCCGTGACCGCTTCGCC
Organism: Novipirellula rosea; assembly: GCF_039541335.1. NCBI lineage: Bacteria > Pseudomonadati > Planctomycetota > Planctomycetia > Pirellulales > Pirellulaceae > Novipirellula > Novipirellula rosea. Next base: position 16,095 of record NZ_BAABGA010000041.1, on the reverse strand, counting down.
GCGTCCATCACGTGTGACGGCACCTTGCCGCGTCATCGGAGCGATCTCGACCTCCGCAATATCCGCCAACAGGATCGGCACCCCATCCTCATTGCGGCGAACCACAATGCTGCGAATTTCATCGACATCTTTTAGCAACGCCTCGCCTCGGATGAACCGCTGTTCGTCGTGATAAACGACATAACCGCCGCCGGTCGATCCATTGTTCTCTTCGACACGGCTGAACAGATCACTGAGCGTGACATTGTTACTCACAAGAGCATCCGGATTGGGGCGGATCTCGAATGTTTTGTAGAAACCGCCGTGCGTATTAATCTCGGTCACACCACGCACTTCACGTAGTTTTGGCGCGATCTCCCACTCTAACATTGTCCGCAGTTGCATCGGCGTGTAGTCATCACCTCGCACCTCGAACTGCAAGATCTCGCCCAGTGCCGTCGTCAGCGGCCCCAATTCGGGAGTCCCGTAGCCTGGAGGGATTGCCGCGGCGGCCGTTGGCAGACGCTCGGTGACGACTTGGCGAGCGAAATAGATATCGGTGCCCTCGTCAAAAACAATCGTGACGACGGAGATGCCGAACTTCGATACGCTGCGGACCTCTTCGACGTTGGGCAATCCGCCCATTGTCGATTCAACCGGATAGGTGATGTATTGTTCCACTTCGACCGGTGATAGCGAACCGGCATCCGTGATCACCGCGACTTGGACATTGGTCATGTCGGGAACCGCATCGATCGGCAATTCGATTGCACTTTTCACGCCCGCGGCAGCCATCAGAAAGGTGACGGCGAGCACGATGAAACGATTCTCGAGACAAAATTCAATCAGTTTTTGTAACATCAGCTTATTCCTCCTCACCGGCGAGAAGAATTTCGCTCTTCAGTTTGAAAACGCCTTCGACCACGACCTGATCGCCGACTTGTAACCCCGAAGTGATTTCGGTCATCTCGTTTTGCTGTTCGCCCGTCGCGACATCCACGCGTCGAAATTCGGCATCACTGTCTGCGACAAACACAAACGTTTGATTTTCGTGCACCACCACCGCCTTGGTCGGCACCGCGATCACATCGCGTGACTCGGCCGTCGGCACCGTCATACGGATGAACATCCCTGGACGCAACCGAGTATCCGATGATGTGATTTGAGCGACCAGCGGCGCTGCCCCGGTCGCCAAATTCACACGGCGCCCCACCACAATCACTTTGCCTTCGAATGAAGTGTTCGCAATCGCGGGCGCCGTGATCGTCACGATTTGCCCTAGTCCGACGGTGATTGCATTCCAATCACTTTGCCGAATGTCGGCTTCGGCCCATAAGTGAGAAGTGTCCGCGATCGTAAAAATCGGCACGCCGATCGAGACACGCTCGGTCGCGGTTAGTAACCGTTCTTCGACCGTACCGTCGATCGGCGAGACAAGATCAACGTTCGAAAGCGTATCCTTTTTCACTTTGCTAAACGACGCTTGCGTCACCACAGGAGCCGCGGGTCCAAGCAGGGCATTGAGCCGCTGCAGCGCAATATCGACCTCTCGTTGGGCGGCTTCCGCAGCGGCGGTCGACTGTTTGCATTGTTGCCCTACATCAAACAACGCCTGCTCCATCAGCGACGTAAGGGCCGCATCGGCGGTTTGCCTTTCTCGCTCACGTTCGGTCTGGATCCGTCCCGCAATCGCACCGACGTCTGCGGCTTCGCGAGATCCGTTGGCAATCGCGATCGCCGAACGTTTTCGCGCATACGCTTCGATCAACGTGCGGCCATAATCTCCCAACGTCTCCGTCGCCAATCCGGTTACGAGGCTCTCGGGGGATTCTCCGGCGCGAATCAAAGCCACCAACTCTTCGACGCCACTGCAAATTTCGGAATTGCGTTTTTGTTCGTTCACGGCTAGCTGCAAACTCGCCAATCGTGATTGAACTTCGCTACGGGCTTGGCCGACTTCGGGGCTGCTGATGCGAGCAACGACTTGGCCCCGAGTGACTTCGTTGCCGGGTTGCACCAGGATATCGGTGAGAATTCCCTCACAGGCGGAATGGATCGAGACGTGACGATTTTGGTCATAGTCCAGCCGACCGGGCAGCGTGCACGTCGGTTGCAACGGTCTGCGTTTGACCGCTTCGACTTTGATCGCGGCTGAGGCGATTTTGGGAGGTGACAATTTGACCGTGCGAATTTCCGCAGCGGCAATGTTCTCCGCATCCACCTCGGCCGAAGCAAGATCGACCGACTCTACACTCGGATGTTCGGGCCGCGGCCAGAGAAAAAATGCGACACAGACAATGAGAGCGCTAATTCCGAGCGCGTAAAGCAATTTCTTATGCATAGTTCGTATTCGCCAAAGTGTCCTTGAAACGATCCAAAGACGGTGTGCGGGAAAGAAAGTGAGGTGCCGGGGGCCGATTGCTCTTGGGTGTCAACCATGGACACGCGAACCCGAATCATGCGCACGCCAGTGCCCAAGTTAGGAGACGCTTACCGAGAGAGTGCGGAACGAACTAGGTCCGCATGACGCAAACAAGTGTGCATAGAGGCACGTTAAGATAGGTTTGCGTAAAAGAATGACATGGCAGTGTTTCACTCGGTGGCGGTACGGCAACCTCAGGATTGCTAACCGCTATCCAATACCGCATTGCATCGGCATGCAGCGAACTCCACACACTTGCCGAATCGAGATCCACCACGGAATCGCCATCGTCTCCCCAAAGCCCCAGTGGAGAAAACGAAGCTGAATGGGGACCATTCATTTCGTCTGCACAACGCGCCAAAAAATCACATGGTAAAAACAGATGCCAATGCAAATCCTGGGTGACACAACTGATCAGCGAAGGAGAGTCCGGGGAGGACATCGGGGCACAGATTTGGTGATGCCGAGCCAGATGTGAAGTGAGCGAACTGTCGCGCAAGGTTTCGTGCGAATGCACCACTGGCATCGGGAATTGCGAAAGCACCAGCCAGACCAACACGGCGAGCCGCAAACCACGGGCGGCAACTGATTTCACAGCAGCGCGGTGGAGGGGACCAGCGGCAGGAAGGGCTCGGTGGGACATAGAAGCAATATTAGCTCGCTACCGAGAGTCCGTCAATTCTTTGTTTCCGACCGTCACACCGGCCGGGTTAGGAAACTTCGATAGTCCTGGGTCGCTGAGCAATCACCATCACAACCCGAAGCGTCAGTTTTGAAGTTGCGCAATTAGACGTTCTTCGGACCAAAGGCCCGGCCATTTGCTAGCCGCCCTCATTAAGTCCCAGCAAACGGCCGGGCGGTTGGCCCTACAATTCATTGGTCTTCTTGGTCCCAGCCCGTTGGGCTGGGCTAGGTAAACGTCCGGGGCTTTGCCCCTAAATCCCAAAAGCGCAATTTCAAAACTTACGCGTCGGGTTGTGATTTTTACGAGCCGGACGCTCTCGTACGAAGTGTTGCATTCGGCGCATAAAAAAACCGAGACATGCAATAAACATGTCCCGGTTAAATAAATAGCGTGGTGTGCTTCTTAGGTTTAGCGATTCAGTTCGATACCGAACGTCGCTCCGACCATCACAACATCTTGGTCTTGCGAACCGCCTTGCTCTTGATTGGTGCCGGTTGGGTCCACGGGACCGCCTCGCCAAATTCCGGTTGCCAAGTCAATCACTTGGACACCGGTACGAATCTTGATTGCTTTGGTCAATTGGTAAGCCAACTCGCCGCGAATATCAAACCCGATCACAAATTCTTCGTTGCGGTCATACAGAGCACGTGTTTGCGATGAAAAGTTGTTGTCGGGGGTATCGCCGATGCCTGTGGTCGTATCAACGTTGCGTTGCGACCTTGCCGTTTGCAGACTGCCACCGACCATACCGCGGAAGTCAGCGGAGTAGGTGAAGCGTTCACGGAACTTGACATAGCGGAAACCAAACTGCCCCGCCAGGATCTCGTTTTCGGTGATCACCGAGTTGGTGGTCAATTGTTCGTAGTCGTCGCCGAAATTGGGATCCGGAAGTGCCGAACCATTCGCCGTCGTAATGTAGTTCTGCTGGCTGTTGTAATCGTTCAACCGTGCCCAACGAAAACCGAGGAACGGTTCGAGGATGCCGCCGTAGTGATAAGGCTCCATCCGCCAAGTCTTGTTCAGCTCGTAGCTGTTAAAGTCCATGACGTTGACCGAATCGCCAACGAAATACAACCGTTGGTCGTAGCCCAGTGTGTTGCCATCGCCCTGAATGATCGGTCCATTTTCGCCATCATCGTCGGGGACAACCCCAAAGCGAATCAAACGTTCGGTCGCCACGACATCTCGTTTGCCAGGACCGTTCAGTTGAGTGAAGGTGAACATCCAACCGTGTTCGACATCCGGCAACATGTACCCGATCTCGTAGCGATGTCCCCAACCCTGGTCGAGTTTCGTTTCAGCGTCTTGAGCAATCTCTAACTCAGGCCGCGATGCGTACAGAGCCAGTCGATCATACGTCGCAAACCAACCTGTGTTGGCCCGCTTCTTTGGCTTCATATCGGCCAAGTCCATATCATAGACAGGCCGGAACCATTGAAAGTCAGGATCGAACGCAAGCGGGTCCGCTGGTGGCACATGGTCTTGTGCATTTCCTGTGGCAATGGCGCCTAGCATCGCTAATGTTGTGAGCAGGCTTGCCGTCAGCTTCCGTACCGACATCGCGTGTTCCACCGTCTTCATGAAGTTTGGTTTGTCAAGTGACACATCCGTCACTCTATGCCTATTGACCGCCCTCTCTGATTGACAACGTCAACGCAAAGCTTTGGCGGGTTCGCACCGAAATCTTCTCTCACTCCTCGCCAAGCTCCCCAAGCAAGATGAACAAGCAGGGTGGCAGCGGTTTGCGAGAGAGCAATTCGGGTTGTACCGGTAGTATCGGCTGGCTCGATCGCAAAGGCTTAGTTTGTTTGGCATTAGAAACAGCAAAAGTCCGAGAATCTGCAAAACCGGAACACTTTGCCATTGCTTTCCCGCTATTTCGGGGCGTTTTGCCAATGTGATGACGCCAAAAAAAGGACTCCCGACGGCTCCGCGCCCCCTTTCTTGACCTAAGAATCGTCCCATTCACGCTGCCGCGACTCGATTTTCGTCTCTGTCGATGGCCCGCAGCAAAACTGGCAGAAAGGAACAATCTGGCAGAAAGGAATCATTGCGTGAACGAACGTTCGCGGTTTCGGCAACGCTGTGAAGCATTTCGTAGCGGAACTCGTGCGTGAGTTTCGGGGAGCACTGGCCGTGGATCGAAAGTCTTGACGACTTCCGCTACGCTAAAAAATGCGCGAATCCTATAGGAAAAAATGCTTCACAGCGTGCGGTTGGGCGTTAGCGCCGGTGAGCGCTGGGAACCGTGACTAGCGCCAAAACGGCTAAGATGCCGAACGGCTCCTGGCTACCTTATCACTTCTTGCCCATGGCACGTTTGCTGGCAAAGAAATCGGTCAATACTTTGCCACAGCGATCCGCCATCACACCGGACGTGACTAAACAGCGATGATTCAAGCGGGTGTCTTCGAGCAAGTGGTACATGCTGGCCACAGCACCTGCCTTCGGGTCGGTCGCGCCAAAAACGACGCGAGGAATCCGAGACTGCAGAATGGCTCCCGCACACATAATGCAAGGTTCCAGGGTGACATAGAGCGTGGTCTGCTCAAGACGCCAATCCTCTACCGCCGCCGCCGCTTGCGTGATCGCAATCATTTCGGCGTGAGCCGTCGGATCTTTCAGGCTTTCACGTTGATTCGATGCCGCCCCGATAATGGAGTGATCGCGAACGATGATCGCGCCGACCGGAACTTCGTCCGCGTCGACGGCCTGAAAAGCCAATTCGAGCGCACGGCCCATCCAATACGAGTCGGACTCGAACATCAACTTGGCTTGCAATTCCACGTCCTGTGGGTCAAACGCACTCAAATCCGTTTCTCGATCACTCACTTCGATTCCTTTTGCTTCGTTTCGGTTTGCTTCGTTTCGGTTTGCTTCGTTTCGTTTTTGGTGGCGGCGTCCGTTTCGGAAACTGCCTTGTCTGATTTGGCCTGATTCTGCGGCTTCAAATCGTCTGCCGTCAATTGGCGAACCCGCATGTTGCGAATCTCCGAATCACATTGAAACGCGGCAACCCCCAACGGCTCGCATTGCTCCATCTCGGCACGAATATCAAAGACGTGTCCCTCACGCGGTTGATCGATCAGTTTTTTGCCATCAATCCAGCACTCGATGGCCTTGTCGGTCACACGAGCACGCACCTTGTACCACTTGTCATTGTCAAAATTGCGAAATTGAGTCGTTGCATTCTGGCTGGCGTCATTATCGTCGACGTTGCTGATCCCGAGGATACCGCCGCCCCACCCGCCCATGATCAAACTGACCTTCGACTCACCGACCGGAAACGTCAAACCGCAAAAGAAGTCATAGCCTTCGGTCCGACGTGCCTCCAACGCGATTTCATAGTTTTCTCGCAGCACGTCACCTTCCCAGCGGATCCCCGACAGCGGGTCGCCGTAAGCGATTTTGGCCGAATTGCCTTTGATCTCGACTTCTCCATCACCCCCAAATTGACAAGCAACCCAGGAACCTTCCAGCGGTTTCCAGTTCTTCGCTGCGTTTGCCTTTTCGCTGCCAGTTTCCTCATCAACCTTCCTCGCGGATTCCGATGGAACCGCTGCAGGGGTCTGGTTGGATTCAGCAGATTGGGCCTGAGCCAGCTTCGATGAAGCAAGCACAAAAACCGTCGATGCGACGATCGCCAGCGTGAAAACGTGGAAATTGGCAGGGGTTGTGATCGCAAAACGCTTGCAAAGCAGCTGGTTTAGCACCGTCGATTCCTTATCGAAAAAATGGAGAGGGGAAGCAGATGGAGGATCAGACACCACCAACGCACCCGGCAGAGGGGCAAGTTCGGCATTAGCCGCTCAGCCCGACGCCGGTCCTTGTCGAAACACCTTGTCATGAACAAAACGGAGTTTCTAATGTCATCTGCTCCAGCTTATCCCAACATGGGGACATCGATGCAGTCTATCACGAAAAAAACGATCCTTGGCTTCCGGCTAGCCATCTTTGCGTTGGCGGGCTATTGGTTGCTCATCTTCGTGCTCACTCACATCCCGAGCGCGATGATCAAGCCGCCCAAGATCAGCGACAAGCTGATGCACTTCACCGCCTTCGGGGGGCTCGGGATGCTGATGTGTTATGTAACCACTTCGGATCGACTGGTTCGACGTTTTAGCATGATTGCGATCATTGGTATGAGCTACGCCGCGATCGACGAGTACACACAAGGCTTCGTCCGCGGTCGATCGCCCGATCCGATGGATTTTGTGGCGGACACCGCTGGCATACTGACTGCGATTGCCGCCTATGCGACCTTTCGTGCGATTTATTACCTCTGGAAATCGCGAGCCGCGTTGGCTTAGCGATCAATTCGCCGTTGACCCCTCGCACTGCATCGTCGACAATCTCTCGAAGGCTGCTAAAGCCTCGAAATTGCCTAATTTGATGCCGCTTGAAACCCTTCCGGTCAACATGTCGACGACTGCTGCTAACCCTGAAATCGCTCAATATTGCCTGCAAACCGCCAAAGCGGCGCGTGCGGCCTCCTACCAACTCGCCGCGCTGGACGCGGAAGTCAAAAACCGCTGGCTGCGTCATGCCGCTGCCGCGTTGGTAGCCGCCAGCAGCAGGATTATCGAAGAAAATCAAAAAGATCTCGCCGCTGCTCCTGATTATGGATTGAGCGAAGCGGCGATCGATCGATTGCGTTTGGACGAGACTCGTATCCAATCGATTGCTACCGGGCTCGAAGAAATCGCGATGCTTCCCGATCCCGTCGGCGAAGTGATCGAGGGACACACGCGGCCTGGGGGGCTGCAAATCCTGAAACGCCGCGTCCCCCTCGGCGTCGTCTTCTTTATCTACGAAAGTCGCCCTAATGTGACCGCCGACGCGGCAGGCATTTGCGTCAAGAGCGGCAATGCAGTCATCCTGCGTGGCGGCAAAGAAGCGATCCACAGCAGCAAAGCAATCGTCGAGGTGTTGGGGGAATCAGCTCAAGAGTGTGGTGTTCCCAAAGACGCGGTCCAATTGGTTTCGACCACCGATCGACAAGCCGTCGGCGAATTTCTGTCGCTCGGCGAACTGATTGATGTGACGATTCCTCGTGGTGGCGAAGGGCTGATCCGTCGGGTTGCCGCGGAAGCGACGATGCCGGTGATCAAACACTTTGACGGCAATTGTCACGTCTATGTCGACCAACATGCCGACATCGCGATGGCAGTCAACATCATCGAGAATGCGAAATGCCAGCGAATGGGCGTCTGCAACGCATGCGAATCGTTGTTGGTACATGAGAAAATCGCGGCCGACGCGATTCCCGAAATCGCCAAACGATTGACCGAGCGAGGCGTCGAAATTCGCGCCGACGAACGCGCGATCACTTGGATTGATAACGCATTGCCGGCAACCGACGAAGATTGGTCGACCGAATACTTAGGCCCCACGATTAGTGTCGCCGTGGTCGGATCGATCGAAGACGCCGCCGCGCATATCAATCGCTATGGGTCGCATCATACCGACGCGATCGTGACCGGCGATCTGCGTGCCGCTGAAACCTTTACGACGCTGGTCGACAGTGCAGCGGTGATGGTCAACGCCAGCACCCGATTCAACGACGGCAGCGTGTTTGGGCTGGGAGCCGAGATTGGCATCTCGACCGACAAATTTCACGCACGTGGCCCCTGCGGTCTTCGCGAATTGACCACTTACAAATACATCGTCCGTGGCGACGGCCACGTGCGAACTTAGTGCGACGAATCGAGCTCGCAATCGAAGCGAAGCTCGCCATCAACAAGTTCGCAAACTACAAGGACAAGGGATATGTCAGACGAATCGCTCAGCCAGAACCAAGTCGAAAGCTTGCTTAAGGCGATGGAAACGGTCGATGGACCGGCGCGGGACGCGACCGATTCGGAAGCCGCCGCAGCAAAACCGAGCGAAGCTTCGGCCGCACCGCCGCGTGGCAAAACGTCCCATCAAAAAGTGTCGGGGCTATTGCCTGAGGGTACACGAGTCACTTCATACGACTTCAAACGCCCCGAACGCGTTGGCAAAGACCAGATGCGGGCGATGCATTCGCTGCACGAGACGTTAGCACGTAATTACGGTGCGTCGATGTCCGGTTTGTTGCGAACAATGACCGAAGTCAAATTGCTCAGCGTCGATCAATTGACCTACAGCGAGTTCGTATTCAGTCTGGATAACCCCAGTTGCTTCAGCGTATTGAAACCAAGCCCGCTCGAAGGCCACTGGATTCTTGACGTCGCGCCGACGCTTTCGTACGCCGTGATCGACCGCATGCTGGGCGGCGACCCCAAACCCGGCGAAGCCATTCGTCGACCACTGACCGAAATCGAAACTCGACTGATTCGCCGAATTGTTGATCTGTTTCTGACGCAACTGAAAGTCACCTGGGAAAACATCGTCGAGCTCGAATTCGAGGTCGATCGGATGGAGAGCAATCCGCAGCTGGTGCAAATCGTTCCACCGAATGAAGTCATCATCTTGGTCGGGTTCGAAGTCATGCTCGGCAAGAACCGCGGCATGATGAATCTATGTATTCCGTTCAACACGATCGAAGGTTTTAATTCCCAGCTGTCGCGAAACGGCTGGGTCGGTTACGGCAAAGGGAAACCAACAGAAAAATCACGCGAACGGATCTGCACCAGCATCGAAACGGCACCGGTCGACGTTGTCGTCACCTTGGCAAGGTCCAAAATCCGCACCGGTGATCTATTGGAACTGTCAGTCGGCGACGTGATCACGACCGAGAAGGAAGTCAACTCGCCGCTGGAACTGTCGATCCAGGACGTTCCTAAATTCAACGCCCGCGCCGGTGCATTCAAAGGCAAAAAAGCGGTCCGCATCGAATCGATCCTCGAATCCAAACGCATCCCGCCCGAAGAAGAACCCGAGTAGGCGAGCGACACGCGTTTACACTTGCGGTGGGGGATAGCGAGTTCAACGAATCGCTGTACGTGCAATTTAATTCATCGATCCCAATTCCCGCCATCGATGTATCCCTGCATTTCGCAGACATTTATCCGGCGGCGTAATCCGTCGTGAAATTGAATTCACCTGACAGCAACCTCTGCCGATCGCAGTCGCGGATTCCTTGAAAAATTGCCGCAGGAAGAATGAAGTGGGCAAAGTAAATAACGCTATCCCGATTGAATGCGCTTCGAATGACCGATAGGCATTGATTCGTTCGCATGGTCTGCAATGGATCACGATCTGCTGACTATAATCATGCAGTCGAAAAACCATTGCCCTTGGCTGCTTGCGGCCCCCTCTCGGATCGGAATCCATGTATCACAACATTGGTCATTGCCTACGCTTGCCATCTCTACTGGTCATCTCGATGCTGGCCACTCTGACACCCCTCTCGGCGGAAGCGAAGAATCAAGCCGCTACGGAACGCCAGCGACCGAAGCTTCAAATCATTAACGCCAGCGAACAAACGGTCGATATCTTTTGGCTTGAACCCGAAGGCAAACGCGTTCCCAATGGATCTTTGGAACCGGGTGAAGACACCGTGATCACCACCACGCTCGGTCACCGGTTTGCGATCGTCGGTCGCAAGGATCGCAGCGAGCAAACGGTCACCAGCCAAACTCGGGTGCAAGGGATTCGTTTCGATCCGAATGGCCAACAGGGGATGCCGGCGTTTTACTCACAATCAGTATCGGTGAACGGGTTCCCGATCGTGGCCTCCGCAACCGTGAATCCGCTTGCGTTACAGGAAGCCAAGTATCTGATTGAAAAAATGCTTGGCGAGCGTGAGGAGGTGTTGCAGGCGATGGCCCGCAGCGGTGCTCGGTTATGCATCATGGCTCATAATGAATTCACCACCGATCTACCTGAGTTCGCTCATTTTGCTCGCAAGGCTCCCGCCGATTTTTCGCAACTTAATGGCAAGGACTACTGGGACGCTCGCGCACGGGGCACCGGTGGAAGCGAAACCGATCCCTTTTGTTCGGTCGGCGAAGAGAATTTGTTGGCCTACCCGGGCGACCCGTATGCTGCGGAAAGTATTTTGATCCACGAGCTTGCCCATTGCATCCATCTACGAGGAATGCTTAATGTCGACCCGACTTTTGATGACCGCCTCGAACAAACCTATAAAGATGCGATGAAGCGTGGGCTTTGGAAAGGAAAATACGCCAGCGTCAATCGTTTCGAGTATTTTGCCGAAGGCGCCCAATCTTGGTTCGACGACAATCGCGTCAACGACCACGATCACAATCACGTCAATACACGCGTGGAACTGATTGAGTACGATCCGGGATTGGCAGCGATGTGCCGTGAAGTTTTCGGCGATTCGAAATTCAGCTATTCCAAACCGGCAACGCGATTAGAGGGACATCTCGAGGGCTATGACCCCGAACAGGCGCCGACGTTCAAGTGGCCCGCACGGCTGACCCATGCCAAGCAAGTGATCCGTCAACAAGCCCGCGACCGCGACGCAAAAGCCAACGCGGGTGACGTCCCCCCAAAGGCGGAGTGATGATCGCTGAGCAATTGGTTGCCTTTAATGCTGCGCCTCATAGCTTCGGCGTAGCGATCGCAATCCGAGCTCGCATCAAAAGAAGGTCAACTTCACCCCGGTGGCCACCATCACGATGACCAGGAAGACAAAGACGAATCGGTTTCCTTTGCGGATCGCCAACTTTGCCCCCGTCACCCCACCGGCCACATTGCCAATCGCCATCACCAATCCTGGTGCCCATTGGACTAACCCGTAGCTGACGAACACGATCGTGGCCGTCAGCGTGACGATAAAGGCGATCCAGTTTTTGATCGCACTCGATGCCACCAAGTCGCCCGTGTTCAGCAGACTCATCGCCAGCATCAACAAAATCCCCAGTCCTGCTTGGATGAAGCCGACGTAGATCCCGATCGCGAAGAAGATCGGCAACATCTTCCAGCTCACATTTTCGGGCTGGGCGTTGACCTGGGTCAATCGCTTGGGGTTCAAACACAACAGCACCGCCATCGCCAAAAACATCACGCCAAACAGCGACTTGAAGGTGTCGGTAGGCAGATAGATCGCCATCATCGCGCCGACCGGCACTCCCATCAACGTGGGAACGGCCAAGCGAAAGGCGAGCCGCTGGTTGAATTGCCCATGGCGGCGGAACGTCGCGACGGCCGCCGCACTGGACAACAGAATGGCGACCCGGTTGGTTCCATTGGCCAGTTTTGGGTCCAGTCCAAACAACATCAGCGCGGGCAGCGTCAAAAACGAACCGCCACCGGCGATCGTGTTAATGATGCCTGCCAAAAAGCCCGCCACCATCAGCAGCAGGTACCAGAGCCATTCCATTTAGGGTCAATCGTGATGTATTGGGTGAGTGTCGCCATGCCGGAACTTCGCTCCGCTACCGTTCCGGCTTACCATTGTCGCACGGCTTTCCAAGCCGTTAGCGTGCATCGCGTGTGATCGTCAATTCGTTGCTACCGCCAACGCCGGATTTTCGCTCCGCTACCGTTCCGGACTACCATTGTCGCACGGCTTTCCAAGCCGTTAGCGTGCATCGTGTGTGATCGCCAATTCGTTGCTACCGCCAACGCCGGATTTTCGCTCCGGCCGACAGGCGATCTTAAAATGAAGCCAATACTTTCTTGGCTGCATCGATTGTTTGATCGATCATCGCTTCGGTGTGCAGACGACTGAAGAACAGCGACTCGAATTGGCTACATGGCATATAGATACCTTCGCCAATCATGCCCCAGAAATAGCGTGCATAGGCGTCGCGATCACTGCGGTCGGCGTCGTCCCAGTTCATCACGGGATCGGGGTTGAAGAACAACGTTACCATGCTGCCAACATGCTGAACTTGATGAGGCACTCCGGCTTCGGTCGCCGCAGCGGCAAGTCCTTCGGCGAGCCGGTCGCCCATTTTGTCCAATGACTCATACGGCGATTCTTCTTTCAAAATCCGCAGCGTTGTACTGCCCGCGGCCACCGCAACGGGATTTCCGCTCAACGTGCCTGCTTGGAAAACTTTGCCCGCTGGCAGCACTTGATCCATGATATCCGCGCGTCCTCCGTAGGCGGCCAACGGCATGCCACCGCCGACGATCTTGCCCAACGTGGTCATGTCCGGAGTGATCCCGAATCGCTCTTGTGCCCCGCCATAAGCAAGCCGAAATCCGGTCATGACTTCGTCAAAGATCAGGATCGTGCCCGCTTTCTCGGTGATCGAACGAAGTGAGTTTAGAAAGTCGGACGTGGGGATCACTAATCCCATATTGCCCACCACCGGCTCGAGAATGACCGCGGCAATTTTCGATCCGTGTTCGCTGAACGCTTGGGTCAAGGCGGCGACATCGTTATAGGGCAGCACAATGGTGTCACCGCCGGCCCCTGCGGTGACGCCTGGCGAATCGGGAACCCCCAGCGTCGCTGCGGCACTGCCGGCCGCCACCAACAAGCTGTCGACATGACCGTGATAGTTGCCCGCAAACTTGATCACTTTGTCACGCCCGGTCGCACCGCGAGCCACGCGAATCGCACTCATCGTCGCTTCGGTTCCACTGTTGACCAAGCGAACTCGTTCGATCGATGGCACCGCATCGATGATCTGTTCGGCCAATTCGGATTCCGCTTCGGTCGGTGCTCCATAACTGCTTCCGCGTCCCACCGCGCGGACCACCGCATCGACAACTTCGGGGCACGCGTGCCCCAGAATCATGGGCCCCCATGATCCGATGTAATCGAGAAACCGGCGTCCATCGATATCAAAGATGTACGCTCCTTCGGCATGATCGATGAACAACGGCGATCCGCCAACGGCGCCAAATGCACGCGCGGGGCTGTTCACCCCACCCGGGATCAACGCACGAGCACGATCGAAGGCAGCAAGACTTTTGGGACCAATCGAATGATCAATCGTTTTTGATGTCACGGGAAGCTGAGGGGGGAGATAGGGGGAAAGGATAACGAGCCGCGAAGCGCGACGGTCCCCGTAGATTACCTCAAAACCGCAAGCGGCTTTAGCCCCGGTGATCGCGATCTCCGAGTTTTATTTCGGAGGCATGCAGAGTTCGATCCAATGGCCGTCGGGATCCTGCACGAACGTTTGCAGGGCGCCGTCAGGCCGTATTTTGCGGGATAACCGCGTCGCATGATGCTTGTCCAAATGGGCTTCCCACTCGTCAAGCGAGTCGACTTCCAACGCAAAATGGCCGCCGCGGTGATGCGAATGGACCGGCAGTGTACGATCGCCAATCAAATGCAATTCCTGTCGTTCCCCTAGCTGAAACCACGCTCCCGGAAAATCGAATGCGGGCCGCTCCAATTGGGGCAAATTCATCGTGTCACGATAAAAAGCGACACTCTTCTGGATATCGAGGACATGGATGGCGATATGGTTAAGCTCGATGGCTTTCATGCGGACAACTTTGACAACGGCGGCAACATCAGGAAACGATAGACGCAGTTCCCCCGCCTGGACCGCAGCCGATTGGCGTGCTCCAGACGAACGAGGAACGGTGCTACTTTACCGTACCGTGATACCGCGGTAAATCATTTCGCGTTGACGGGATAGATCGTTTGATCGGGCGCGATCACGATCAAATACTCGTTTTGACCATCCACCATCGTTACCGGCGTTCTTACGCCCACCCCCATTGGGTTCCCGTTGATCCCCAGCGAATGAAGCGAAATCTCATGTTCGCCGGCGGGCAGTTCCACCCGCAACACCTGGATCTCGCGAGGCAGCAGGCCCCAACATCGTGTATCGGCATGCTCGACACTGCCCCACGCCGAAGCGACGGCGAATTGGAAGAGGGATCCTGCGGCACCGTCCAACCCAAGCTGGTTTCCCGTCACCGCCACAGTGATCTCTTTGGTCGCCCGCCGCATCACCGCTCGGGCTATCGTCCACGGCATCTCGGCTTCGACTTGTCGCCTTGCCAATTCGCCTACATCCGTCAACGTCTGAGTCACACCGATCGCGACGCCATTCGCACGCGCGCCGAGCGCGACAACATTGGACGGAGGAATTTTGACCTTGGGGACTTTTACCGATGCAATATTCGGCAGCACAAACGGTTTCGAATCGCCACCACGATTGTTTTGCACATTCATCACCGTCGACGCAATCTGCATCGCCGCGGTGGTCGTGGGCGCGTCGACTTGTTCCAGCACCGGTCCGCGACCAACACAGGCGATCACATACAGCACCCCGTTACCCGCAGTGCTGTGGGCACCACCGGTTGCGCGAACAACGTCGGCGTGGGCTGGAGCGAAATTGGGTTCGACCGAGGTAACAAGCTGGTACGCGCGAGCGGCATCGTCGTAATCGTGATGCGTCGCTTCGCGTAACACGCCACGCAGATAAGGTGCCAGCGCGATCGGTTGATAGGTTTCCGAAGCCGATTCCAGGCCTCGCTCATTCGCCTCGGCAGCCAATTCCGACTGACGCATCGCCGCTTGCATCGCGTAGCTTTCGGCGTCCTGACCGTCGGTCGCCAACGAGCAAACTGCTAACATTGCCCGGATCATGACCTGTTCGTAGCCGGCGGGGCGGAACGGGCGAGCGGTATCGTCGGTGATGATCGATGCGGTTTCTTGAAGCGGTGCCAGCTTGGGCATGGCGTCAAAACGGTCGCGTAATTTGCGAAGTCGAGCTTCCGCGGCGGCGGCATCGCCGCGAGCCAATTCGATCATCGCCAAATCCAGTGCCGCAGCGTCGCCAAAGCGGCGACGTGGCTTAGCGAGTTTGGCAAGTGTGTCGTGAGATTCGACCAAGTCGCCGCGAGCGAACGCGTCACGTGCGGTATCGATTTTGCGCAAACCAGCGGAACAACCGCCCAGCAGCAACAACATCAATATCGCGACGATCGAGAGAGCTCGGTTCATGCTTTCGGATAGGTTTTATCTAGCAGTGGGACGGCGGCGTCGCAATTTCAATCGTAACCCGACGCATTAATTTCAAAGTTGCGCCATTTCGAAGTGCCGGAGGCACGGCAGCATGTAGCCTGGGGCGTGAGCCGAGCCCTTTCAAGCTAGCACTCATGCGGCTCTCTTGGCGAGGATTCTTGCCGTCGATAT